>NZ_JBVVXU010000010.1:0-172176 GCF_055902035.1 Leisingera sp. SA215 | reverse complement strand
TCAGCTTTCGCGGAAGGCCTTGTTGAAATAATCGGCCAGCGGCTTGACCAGATAGGCCAGCGGCGAGCGGTCGGCGGTGCGGATGTAGCTTTCCACCGGCATCCCCGGAATCAGCACCGTGCCCGCAGGCAGGCGGCCGCGCTCGCCGGGATTGAGCTCGATCCTTGCCCGGTAATAGGAAACCCCGCTGCCCTGATCCTCGAAGGCATCCGCCGAGACCTGGGTGACATGGCCGAACAGCTCCGGCGTCGAGCGCTGGTCCAGCGCCGAGAACCGCAGGGTCACCTGCTGGCCGGTGTAGAGCTGGTCGATATCGGTCGGCGCCACCTGCGCCGCAATCACCAGCGGCCGGTCCTGCGGCACCAGGTACAAAACCGGATCGGCCGGCCGGATCACCGAGCGCGGCGTCTGCACCTGCAGCCCGTAGACAATGCCGGAGACCGGCGCGGTGATCTCCAGCCGCGCCAGCCGCCCTTGCAGCGAGCGGCGGTTTTCGGCCAGCTCCAGTTCCTGGTAGCGCAGGTCGCGCAACCGGCTGATCGCCTCTTCGCGGCGGCTGGTGGCCAGCTTCAGGATCTCGATGTCGATCTCGGTGATACGCCCCTCGGACTGCGCTTCCGAGGCCACCAGCTCGCCCAGCCGCCCCTGCAGATCGGCCTGCGTCCGGCGCAGGTTCAGCACCGTCGCCGCCTGCGCCAGGCCGCGGTCCAAGAGCGACTGCTGGTTCTCCAGCTCCTCGCCGATCAGCTCCAGCTGCACATTCATCGAGGTCTGCTGCGCCTTGACGCCGCGGATCTGCTCCTGGATCTGGGTGCGGCGCTTCTCCAGCTGCTCGATCTCGCGCGCGGTGGTGTCGTTGCGGGCCTCGAACAGGCGGCGCTGGCCCTGCACCAGATCGCTGACATCCGGCAGACGCTCCGCCGCCGCCAGCAGTTCCGGCTCAAAGCGGATCGCGGCAGCGGTGTCGCGCTCGGCTTCCAGCCGGCCGCGGCGCGCCATCAGCTCGAACAGCTGGCCCTCGGTGATCACCAGCTGCGAGGTCAGCTCATTGGCATCCAGCCGGATCAGCGTGTCGCCTTCGGCCACCGTATCGCCCTCCTCGACCAGGATCTCGGCAACGATGCCGCCATCCAGATGCTGCACGATCTGGCGGTTGCGGTCGACCTCGATCCGGCCCGTCGCCACCACTGCGCCGGAAATCGACGACAGCACCGACCAGGAGCCGAAGCCGCCGACCAGCACCAGCAGCGCCAGGAGGCCGATGATCAGCGGCCGCCGGGCCGGCCAGTTGCTGTGCCCGTTCATCGCACGCCTCCTGTGCCAGTGGCCTGGCGGATGGTCTGATGGTTGGCGACCATTTCCTGCAGCACCTTGTCCTTGGGGCCGAAGGCGGTCTGGGTGCCCTTGTCGATCACCAGCAGCATGTCGCATTCCTGGATCGCCGCCGGGCGGTGCGCCATGATCAGCACCGAGCGGCCCTCGGCCTTGATCTGCTTGATCGCCCGGTTCAAGGCAATCGAGCCCTCGTTGTCGAGGTTGGAGTTCGGCTCGTCGAGGATCACGATCACCGGATCGGCATAGAGCGCGCGGGCCAGCCCGACCCGCTGCAACTGGCCGCCCGACAGCCGCCCGCCGGTGGCGGTGACCTTGGTGTCATAGCCGTCGGGCAGCTTCAGGATCATCTCATGGGCGGCGGCCTTGCGCGCCGCTTCCACCACTTTTTCGGCATCCGGCTGCTGCTGCAGCCGGGCGATGTTCTGGGCAATGGTGCCGTCAAACACCTGCACCCGCTGCGGCAGATAGCCGATGTGGCCGCCCAGCACATCCGGCGCGTATTGATCCAGCGCCGCCCCGTCCAGCCGCACCGAGCCGGCCGCCGGCGTCCAGACCCCGGTCAGCGCCCGCGCCAGGGTCGATTTGCCCGAGCCCGACGGCCCGATCACCCCGATCGCCTGGCCCGGCTGCACCCGGAAGCTGACGTTGCGCAGGAGCGGCGTCTTGCTGCCCGGCGGCACCACCGCCATCCCCTGCACCTCCAGCAGCGCCTTGGGTTTCGGCAGCGCCGTGCGCGCGTCCTCCTCCGGCACCTTGCTCAGCAGCTCGGCCAGGCTGTGCCAGCCCTTCAGCGCCCGCTGCACCATCGCCCATTGGCCCAGGCCCAGCTCGATCGGCGCCAGCGCCCGGCCCATCAGGATCGACCCGGCAATCATCGCCCCCGGCGTCACCTCGCCCTGCAGCACCAGATAGGCGCCCAGGCCCAGCATCGCCGACTGCAGGAACAGCCGCAGCGTCTTCGTCAGCGTGGTGAAGCCGCCGCCGGTGTCATTGGCCGTCACACTGTCCGCGAGGGCGGCATCGCGGGCCAGCTTCCAGCGCTGGAACGAGGCGCCGCGCATGCCCATCGACTGGATCATCTCAGCCTCGTTGCGGATCTCCTCGGACATCAGATTGGCCTTGTGGCCGGTCATGCCGGCCTTTTGCTGCGGCGCCCTGGTGAACAGCTGGTTGAGGATGGCAATCCCCACCAGCACCGCGCCGCCCGCCAGCGCCAGCAGGCCCAGCCAGGGGTGGAACAGGGCGATGCCGGCCAGAAACACCGGGGTCCAGGGCAGGTCGAAGGCGGCGGTCAGCACCGGCGAGGAGATCAGCCGCTGCACCGCTTCCAGATCCTGCAGCCCGGTCTGCGCCGCCGGATCCGGCGCCACCGCCGAGCGGCGGATCATCGCATCGAACACCCGGTGGTCCAGCGCCGCCTGCAGCCGCGCCCCGACCCGTGCCATGATCCGGCCGCGGGCGTAGTCCAGCAGCCCCATCATGCCGTAGAGGAACACCACCAGCAAGGACAGCGCCAGCAGCGTCGCCTCCGACCGGCTGCCCAGCACCCGGTCATAGACCTGCATCATATACAGAGGCCCGGTCAGCATCAGCAGGTTCACAAAAAAGCTGAAGACCCCGGTGAACCAGTACAGCCCCCGGCTCTGCCGCCGCACAGAACGAAGCTCATCGTAGCCGCTCTTATAAATGCTTTTATTCATGGTCAGTCTGCAATAGAAGTTCCCGGGCCATCGGCCATGCCTGAGACAGTATCAGATCAGACACAAGCCGGTGAATAAATGTAATTGCACTGGAAATAGGCTGAAGAACCCTTATCTGCGCTCCCAGCCGTCTGTTCCAGCATCAATTGGACACTTAACCGAATGCCTTTTCTTTTGCGACCGCTGAAATTTGTATCTGCGCTGATTTTGGCCGGTGCCGTGGCCGGCTGCGCAACACAGGATCCGGTTGCACGGGCTTCGGGCGAGGTTTTTGACCCGTATGAGCGGACCAACCGCGGGATTCATGCCTTTAACCGCGGCGTTGACCGCCTGGCCTTCCGCCCCGCGTCCAAAGGCTATGTGGCTGTTGTGCCGGCACCGATGGTGACCAGTTTCTCGCATTTCGCCGAAAACCTGTCGATGCCAGGCCAGATGATCAATGCGCTGCTGCAGGGCAATCTGAAACTGGCCGGCAACGCATTTTCGCGGTTTGTGATCAACTCCACCGTCGGCTTTGCCGGGCTTGCCGATCCGGCCAGCGAATTCAATGTGCCGGCAGTCGACACCGATTTCGGCCAGACATTGCACACCTGGGGCGTCGGCGAAGGCGCCTATGTCGAACTGCCCCTGCTGGGCCCCTCCACCAGCCGCGATGCCGTTGGGGTCGCCGTCGATTTCTTTACCAACCCGCTGGGTTACGCCGAGCAGAATACTGCCGACAATATAACGATTTACGCTGAGATCGTGCGCCGCATGGGCGATCGTGGCAATTATTCCGATACGATCGACTCGATTCTCTACGAGAGCGCCGACAGCTACGCGCAATCGCGCCTGATCTATCTGCAGAACCGCAGGTTCCAGCTGGGGGATGGAAAGGAGATCCAGGAGATTGATCCGTTCGAACTGAACACTGAAGGATTCTGATAATGGACCGCCGCAAATTTCTAATAGGCGCTGGCGCCATGCTGGCTGCCGCACCGCAAGCCCTGTGGGCGCTGACCGAGAACCGCGCCAGCACGCTGATCAACAGTCTGGTTGGCGATATCAACCGGGTGATCGATTCCGGCAAGGGCGAGACCGCAATGTTCCGCGAGTTCGAGCGGATCTTCCAGCGCTACAGCGACACCTCCTATATCGCGGCCTACGCGCTGGGTGTGGACGGGCGCCGGGCGTCTTCGTCCCAGAAAAAGGCCTTTTCCAAGGCATTCCAGGGCTATATCTCGCGTAAATACGGCAAGCGCTTCCGCGAATTCATCGGCGGCAAGCTGGAAGTCAAAGGCGTCAAAAAAGTTAAGAAATGGTATGAGGTGAGCACTATTGCCTACCTCAAAGGCCAGTCGCCGTTTGAAGTGACCTTCCTGGTGTCGGACCGCTCAGGCCGGGATCTGTTCTTCAACATGTTTATCGAAGGCGTGAATCTTCTGCTGACCGAACGCACCGAGATCGGCGCCATCCTGGACAGCAATAAAGGCGACATCGATGCGCTGATTGCCGAGCTGAAGCGGCTGAGCTGAGCTCACGCCTCAGCGTATTCCGGAACAGGCTCCCTGCGGGGGCCTTTTTCTTTGCGGCTGGCGGTCCGGCATTTTCTGCGTACCGCAAAAGCTCCCGCCCGTCGCCGCAGCGTCCTGGATGCTGCGCTCCCGTTGGGCCCATGGGGACCATGAGACAAGCGGGAGCCCCCCGTTTTCCTGACTGGTCAGTTGCCGAGAATGTCGCGCAGGATGTTGTCCACCGCGCGGCCCAGTTCCTTGCCCAATTGCGGCCCCTGGCGGCGGCGCTCGCGGCGGGTTTGCTGCGGCGGCGGGGCGATCGGCGCAGGTTCCAGCATCGGCAGCGGTTTGGCGGTAAGGCCATCGTGTACCCGCACCATGGTCTCGCGCCAGATCTCGGCCGGCAGGCCGCCGCCGGTCACACCTGAAAGCGGCGTGTTGTCGTCATAGCCCATCCACACCCCCGCCACATACTCAGCGGTAAACCCGATGAACCAGGCGTCCTTGGCCGCAGATGTCGTTCCCGACTTGCCTGCCGCCTGCCAGCCCGGGATCTGCGCCCGCCTGCCGGTGCCGCCGGCAATCACCTTCTCCATCATCCAGACCAGCTGCTGCGCCGCTTCGGGGCGGATCACCCGCTCGCCGATGCCGCCGCTGGCGCCCATCAGCGCGTCGCTGTCGTTCACCAGTTTCAACTCGGACACACCGTAGGGCGTCACCGAAGAGCCGCCATTGAGAATCCCGGCATAGGCACCGGTCATTTCCAGCAGGCTGCTTTCCGAGGCGCCCAGCGCCAGCGCAGGCCCGGCCGCGAGGTCGCTGTCGATTCCGAAATCGCGCGCCACACGGCTCACCTTGTCGCGGCCCACTGCTTCGGAAATCTTGACCGCCGGCACGTTGAGTGAATCCCGCAGCGCCCGCGCCAGGGTCACCTCGCCATAGAACTTGCGGGTGTAGTTTTCCGGGCACCATTGGCCGGATCCGGGAATTTTCATGCAGTATTTTGCGTCCAGCACCCGGTCGTAGGGCGAATATCCCAGTTCCAGGGCCGTGGCATAGACAAAAGGCTTGAAGGCCGATCCGGTCTGCCGTTTGGCCTGGGTTGCACGGTTGAAAACGCCGTTCACCCGCGTCTTGCGTCCGCCCACCATCGCGCGCACCGCGCCATCGGCGCTCATCACCACAATGGCGGCCTGCGCCTTGGAGCCCGGGCGGACCTTGTTCTCAAAGATGTATTTCAGCGCTTCCTCAGCCGCCCCCTGCAGGCGCTGATCGAGGGTCGAGCGGATCACTACATCCTCCGTCGTCTGATCGCCCAGGAAATCGGGGATGGTGTCCATCACCCAATCGGCAAAATACCCCCCTGCCCGTGCGGCAGCGGCCTCGCTCAGCACTGCCGGGTCGTTCTGGTTCCGCTGCATCTCGGCGGTGGTCAGGTAGCCCTGCTCCTGCATCAGCCGCAACACGGTAGCGGCGCGGTCCTGCGAGCGCTTGAGGTTATTGGTCGGCGCCAGCGACGACGGGGCCGTCAGCAAACCCGCCAGCATTGCGCCCTCAGCCGGATTCAGCTGGTTCGCCGATTTGCCGAAATACCGCTGCGCCGCAGCTTCGGCGCCATAGGCACCGCCGCCCATATAGGCGCGGTTCATGTAGATCGAGAGGATTTCGTCCTTGGTGTATTTGGCTTCCATCGCCAGGGCAAAGATCGCCTCGGTCCCCTTGCGCCACAGGGAGCCCTTACGGCAGTCGGCCTCGTAGGCGCTTTCGCTCTTCCATTCTGCAGGATCATAGACCCGGCCCAGGCACAGCAGCTTGGCGGTCTGCTGGGTTATGGTAGAGCCGCCATGCCCCGACAGCGGCCCGCGGCCTTCGCGCAGGTTGATGCGGATGGCGCTGGCGACGCCGCGCGGGGAAATGCCGAAGTGGCGGTAGAACCGCTTGTCCTCGGTCGCGACAACCGCGTTTTTCAGGTGCGGCGAAACCGTATCAGCGCGGATGATCCCGCCGAACTGGTCGCCGCGCCAGGCAAAAACCTCCCCTTTGCGGTCCAGCAGGGTGACCGACCCGCGCGCACGCCCGTCCAGATAGGCCGAAACCTCGGGCAGCTTGGCATATTGCAGCGCCACCGCCAGGCCGACCAGCAGGCAGACCACCATGCCGACCCGCCAGGTAAAGCCCCAGACCAGCCGGAACGCCCAGACAAAGGGCGTCAGCAAGAGACCGATGAAGCCGCGTTTCTTCGGCGCCGGTTTCGCCCGCGCCTTTTTACGCGCGAACAGGCCGAACAGGCCGGTCTTCTTGGGCTTAACCTTGCGTGCAGGTTTTTTGCGCGCAGGCTTCTTCGCGGCGGAAGGCTTGCCCTTGCCGCCTGCGGAATAGCGTTTTTCTGCCACCAGAGGCTTGCGCCCGGATCCTTGTGCCATCGTCATGTCCTGCCCGGATTGCCCGTTTGCCGGGACAATACCCTGCGCGCCCCGGTTTGTAGAGGGGCAGAATCCCGGGCTTTCCCCCTTTGCCAGATGGCCGTTTTTTAAGCGAAGCCGGTCAAAGGCGCAAAATTATTGTGCGCACGCAGAAAGACACGCGGAAACTTGCTGGCTTTGGGCTTTGCACCGCTCGCGACGGCGGTTTTGCTGCAGGTGCACAATGCATCGGCACAGGGCCGGAGCAGCGCGGAAACCAAGGGATGCAGAGATGAAGATGATCATAGCCGCCATCAAGCCCTTCAAGCTGGACGAGGTCCGCGAGGCGCTGACCGGTCTTGGCGTGAGCGGGCTGATGGTCACGGAAATCAAGGGCTTTGGCGCCCAGGCGGGCCACACGGAAATCTACCGCGGCGCCGAATACGAAGTAAATTTCGTCCCCAAGCTGAAGTTGGAACTGGTGGTGCCCGCCGATCAGGCCGACCAGGCCATCAGCGCGATTTCCGAGACCGCCCGCACCGGAAAACTTGGGGAGGGCAGGATCGGCGACGGCAAGATTTTTGTTCTGGATGTGGAACAGGCCGTGCGGGTCCGCACCGGCGAAACCAACCTCGAGGCGCTGTAAGGCGCCCGGCATGGAGGAAAGACCTATGAAGAACCTCAAACTCCCCCTCGCGGCCCTGGCACTGGCCGCGCTGCCGGGACTGGCGCTGGCCCAGGACGGCCCCGCCCCCGGCGTGAACCCCGCGACCGATACCGTGTTCATCCTGAACTCGCTGCTGTTTCTGATCGGCGGCTGCCTGGTGTTCTGGATGGCTGCTGGCTTTGCCATGCTGGAGGCCGGCCTGGTGCGCTCCAAGAACGTAACCATGCAGCTGACCAAGAACATGGCGCTGTTTTCCCTGGCCGCCGTGTTCTACTGGCTGATTGGCTATAATCTGATGTATCCGCTGGGCAACTGGGCGGTCGACGGCGTGCTGTCCGGTGTCTTTGGCCCCGGCGTGCTGGAGGCGGTCGGGATCACCGCGGAAGGTGCCGACGACTATTCCTATGCCACGACCGGCTCGGATTTCTTCTTTCAGCTGATGTTCTGTGCCGCCACTGCCTCGATCGTTTCGGGCACTTTGGCAGAGCGCATCAAGCTGTGGCCCTTCCTGATCTTTACCATCGTGCTGACGTCGGTGATCTACCCGTTCCAGGCAAGCTGGAAATGGGGCGGCGGTTTCCTGGAGCAGATGGGCTTCCTGGATTTCGCGGGCTCGACCGTGGTGCATTCGGTGGGCGGCTGGGCCGCGCTGACCGGAGCGCTGATCCTGGGGCCGCGCATTGGCAAGTACAAGGACGGCAAGACCATTCCGATGCCCGGCTCCAACCTGGCGCTGGCAACGCTTGGGACCTTCATCCTGTGGATGGGCTGGTTCGGCTTCAACGGCGGCTCGCAGCTGGCGATGGGTTCGATTGGCGATGTAGCTGACATCAGCCGGATCTTCGCCAATACCAATGCCGCTGCAGCGGGCGGCGCGGTGGCCGCATTGGTTCTGACCCAGCTCCTGTTCCGCAAGCCGGACCTGACGATGATCCTGAACGGTGCGCTGGCGGGCCTGGTGGCGATCACCGCCGAGCCGCTGACTCCGGGCCTGGGCCTATCCACTCTGATCGGCGCCATCGGCGGGGTGATCGTGGTCTTTGCGGTGCCGTTCCTGGACAAGCTGCAGATCGACGACGTGGTGGGCGCCATTCCGGTACATCTGTTCTGCGGTATCTGGGGCACTGTTGCGGTCGTGCTGTCGAACCCCGACGCGACACTGCTGAAACAGCTGACCGGGATTGCCGTAGTGGGGATCTTCACCATCGCCGCCTCGGCCGCAGTGTGGATCATCCTGCGGGCCACCACAGGCATCCGGGTGGAGGAAGAGAATGAGGTCAACGGGCTGGACATGGCAGAACTGGGCATGGAGGCCTATCCGGAGTTCTCACCCAGCTGACTCCTTGCACGGCATTGAAACAAAAGGACGGCGCTTTCATGGGGCGCCGTCTGTGCATTTGCAGCCCGCAAAAGAAAAACGCGCCCCTGAAAGGAGCGCGTTTCGGGATGTTCTGGCGGCGGCCTCAGACGCCGGCGTCGACGATTGCCTTAGCCAGCAACGGAACGGTCTGCGCATTCAGGCCCGCGATATTCAGGCGGCTGTCACCGACCATGTAGATGCCGTTGTCCAGCCGCATCTTCTCGACCAGATCCGGCGTGGTACCCAGGAGCGAGAACATGCCGCGGTGCTGGGCGATGAAGCCGAACCGGTCCGAGCCGGTCAGCCGCTGCAGCTCATCTGCAAGGCTTTGGCGCAGGTCCAGCATGCCGAGGCGCACCTCTTCCAGCTCTGCCGCCCAGTCGGTGCGCAGGGCCTCGTCGTTCAGGATCATCGTCACCAGACGCGCACCGTGGTCCGGCGGAAAGGAGTAGTTCTGCCGGTTCAGGAACGCCAGGGTGCCCTGATTCAGTGCCTGCGCCCCCGCGTCATTCGACACCGCCATCAACAGGCCGGTGCGCTCGCGGTAGATGCCGAAATTCTTGGAGCAGCTGGCCGCGATCAGCACCTCGGGGCAGCCCGCGGCCACCAGGCGCACGCCCCTGGCATCTTCCTCCAAACCGTCGCCAAAGCCCTGATACGCGATGTCGATCATCGGAATCAGGCCGCGCGCGTTCAAAAGCGCGATGACCTCTTTCCACTGGTGCTCGTTCAGATTGGCGCCGGTCGGGTTATGGCAGCAGCCGTGCAGCAGCACCACGTCGCCCTTCTGAGCGCCCTTCAAGTCTTCCATCATGCCGTCAAAGTTCACACCGCGGGTGTCGCGGTCGAAATAACGGTAGGTGACGGCCTCAATGCCGACATAGTTCAGGATCGACACATGGTTCGGCCAGGTCGGGTCTGAAACGAACACCCGGGCCTTGGGATTGGCCATAGTGATCAGTTCAAACGCCTGGCGCACAGCCCCGGTGCCCCCGGGGGTCGCAGCCGCCGCGATATTTTCACGCGCTACCGCATCGCCCAGGATCAGATTGACCATCGCGTCGCCATAAGCCGGATCGCCGGCCAGACCGACATAGGCCTTGGTGGTCTGCTCTTCCCACAGCTTGTGCTCGGCCGCCTTGATCGAGCGCATCACCGGGGTGACGCCCTCGGCGTTCTTGTAGACGCCGACGCCAAGGTCGATCTTGTCCGCGCGCGGGTCGTCGCGGTACATCTGCATCAGCGCCAGAATCTTGTCGGCGGGCTGGGGTTTCAGGGTCTCGAACATCAGTTCTCTCCGGTAGCAACGGGAAGGGTCGGGAAGGCACCCCATTCCGCCCACGAGCCATCATAGACCGCATGATCGGTCTTGCCGATGCGCTCCAATGCAAGGCTGAGGACGGCGGCGGTGACACCCGAACCGCAGGTGGTAATCACAGGTTTGTTCAAATCGGCACCGGCTGCGGTAAATTCGGCGCGCAGCCTCTCTGCATCCTTCATGGTGCCATCCGCATTCAGCAGGCGGCCGAAGGGCACGTTTTTCGAACCAGGGATGTGACCCGCCCGCAGGCCTTCGCGCGGTTCCGGCACCTCGCCGCGGAACCGCGCGGCGGCGCGGGCGTCGATGATTTCATGGTCGCCCAGCTTGGCCGCGGAAGACACCTGTGTCACATCGCGCACCATGTGGTTTTGCACCCGCACGGTCATATGGCGGTCGCGGATCACCGGCGGCAGGTCCTCAACCGGGCGGCCTTCGGCCTGCCATTTCGGGAAACCGCCATCCAGCACCGCAACATTGGCCTGCCCCATCAGGCGGAACAGCCACCAGACGCGGGCGGCGGAAAACAGGCCCGCTCCGTCATAGACCACCACTTGGTGGCCGTCGCCCACGCCCATCGCCCGCAGGCGGGACATGAATTTTTCAACCGGCGGCACCATATGCGGCAGGTCCGAGCGGTGGTCGGAAACATCATCGATATCGAAAAAGCGCGCGCCGGGGATATGGGCCGCGTCAAATTCCGCCTTGGGATCGCGGTCTTCCTGCGGCAAGTACCAGGAAGCGTCCAGCACCCGCAGATCCGGATCCTTCAGATGGGCGGCCAGCCAGTCGGTGGAAACCAGTGTCTTTGGATCATCCTGCATCAAAGCGTCTCCCTTTCTGCGCATGCGCTATGGGTACATCTGGCGGCACAGCGGCGCAAGGCCGCGGCGCCCTCTGCCTGCGGTTCCAAAATTCCCGCGAGCCGTTACCAGGACGTTAACAGCATGGGCCCCAATTTCAGCATTTCATCGCAAAGGCCCGTTGCAGGCCCGGTTTTCACAGCTTCCTTGCAGCTTTTCTAATTGCAGCGGGCATATTCAACCCCGGCGCCTTGCGCGCGGAATGCATGGAGATCGGCAAAACATACATTGGCAGCAACGACTTGACGGCAAAGACCCGGATTGGAAACCACACACCGGATCTGCGGAAACCAAACCAGTTCACTGAGCAGGCCGATCTTACCCTGATGGCCGGGCTGCCGTTCAAGTACCGTGTCGGCCTGTCGGCTCTCGCTGCGCTGCCAAAGCTTGAAAAGCTGGCCTTGGTGAACATCACAGCGCCTGACCTTGCACCGCTCGCCCGTCTGCCGCAGTTGAAGCGGCTCAGCCTTGATTCTGTCCGCGTGTCCGAGTTTACCCCGCTGACCCGGCTGACACAGTCTGAGCACCTCTCGGTCTGGGGGGCAGTCGGCCTGCCCGCCGGAACGCTGCAACCGCTGCTGGAGGTCGAAACCCTTCGGATTGTCTATACCGGCCCTGTTTCCGCTTCGCACAGGCGGCTGCTCGGGAAAGGCAACATCGCTCAGTACCTCACAGGCACCCCCTAGCTGGTGCAACTGCTGCACAGTGGGATCCTGACCTGAGACCGGCAGCACAATCGCAGCGCCCGTCAAGATCAAGCCCGGCGAGGACGTGACAGGTCATGTTTCCCGTATCGAGGGGCACGGCGGGCGTGACAGGCAGAATGCCCGCAGCGCCGCTTCAGGCTACGGTGCCAGCCGGCAGGCGCATGATCCCGGCTTCTTTCTGGTGGACATACTCAGGGTGAATCGGCCGCCCGGCCAAGAGGGCAGCGCCCTCCCCTGGTCAGCGCGCGTCCTTCAGAAGCCGCTGCTTCTGGCGGGACCAGTCGCGCTTGGCCTCGCTCGCCCGTTTGTCGTGGTTTTTCTTACCCTTGGCGATGCCCAGCTTTATCTTGGCCCGGCCCTTGTGATTGAAATACAGAACCAGCGGCACCAGGGTCATCCCCTTGCGCTGGGTGGCGTTCCACAGATCCGACAGCTCCTTGCGCGACACCAGCAGCTTGCGGCGGCGGCGCTCTTCATGCTTAAAGACCTTGGCCTGTTCGTAAGGCGGGATATAGGCATTCACCAACCACAGTTCGCCATTCTCCACCGCAGCATAGCTGTCTGCGATGTTGGTACCGCCGCCGCGCAGCGCCTTGACTTCGGACCCCTCCAGCATGATGCCGCATTCGATATCGTCTTCGATCGCGTAATCGAACCGTGCCCGCCGGCTCTCGGCGATCACTTTGTAATTCGGATCGGATGTCTGCTTCTTCTTGGCCATGGGAGGCAGATGTAAGGCGGCGCGGCGGCGGGCGCAAGGCGCGCGTCACCGCTTCCGGCTGCGCAGCAGCGTGAAAACACCACTGCCGACAATCACTGCGCTGCCGATCAGGGTCAGCGCATCGGGCCGCTCGCCAAATACCAGCACCCCCAGCACCATGGCAAAGATCAGCCTAGTGTACCGGAACGGCGCAATCACCGCGATTTCCCCCGCCCGCATCGCACCGGACAGCGCGTTATAGGCAATGACGCCGATCGCCGTGGCCGCCGTGATCTGCAACCAGTTGCGCGGCGCGGGCCAAACCGCCCCGCCGGTCCAGCCCAGCGCGATCACACCGGCAAACGCCAGCATGGCAAAACCGAGGAAGCCCAGCTGGTTGTTGCTCATGTCCTTGGGCGCCGCGCGGGTAGCCAGATCCCGGCCCGCAAACCCCAGCGTTCCGGCAACGGCAAACAGCGAGGCAGGTTCAAACCCGCTCAGGCCCGGACGCAGAATCAGCAGCACGCCCACGAACCCCAGCCCGATCGCCAGCCAGCGCCGCCAGCCTACCGTCTCGCCAAAGAACACCACCGCGCCCGCCGCCACCACCAGCGGCGTTGCCTGCAGAATGGCCGAGGCCGAGGACAAAGGCGTCAGCGCAATCGCCAGCGTATAGCACAGCCGCCCCGCCACCTCCGCAACAGAGCGCAGCAGCATCGGGCGCGTGCTGAATCCCGGATGCCACGGGGCATGTCCTTGCGCACGCGCCATCGCGGCAAAGACCGCCATGCCGCCCAGGCCGAAGAGGATCAGGATCTGCCCCACTGGCAGGCTGCGGGCTGCGGATTTGATGAACATGTCTTCCAGGGCAAAGGCAGCCATGGCCAGCGCCATCAACAGGCTACCGCGCAGCGTATCCATACAAGACCTTTCCGGGAAACGGCTTCAATTCAATGTCACGGTCACTTGGTAGGCCGCACGCCGGCGATGCACAAGTGAAGGATGTCACCCCGGCTGCGGCAGAACCGCCTGACGGTAGTGATGCATGTTGAGGAACACCGCGCCGCTGCCGCCGCTGCGGTAGCCATGCGGTTGATCGGCGGCGAAGCGCAGCCCCTGACCGCTGTCCAGCGGGGTCCAGCTGTCGCTGCGCAGCACTTCCATCTGACCCTGCAGCACAAAGACCTCCTCGGTGACACCGGCATCATGGGGCTGGGACTGGTGGCATTGCCCCGGTTGCAGCGTCACCTGAAAGGTCTCAGCCCCTAGCAGCGGATCAAAGGGAAACACCATCTTGACCGCGATGCTGCCGGGGAACTGCACCGTCTCATAAACACCCTCAGCCTGGCCCACGGGCCGCGTTGCCTCGCCGATCAGCGCGGTCAGCGGCAGGTGAAAGCCCTTGGCGATCTTCCACAGGGTGGCAATCGTCGGGCTTGATTCGCCGCGCTCGATCTGCCCCAGCATTGCCTTGCTGACGCCGGTCGCCTCCGCTGCCTTGCTGAGGCTAAGCCCAGCCGCCGCACGGATGTCCCGCAGGTTCAGGGTGATGGTTTCATCGCTCATAAGTTCCGCCGCTCAAAAAACACTTGTGCGTTATAACGCACGGTGTGTATTGTGCGCTATAACGCACAATATCCCTAGCCGATCCGGCATCAAAGGAAAACCCGCATGCTCAAGGAGCTGAAACTTTCGCATCTTGTCTCCGGCGCAGTGGCCGTGCTGGTGGGCTACACCGGATCGGTCGCTATCATCTTTCAAGCGATCGAAGCGGCCGGCGCCACCCAGGCCCAGGCCAACAGCTGGATGCTGGTGCTTGGACTGGGCATGGGCGTAACCTGCCTGATCCTGTCGGTGATGTACCGGATGCCGATCCTGACCGCCTGGTCCACTCCCGGCGCGGCGCTGCTGGCCGTCAGTTTGAATGGTGTGCCCATTGCCGAAGCAATCGGCGCCTTCCTGCTCTGCGGCGCGCTCCTGACCCTTACCGGCCTTACCGGCTGGTTTTCCGCCCTGTCGCGGCTGATCCCCGACACACTGGCCAGCGCCTTGCTCGCCGGTATCCTGTTCCAGTTCGGGCTCTCTGCCTTCACCGCTTTGCAAACGGACACCCCGCTGGTGGCGGTGATGGGCCTCAGCTTCCTGTTGGGCCGCAAACTGTTCCCGCGCTACTGTATCCCCGCGGTGCTGGCGGCGGGGGTGGCCTGCTGCGCAGGCTCCGGCGCCTTTGGCAGCCTTGAGGTGTTGGACCTGACGCTGGCGCGCCCGGTGTTTGTGATGCCTGCCTTCTCGCTGCCCGTGCTGATCGGGGTCGGGCTGCCGCTGTATATCGTCACAATGTCCTCGCAGAACATGCCTGGTGTGGTGGCCCTGAAGGCCTGCGGCTATCAGGCACCGGTTTCCGCCAGCCTGACTGTAACCGGCCTGGCCTCGCTGATCCTCGCCCCGTTCGGCGGCTTTGCCTTCAATCTTGCCGCCATTACCGCCGCGATCTGCGCAGGACCGGAGGCGGATGAGAACCCGGACACCCGCTATCTCGCCGGCGTCATGACCGGCGCGGTCTACATTCTGGTCGGCTTGGGCGGCGCAACCGTCATCAGCCTGTTCCTGATCGCACCCAAGGCGCTGGTGGCCGCCGTCGCGGGACTTGCGCTGCTCTCAACCATCGGCAACAGCCTGTCTGCCGCACTGTCGGACGCCAAGGGCCGCGAGGCGGCACTGATCACCTTCATGATCACAGTGTCCGGCATCAGCTTCTTTGGAATCGGCGCGCCGTTCTGGGCGCTGGTGCTGGGGCTGGCGGTGAATCACTGGCTGAAAGCCCCCGAACCCGCCCCGGTGCGCGCCTGACAGCCCGCCAGGAGAGACATTTCACCCCTGAAATCCGGCGCCAACTGTGCCAAAATTATCGAACAGCCCCCCGGCAGGTTGCCTTTGTTGCGCAAATCGTGTCCCTGAGGGCAAAGACTAAGGGATATAGCCTGATGCCAATGTACCGATCCAGAACCTCCACCCATGGCCGCAACATGGCGGGCGCACGCGGATTGTGGCGCGCAACCGGCATGAAGGATGATGATTTCGGCAAGCCGATCATCGCCATCGTCAACTCCTTCACCCAGTTCGTGCCCGGCCACGTGCACCTCAAAGACCTGGGCCAGATGGTCGCCCGCGAGGTTGAGGCGGCCGGCGGTGTGGCCAAGGAATTCAACACCATCGCGGTGGATGACGGCATCGCCATGGGCCATGACGGCATGCTCTACTCGCTGCCGTCGCGCGAGGTGATCGCCGACAGCGTCGAATACATGGTCAACGCCCATTGCGCCGATGCCATGGTCTGCATTTCCAACTGCGACAAGATCACTCCGGGGATGCTGATGGCCGCCATGCGCCTGAACATTCCGGCAATCTTTGTCTCCGGCGGCCCGATGGAAGCGGGCAAGATCGACATTGCCGATCTGGACATGAAGAAGATCGACCTGGTGGACGCGATGGTTGCCGCTGCCAATGACAAATTCACCGACGAGCAGGTCCAGCACATCGAAGAGAACGCCTGCCCGACCTGCGGGTCGTGCTCGGGCATGTTCACCGCCAACTCGATGAACTGCCTGGCCGAGGCCCTGGGCCTGGCGCTGCCGGGCAACGGCTCGACCCTGGCTACGCATGCTGACCGCAAGCATTTGTTCCTGGAAGCCGGCCGCAAGATCGTCGAGATCACCAAGCGCCACTATGTAGGCGAGGAAAAGGGCCTGCTGCCGCGTGAGATCGCCACCTTCGAGGCGTTTGAAAACGCGATGAGCCTGGATATCGCCATGGGCGGCTCCACCAACACCGTGCTGCATCTGCTGGCGATCGCCAACGAAGGCGAAGTCGACTTCAACATGTCCCACATGGACCAGCTCAGCCGCAAGGTGCCCTGCCTGTGCAAGGTCGCGCCGAACACTGCCAATGTGCATATGGAAGACGTGCACCGGGCCGGCGGCATCTTCTCGATCCTCGGCGAGTTAAGCCGCGCGGGCCTGCTGCATAACGACTGCAGCACCGTGCATACCGCGACCATGGGCGAGGCGATTGCCAAATGGGACATCAAGGTTGCCAACAACCCCGAGGCCGAGGAACTGTACAAGGCAGCCCCCGGGGGCGTGCGCACGACGCAGGCGTTCTCCCAGTCCAACCGCTACAAAGAGCTGGACGACGACCGTGAAAACGGTGTGATCCGCTCCAAGGAGCACGCCTTCAGCCAGGACGGCGGCCTTGCGGTACTGTTCGGCAACATTGCGCTGGACGGCTGCATTGTGAAGACCGCCGGTGTCGACGCAAGCAATCTGACCTTCACCGGCTCAGCCTATGTCTGCGAAAGCCAGGATGCGGCGGTCAACGACATCCTGACCGGCAAGGTCAAAGAAGGCGATGTGGTGGTGATCCGCTATGAGGGCCCGCGCGGCGGTCCGGGCATGCAGGAAATGCTCTACCCGACGTCCTACCTGAAGTCGAAAGGCCTGGGCAAAGCCTGCGCGCTGCTGACGGACGGGCGGTTCTCTGGCGGCACCTCGGGGCTGTCGATCGGCCATGTCTCGCCCGAAGCAGCCGAAGGCGGCACCATCGGCCTGGTGCGCCAGGGCGACACCATCGAGATCGATATTCCAAACCGCTCGATCCATTTGGCAGTAGCGGACGAGGAACTGGCGGCGCGGCGTGAGGCGCAGGATGCAGCTGGCTGGAAACCGGCCGCGCCGCGCAAGCGCAAGGTGTCCAAAGCGCTGAGGGCCTACGGCCTGCTGGCAACTTCAGCTGCAAAAGGTGCAGTGCGTGCACTGCCCGGCGAAGACTGAAGCAATGCCGCCTGAGTGGTTTTCTTTTGACCTGCCGCGCCTGAAACCGGGTCAAGGGCCGCGCCGCGCGCGGCGGCACAGCGGCTTGCCCTTGGCGTGGTTTCAGGAGCCATAAAACGAAAAAGGCGCGTTTAGCGGCAGACATGCCCCTGAACCGCTTCTTGGCGAATTCTGCATAAGCAAAGGCCTCCCGCCCCCGCTTAGGCCCGCTGGCTGACGCCAGCACGCCGCGCGGCGTTGGGCGTGGCGCCGTGCTGGCGCACGGCGTGCCTCCGGCGGGAGTATTTCGGCAAAGGAGAAGCTGCTCTGCCAGATGAGGCACCCGCCCGCGCCGCGCCAGCGGCGCCCGGCCCAAGGCTTTAAGCTGCATCTTTGATGCTGCGCGAAGGCGCGGGAGCCACGCATCTTTCAACACTCAAAATGATTTGGGGAAGGACAGTTTTTCCACGGGGGTGCCGCATTTCACAAAGCCAAAGATACGCACTGCATTACCCTCGGCTTGCCCAGCCAATCCAATCTGCTCGAGCCGTCTTTGAAAGACGGCATCAGCCAAGCAGCTGCCACCCAATTCCACCCATTCCAAATCCGAAAAGCCGCCGTCGGAAAAATGGTAGTACCATTCGCGGTCCCAGCCGCCTACGTATCCGTTGACTATGCAACGAGACCGGAAATCAGGCCTGTCAGCGGTGTCCAGCGTCAAGACCAAGTCCCTGAGTTCCATCCATTTGGTATGGCTGGAAACGGGATAGTACCCCTCGGCTTCCTGCACCACACCTACTCGCCCAGTTTGGCGTGCACCTCGTCGAGGTCGATCTCCCCGACCGGCATCTTGTTGGCCGGGTTCTGGACGTCGTACTTGAACAGTTCAAAATCGCGTTTGTAGATCTCGTAGACCAGATGCATCGACAAATCGTCGAAATAATCCTCAACCGGATGCGCGCGTTTGGGGCCGTGGCCTTCGCTTTCGTTGAAGCGCGGGATCGCGTTCAGGTCCACGGCATGCGGCGTTTCGATGCCATCCAGCACTCCCTGCATGCCGGCGTTGAAATCTTCGGTCCAGAAGATCCGGTTGTAGCGTCCGCCGTTCAGGATGAAGGTGGACACATGCCCCGACATCGCCGACCAGTGAATGTCCGGGTCCATCGGGCGGCGCCAGCGGATGGTGTCGCGCACGAACAGCAGAAACCGGCGGAAGCTGGCGATCTGGTCGAAGTCCTGCTTACCGTCTTCGCCGCCGACCTCAACCCCGTATTCATAGGCCAGCTTGGGCACCAGATTGCCGCGGTAGCGGCGCCCGTTTCGCTGGATGCCGCAGATCTTGTCAAAGAACGAGCTGAGGACGCGGGCATAGGGGTTCCGCACACAGGTGAAGGCGTAGGACCGGTGTCCCTGCACATTGCGGGTGATCGGCCCCTGGCTGTGTTCCAGCGCCCATTTGTGCAGGCCCTCTTTGGCGTCGTGGATATCGCCGTCAAAGAACGCCCCGTGATCGGAGTAATAAAGGATCTGCCCGATTGTCGAGCAGGCGCATTTCGGCACCACCCGGTAGACCACACTTTCACTTTCCGTCATCCAGGTGCCGGGGAACCCCATCCGCTGCCCTCTTATTAATTCTTGCCTTGGTCCCGGCAGTATTCGCATATGTTTACCGAAACGGGAACTATCTGGTTTATTCGTGCCTTAAGCCCGCTTATCAAGGGAAACAATCAGGCAAAACAAGGCAATCCGTCCGCATCATGGCAAAAATCGCATATATTCTGCTCTGCCATAAGGACCCCGGGTCGATCATCCAGCAGGCTGAGCGGCTGACTGCGGCCGGCGATTACATGGCGATCCACTTTGACGGGCGGGCGGCGCCGGAAGACTACCAGTCGATCCGGGCTGAGCTGGCGGACAACCCCAATGTGACCTTTGCCAGAAAGCGGATCAAATGCGGCTGGGGGGAATGGTCGCTGGTCGAGGCGACGCTGCACGCGCTGCGCAGCGCGGTGGAGGAGTTTCCCCGCGCCACTCATTTCTACATGCTGTCGGGCGATTGCATGGCGGTGAAAACGGCAGAATACGCCCACCGCTTCCTCGACCAGCATGACAAGGATTTCATCGAAAGCTTCGATTTCTTTGACAGCGACTGGATCAAGACCGGCATGAAGGAGGACCGGCTGATCTACCGACACTTCTTCAACGAGCGTAAGCACAAGCAGTTGTTCGACTGGAGCCATCGGCTGCAGAAACACCTGGGACTGCAGCGCGAGGTGCCGGCAGATATCCAGGTTCAGATCGGCAGCCAGTGGTGGTGCCTGCGCCGCCGCACGGTGGAGTGGATCCTGGATTTCACCCGCAAACGCCGCGATGTGATGCGGTTCTTCCGCACCACCTGGATCCCGGATGAAACCTTCTTTCAGACTCTGGTGCGCCACCTGATCCCGGAAGGCGAGATCGAGCCCCGCACCCTTACCTTCCTGATGTTCACCGATTACGGGATGCCAGTGAATTTCCACAATGACCATTACGACCTGCTGCTAAGCCAGAACTTTTTGTTCGCCCGCAAGATCAGCCCGGAAGCGACAGAGCTGAAGTCGCGGCTTGGGCGGCTTTATGCAGCGCAGGGCGTCGACTTCCAGATCTCTAACGAGGGGCGCAGCCTGTACAAATTCCTGTCCCAGCGGGGCCGGATCGGACGCCGGTTCGCACCGCGGTTCTGGGAGACTGAAAGCTCGCTGGGGCGTGAGCGCGAGCTGCTGATCGTGATCTGCAAGAAATGGCACGTGGCCAAGCGGCTGCTGGAGCAGATCCGCCAGGTGACCAATATCCCGGCCATCGAATATCTGTTCAACGAAGAAGACACACCGCTGCCCGATCTCGGCGGCATCCAGGCTGCGCTGATGAAGCGCACCCGCCACCGTCGTGCGCTGATGCGGATGCTGTTCGAATACTACGATTCCGATCAGCTGCTCATCTGCCTGGATCCCGGCGCCGTCGATCTGATGAATGATTTCCATTCCGACCGTTCCTCGACCCGTTTCCTGCAGATCGAATGCGAGTTCAGCGATGATTATCTGACCGGCCACGCGCAGCGGGTCGGGCTGGCGGGTGAACGCACACCGCAATTGACCCTCGAGCGTCTGCTGCCGACAATCCGCAACGACATCCTGTATGAAATCGACCGCATCCGCGATGCCGGGTTCAGCCAGCTGTTCCAGATACGGGAAACCAACAGCCCGGAGGAGAACGCAGACCAGCTCCGCCGCTTCCTGGGTCTGACCGAGGAGAAAGCCATGCAGATTGCCGGTGCCCGCTACCTGTTTGCAGATTGAGCCGAGCAGCACCCCGGCGGGCGGGCACGCAGAAAGGCCCAAAGTGCGGGACAGGCCGGAGATGCACCGGACCCGCGCAGCGGCAGGCGGCAGCAGGTCTTCGCCGCCGCCCTGACATCGGGGGTTAGCGTCAGTCTTCCAGCGCTTTGATCATGTCCACCCGTGTTGCATGGCGGCCGCCCTCAAAGCTCGCGTTCAGGAATGCATCCACAATGTCCAGCGCCAGGCCTTCGCCCACGACACGCGCGCCGATGGACAGCATGTTGGCGTCGTTATGGGCGCGGATCATGCCGGCCGAAAACGTATCGGCGCAGACACCGCAACGGATGCCTTTGACCTTGTTCGCGGCCATCATAATTCCCTGGCCGGTGCCGCACAGAACAATACCCAGCAGGCACTCGCCAGAGGCGACAAGCCGCGCCGCGGCTGCGCCGTGCTCAGGATAATGCGTGCTTTCCGGTGTCTGCGGCCCGATGTCGGCCACCTCCCAGCCCTGCGCCTCGATATGTGCAGCGACAGCTTTACGCAGCTCAATGGCGGCATGGTCGCTGGAAAGGGCAATCCGGTTGCTGGATGTCATGGTTTGGTCGTCCTGTGTCAAAAGGAAGTTTGCGGCATGGCGGCCTTGGATCAAGTCACAGGCGCGCCGTCAATCACTTTATCCCCAGCTTTGGCACGGGAAGCCCCGCTCAGCCGGCTAAACCGCTCTGCTTCCCCGCAAAATCCGCCAGGTGTTCAGCGATCCAGTCGAAGGCGTTGTAGCGCAAATCTGAAGGGAGCCGCATTTCCCCTTTCCCCGGACACAGTAATCCTACAGCCTTTGCGATTGGTATGCCGGAAGCGGTGAAACGATTCAGCACCGCAGCGCGGACCTGAACCACGGCGGCTCGGCGATTGAAGTTGCGGGCCATGAGACGCAGCCCGAGACCCTTCACACAGTTCATGCGCGACGACGGCACCGTGATCCAGCCCTTTTGGCGCTCGCTCTACCGCCACGCCCGCCCCGGTATCCTCGGCGCTGAAGGCCATCAGATCAACGAAGCCCATGTGCACAAGCTGGCCATGGAAGCCTGATCGGGCCGAACAGGCAAAAGGGCGCGCGCCAGTCCCGGCGCGCGCCCTTGTTCTTTAGATATCGACCTCGACCCGGCCAATCGGGTTGGAGCAGCAGGCCAGGATGTAACCTGCCTCCACGTCTTCCTCCGAGATGCCGCCGTTGTGCACCATATGCACTTCGCCCGCGGTCTTCTTGACCTTGCAGGTGCCGCAGATGCCAAAGGTGCAGCCCGACGGGATGTTGAGCCCCGAAGCCTTGGCCACCGCCAGCACCGTATCTGTTTCGGTGCAGGCCGCCATAACACCGGAGGCCGCAAAGCTGATCTCTGCCGCTGCGGTCTCTTCCGGCACCACGTCGTCGATCTCGGGCGCATCGGCTGCAGTCTCAACCGGGGCACCAAAGCTTTCCTGGTTGTAGTTCTCCATGTCGAAGCCCAGGCCGTTGAGCATGTCGCGCACCGCCTGCATGAACGGATCCGGCCCGCAGCAGTAGACTTCGCGCTCCAGATAGTCGCCGGCAATCAGGCCCAGCATGATCTGGTTCAGCTGTCCGCGGTAGCCGGTCCAGACCTGATAGGGATCGTCCTCTTCCACCACAAAGTTCAGCTTGAGGCCGGGCACCCGTGCCGCCATGCCTTCCAGCTGGCGCCGCGCGATGATCTCGCTCGGGCGCTTGGCGCAGTTGATAAAGCTGATGTCGGGCGACTGGCCGCGGTCGAACAGATACTGGGTCATCGACAGGCTTGGCGTGATGCCGGAGCCTGCGGAGATGAACAGGAACTTGCCGTTCGGGCGCTTGGGCAGGGTGAACAGCCCCGCAGGCCCCGAGGCTTTCAGCATCCTGCCGGGGCGCAGGTTGTCCAGCATCCAACGGGTGCCGATGCTGTCCGCTTGCGCCTTCACCGTCACCGAGATCGACAGCGGCCGCGACGGCGAGGAACTGATCGTGTAGGTGCGCCAGACGGTCCCGCCCGGCACCGGCAGTTCCAGCGTCAGGAACTGGCCCGGCTGGTATTTGAACCACGCGCCGGAAGGCGCGCGGAAGCTGAAGGTGGCGGTGTTCGGCGCTTCCGGCACAACAGAGACGCATTCCAGCATCTCGTCGTCCTTCCACGCCAGGGTTTCGTCCAGCGACTCGAAATTAGCCTGCAGTCCCATGGGCTTACTCCGCCGCGATCAGGTGGCGGCCGGTCAGGGCGCGGGTCAGGTGCTCAGCATACCAGTTGGAGAACTGAATGACGCCGCTTTCCTGCACTTCGGAATAGGGTCCGGGCTGGTAGGCGGGCGAGTTGATGCCGCGCTGGTTGTCCTCGACCACAATGCGGTCCTCATCGTTGGTGGCCATCCAGACTTCTGTCAGGCGCTTGATGTCATAGTCCTGGCCCTCAACCGCGTCCTTGTGCACCAGCCACTTGGTGGTCACTTCGGTCTCGGTCGCGCTGATCGGGTTCACCCGGAAGACAAGGGAATGATCCGGCAGGAAGTGGTTCCAGGTGGTTGGGTAGTGGAACTTCAGCAGCGTGCCGGCATCGGCAAAGGGCACCCGTCCCAGCGGTTTGGCGACCGCAGCCTTGCCATCCATGGTATAGCTCTCGGCGCCCTCGTTCAGCGGCATTCGCGCCAGCCGGTGCTGTCCGCGCGCATCCATCCGGAATTGCGCCGGGCAGCCTGCGGCTTCGATCCGGTCGAAATGCTTCTGCAGGTGCGGCGGGGTTTCACCGCCTTCCACCCCGGTGACCGAAGGATCTTCCGGGAAGGTCCGGCACAGTGACGGGTGGTTGCCGCCGCAGTGATAGCACTCGCGGTTGTTCTCCCAGACCAGCTTCCAGTTGCCGTTCTCGATGATCGAGCTTTCATAGGCAATCTTGGCATTGCCCAGATCATGCGGCTCCAAGTAGGGGCGGGCGGCCTCGGCGAACGCATCGAAATCCGGCGCCTCATCGGCCAGGCAGATATAGATCAGACCGGCCAGATCCCGGCAATGCACCGGCTTCAGCCCATGTTTGGAGGCATCGAAATCCGGCCCCATGTCGCGCGCCCACAACAGCGAGCCGTCCAGCTCGTAGGTCCACTGGTGGTAGGGGCAGACCAGCTTGGGCGAATTGCCCTTCTTGGCCTTGCACACAACCGAACCGCGATGGCGGCAGGCATTGTGGAAGGCACGCACTTCGCCATCGGTGCCGCGCACGATGATGACGTTATAAGCCCCCACCTGATGGGTCACATAGTTGCCCGGCTTCGGCACTTCGCAGGCGGGAATGGCAAACAGCCACTCGCGGTAGAAGATCTGCCGCAAGTCCAGATCCAGAACGCCTGGATCGGTATAGAACGCCTGTTCCAGAGAGTAGTTTTTCTGCCGGGCCATCAGCTTGGCCAGAATCTCGCTATCGTGAAGCATCTGCTTCTCTCCTTTGCCGCAACCCCGCGGCGGGTTGGCTGGGTGCGGGCAGGTGAAGAGAGATTGCAGGCCACGCGCCCGCAACCGCCCCGCCGCCGCCCGCGGTTGACGTTTTTCAGGGCAAGGCTGGTTTCCGGACTGTCCCGGGGCCTTTAGGCGGCGGGGCCTGGCACCTTCCCGAGGCACCTGCCTCAGTGGTCATTGCCATGCCTTGCCCGGGGTCACCGTTGCGGGGGCAGTGCCGGGGTTTCACCAGCTTCCCAATTCTCCGCCCCGAAGGACGGCACCTTGCTATCCGCGGTATTGCCCTAAAAATTTCCCGCCATGGGAAACAAAACCGACCCGGCGAAACCAGAATGAGACATGCAGGTTCATTACCGGCCACCAGACGAACCTGCCCAATGCCGCAAAATGCGCTCTGCATGCAAAAAGCGGCAAAAACCCTACCTGTCAGCAGCTGATTCAGGCCGTTTCCGGCGAATCTGCACAGCGCTCTCCGCCAGGCTCCGCCGCACCTGAAAAAGGCCGCGTTTCCGCGGCCCTGTCTTACTTCGATTTCCAGCTGTCCAGCCAGCGCCGGAACCGCCCCTTGCGCTCGGCGATTGCATCGCCCGCCGCATATAGGCTGTCCTCGACCTCCTCCAGCATCGGGTCTATGCGGGCTTGGCGGAAGCGGCGCCAGCGCACATAGATGGCCCAGAACAGCGCCGCCAGCAGCACCAGCACAATGATCGAGAACCAGTTGGCCGGCTTGTCCTCCGGCCCCGCCACCGGGTTAATCGTCACGGCGTTGGGAAAAACCGACAGGAACTCGTTGCGCCAGCCGTAATGCATCACCGCCACCCATTCCGGGTTCGCCTTGGTCGAGATGCTGTCATTGGCATCGGTATACAGGTTCGCGGTGTCGAACTTGAAATAGGGCGGCCAGTTCCAGCCGGTATCCTCATTTCGGTAGACCATGTTGCGGCCGTTGGGGCGCACCGCCTGGATGAACTGCACATCGCGGTTGATCAACTCGGCGGACTGGCCGTCCGGCTTGGACCAGAAGAGTTTGGTCCAGTCGTTCAGCTCCTGCCGCTCCTCATAGGTGTTGACGATGCGCACCACATCGTACTGCGGCAGCGTGTAATGCAGAAAGGCGCCGAACAGCACCCAGATGGTGATCAGAAAAGCCCATTTGATGAAACGCATCTGCTGCACCTCACATGAAGTTGATGACATAGACCAGAAGCGCGATCGCCCCTAGCGGAATGATATAAACCAGCAGGATCAGCTTGCGCCGGAACGAGCGGTCATATTGTTTCAGCCCCCGCTGGATGAAGGCGCTGCGGTCGCCGGTCAACCCCTTCTCTTTCCAGCGGCGCTTGAGCTTCGCCCGCCGCACTTCGCGCGAATAAAGCGAGACCGCGCCGTAAGCCACGGTCAGCCCCGCCAGCAGGATCAGGATCAGGCGGATAAACCCGAACATCTCTATCGCCCCCTCACCCGGTTCACCGCGCCCCAGGGGCCGACCCGCTCGACCATCCCTTTGCGCCGCACCCGCGGCAGCGCAGGTGTGTGCCCGTCCATATCCGGCTCATGCCCGAACAGTGCGGCGCGCGCTCCGGCCTTGTCCACCGCGTACTCCCGCGCCAGGAACTCCGCTGCATAGGCCTTTTTCGTCTCCGGCCAGCCCCGGTACTGATGGTAAAACAGCTCCTTGTGGCAGATGAACATCTGGCGGAAATCATGCGGGCACAGCTCCGCCAGCAGCATGTTCACGAGATCGCGGCAGGGCGTATCCGATGCCCGCAGGGAATAGAAATAGGCCGGATGGTCCGAGGTGATCTTCGGCCACTTACCACCGCCCTCCGCCCAGCGCACCAGCGCCGCCAGCCCCTCGAACTCCGCCGGCAGTTCCTCCGCATGCCGCGCCGCCATCCGCCGCAGGTCCGCGCGCGACAGGCCCGACAGATCCCTGCCCTTGCCCGTCAGCACGCTCACTGCCAGAAACCCCATCTTCTGCCGCAGGATCGCCGCACCATCGACGCCGCGCGCCCGGATCACCGGCTCGGCCAGTTGGTTCAGCTCCAGGAACCGGGCAATCGCATTGCGCTCATCCAGCCCGAACACGTGGCGCAGCGGTACGCCTTCGGGCTTGGCGCCGCTGGCAATCACTGCCGGATGCTCAACGTCCTGGAACACATAAAGCCCGCCGAAATGCGCGGTCCAGAAGTTCGACTGCTCAAAGACCTCATGCTCCAGATGCACCGGATTGCGGGTCACATCGCCGGTCTGTTCCGCCGTCGCAATCATCTCCCCGATCAGCGCATCGTCAAACCAGGCATCCTCCGCGGTTTTGAAACGCTCCACCAGCTCCACCAGACGGTCCGCATGGCGCAGCGTGCCGCGGGTGGTATCCGCATCGATCCGAACCCGCCGGATGTCGAACAGCTTGGCGGGGCTGGAGACCTCGTACACCGAGTTCACCAGTTCACCGGCGACTGCATCGGTCGCGGTCAGCGCAAACAGCTGGCGTTCGTTGACCTCGATAAACCGGCGCAGAATGTCCCGGCTGGTGGAGAATTTCACGTGAAGCAACGGGCAGCGCTTCTGCTCGGTCGACAGCAGTATGAACTGCCGGTTCACCCCCGCATGGTTCAGATAGTGATCATCCCCCAGCTCGTCGCCCACTTCGGGAGAGTAGCCCGAGATATCGACGTGGAAATCCGTGAGGGAGGTGGTCTTGCCCGTCAGATGCGTCAGCGCGCGGTTATACCGCTCCACCAGCGCCGGCGAGGCCACATGGAAGAGATTGCCGAACATCAGGCCATGCTGGATGAGGCGTTTCATGTGTCTCTCCTTTCCGCATCGCGGCTTCACCGGGGAATACCGCCTTATAAGGTCACGCATTTTCTCTAATCAGCTTCTTCAATTCTTCAATTTGGAAGGGTGGCTGCCTTTTATGCAGCATCGCATGACAATTAGGGCAAACGGGCCTGAGGTCCGTTACAGGGTTAATTTCGTAAGTCTTTTTGCGAGCTGACACTGGTACCAAGTGATGCACATGGATAAACTCCCTCCCAATTTCACCAAAAGTTGCCTGAAAATCAAAATTACAGACTGAGCAAACGTATCCGTACTTTGCCAAACATGCGGCTCTAGCCTGAGCGTTACGCTCATATTTCGTCTGCAGAACATCCAGTCGAGCCCCCTCGAGAAACTGCGTGTTTGCTAGATTCTTTGCCGCATCTGGTGCCGTAACTTCCCGGACCAAGGCATAATATTCACTGCCTTCCTGAATCAGTTTCCTTTCTTCAGACGGCTCTTCACAACGAAGAATTTTGGGAGTGTCTTTTTCGGTACCTGGGACCGCGATCTGACGAAACGTCAACAACCTATAGTTTTCTTCTAGAACCAGTTCCAAATGACGGAGTGTTTGCGCATATCCGGCCGCCCTTTTTTTCCCCGGTTGCGGTATAGACCAGCTCTCAGAAAACACACGCTGCACTCCATCTTTGTCAAAGTGCTGCCAGGCTCCGATAATCACAAACCGCTCTTCGTGGTTCACAAAAGACCAGCTCCAGTTCCAATTGTCGCACGTCGCTCCGAGAGCTTGGACAAACTTCTTCCTGCTCACCCCTGCCCCTCCAGATACCGCCGCTTGGCCTCTTCCTGGCGGCCAAAGTCTCGCACCATGTTCTCAATCGCCACCTCATCCGACTTGTCGGCATAGCGGAACTCAGAGTCGGCGTAGCGGTTGATCTCCTGGATCACCATATCGACCGTGATCGGCACCCGCAGCTCCGCAATCATCGCCGATTTGGTCTCGTAGTCCTTGAACAGGAACAGCTCCGGGTTCTCCATCCATTCATCCGGCAGCTCGAAATCCATCGCGCGGACCTTGACCGCGTCGGTGATGTTCTTGATGGCACGGCCCGTAAACCGCTCGTCCGCCCGCTGGATCGCCTTCAGGTAGGTGCCCAACTTGGCCAGATCATCCAGCTCCCCGAGCTGATCCTGCACCCGGCCAAAGACCTCTACCAGCCCCGGCTCCTGAGGGCGATTATAAGCCTCGAACGAGCGCGCGACGGCCTGTTTGATCTCCTGCGCGCCGTAGAGGTCATGCTCACCCAGCGGGATCGCATGGTTCTTGCCCATCAGCAGGGTCAGGATGTCGATGTAATCCTCCCGCGTCTGCGGCCCGTCCACCAGGAACCGCGCGCCCGCCCGCTGGCGCAGCGCGTCGTCCACATTCTCCGGGTAGTTGGAGAACATGCCAAAGGTGCAGTTGCCCCTGACCACGGTATTCGCACCGGCGAAGGCCTCCATGAACACCGCCGTCACCTCCTGCTGGCCCGCCGAGGATTGCCGGTCGCCGCGCTTGCCCGCGATCTGGTCGATGTCATCGATGGTGCCAAAGCCGATGACGCCCGGATCAATCACGTTCTGGATGAACGACTTGGCATTCTGGCCCGACTTGCCCTGATAGCTGTCGATATTGTCGATGCCGAAATTCTGGTAGCGGAAGGCATAGCCTGCGTTCTGGCAATAATCGTGGATCAGCCCCGCCATCATCTGGATCAGCGTCGTCTTGCCCGTTCCTGGCTTGCCGTCCCCCATGAAGGTGAAGATGAAGCCGCCCATTTCGGCAAACGGGTTCAGACGGCGCTCAAAATCATAGGCCATCAGCATCTTGGACAGCCGCAGCGCCTGGTACTTGGCGATATGGTTGCCGACCACCTCATGCGGCTTCTTGAACGCCATGGTAAGGGTCGTGGATTTCGCCTTGGCCGCGGCGTCAAAGCCGCTGATGGTCAGATCATCCGCCTCCACCCGCCAGGCAGCGGCAGTGAACGCCTCCAGCCGGCCCGCATGCTGCGCGCGCAAGGCGGCCTTCTCCATCAACTGCTCGGCATAACCCGCCGCAGCCGCAATCAGATGTGCGTCATCGGTGCCATGCAGCGCCAGTTTCTGGTCCAGCTCCCACAGCGCCCCGTGCAGCGCCAGCGGCGCGTTGTCGGTCAGCAGCTCCTCCGCCTCCCCCACCTCGGCCTGCACCTCGGACCCGTGCGGCGCCAGCAGATAGGCCGTGGCATTGGCAAAGACATGCGCTGTGACCAGCGCCTCTGCGGCCAGCAGCTCGGTGAACTCCCCTTTGCGTGCGGCATCCAAAGACCCGGCCAGATTGGCCCGCTTCAGGTCACTCAGGCCGGACACATCCGCATAAGCTTCCCCCATCGCCAGCGAGATCGCCAGCGCCCGGCGCAGGCAATGCTGCAAAGTCGCCTGCAAGGGCGAGGTCAGCGGATCCTCCTCATCCGCCGCTTCAATCCGGGCAATCAGATGCACCCCTTCGGGCCGCGCGGTGGAGCGCGTCACCAGTCCCGGCGTGGTAGACCGGAACCGCCGCCGCGTGCCGATGCCTGAGGACCGCTCCGTCGCCTTCGCCTCGGCCTGCGGCTTGGCCATCCGCGGCGTGTGGTCAAACCCCTCCAGCAGCGCGGCCGCGGCGGCGTAGTGCTTGCGGATATCCACTTCCCGCAGCTCCATCTGATTGCCTGAAATGCTCATTTCACCCTCTCAATCCGTGCCGCGCGCCCTAAAACCCGGCCCGCTCTTCATCTTTCAAAAAATACTCCCGCCGGAGGCTCCCGCACTCACAACACGCGCCGGCCTCAATACCGCAGTACCTGCCCCGCCTCGCTCACCACAAATTTCTGCACATCGCCGAACCCCGGCGGATCCAGCTCTGCCAGCACCTGAAACGGGCGCTGCGGCAGAATGATGGCCCGCTGGGTGCGGGTCGCCCCGGTATCGGCGCCGCGGCCGCCAAAGGGATCGAGCGCAAAAATCTCCCGCTCCACGGTTCCGAACCAGCCCGACCGTTCCTCGCGCACCTCTTCGCTTTCCAGCTCCTCCAGCGTCCAGGCCAGCGCCCAATCCTGGCCCTCTGGCGCCCCGGCCTCCTCCAGCACCCGGTGCAAGGGCCCGGACTGCTCGGTATAGGCCGAGGAATACATCGGCCCCACATGAAAGCGGCGCAGATGCTTGGGGTGAAGGCCGTCGAAATCCCCGTCAAACCCCTTGGCGATGGTCACCAGCTTCAACCCCGCCAAGGCCTGCGCCATCAGATGCGCCTGCACCTCGGGCCAGCGGCGTTCGTCTTTGGGCAGCGCCACCTTGCCGCTGTCCTCCAGCTCCATCAGGTAGATCACCGGCAGGTTCACCTGGCTGTCATAGGCCGCCCAATGCAGCAGGAAACGGCGGCGCCGCTCGCCGATGTTTTCCAGCCATTCGCATTCCGGGTCGTTCTGCGTCCAGAACAGCTGCCCCTTCAGCAGCTCCTGATAATACAGCCGCTGCGACAGAGCGAATTGCAGTTTTGACGGCACCGTCCGGTCCGAGATGATGGTGCGCACCATGTCGTCCTTCAGCACATCTTCACTGGCCATATTGGCCAGATGCCGTTCCGCCTGCTGGGCGTCATTGGCCATGGTCATCAGCTCAGCCGCCACCGGAAAGCCGCTGTCGCGCTTGTCCATCGCCAGGCTGCCGAAAAACCGCCCGGTATCGCGCCCCGCCATCAGGTACTTCATGCTCAGCGCCCGGAAGGTGAAGTTCAGCCGCATCAGGTAGGCGGTCAGCACCTTCACATCGGATTTGCTGAGCCGCCCCTCCGCCTGCATCGCCGCCGCCACCCGGGTCAGATGCCGGATGATGGTCTCGAACTTCTTGAAATACCGGCGCGAGGCGAAGGTATCACTGAGGCCCGCGTGGTCGTGGGAAGGATCGGTCATGTGCACGCCCTTTCCGGACGTGCCGCTTGCGGCGCGGACAGCGCCCGGCCGCCCCCCCGGGCGGGCGCTACGCCCCCACCCGCGGCCGGGAGCCGTCCTGTGTTTCGTGCGAACTCAATTCTAGCTGTTTCCATCAATCTTTTCTTTGTTGCACTAACGGAAAAGGTAATCAGGCAGTTTTCGTGACCAAAGTCAGTCCTTCTGACTTTCGGCACGATTGAGAACGAAGGTAAGCCCCAGCCAAGCGACGGCCCAAGCGGCAAGCACAGCTGAAAGTCCCAGCAACAAGAAACTTCCAAAATAAGCTGCTAAGCCAAACCCAGCTCCAATCTTTCTTACCCATTCCGTCTCAAACTGAAAAAGTGCGGTGGAAATCAGGGGGAATGCCATAGCTAGACCCGCAATTCCCAAAGCCCACTTAAGCAGAGAGACGGGTCGCCGGTATGAAACATCACCCCCCATACAGGTTCTTGTCGTGCTTCTCGACAATCGCCGCAAACCGGCGGGCAAAGCGTTCATCGGCCTTGGCCTTCTTTTCCAGCACGTCGCGGGCAAACACCATGTTGCCCTCATGGCTTTCCAGCATGTCGGCCATCTTCTGGTTGGTGGCGGTGCCGATAGCCGCCATCGCGGTCTGGGCTTCCTTGTCTGTCTCCACGCCGATCTCGTTGATCCGATGCGCCACATCCTGCTGCTGCGCGGTCTTCAGCGATTTGGTCAGCGCATCATACAGCACCACCCGCTGCTGAGTGTCCGTCTGCAGCTTGTTGATCAGCACCATCTGCGTCGCCGCCTGGTTCTGCAGGCTGTCGACCCAGGTCTTGCCCTTCTCGATATAGCGCTCCAGCGTCTGGGATTTGGCGAGCTTCACCTGCTCCTCCTGCACCATCGTGTTGTATTTGGCATTCAGCTCCGCCAGCTCGGTCTCCAGTTTGGTGCGCGCGGCGGCGTCCTGCTCGACCGAGATCTTGTTCTCCAGTTCGATGATCTGCGGATCCAAGCCGACGATCCCGGCGCGCACGGCCTCCAGTTCCTGCACCGTGAATTCGCGGTCGTCGAGAGTGGCGGTCAGGTTCGCCTGCACCTTCTCCCGCTGCTCTTCCAGGGTGGCCAGCTGCCCCTGCAGCAGCTTCACGATCACGTCCGACTTGGCAATCAGGTCCTGCAGCTTGTCGTCGATGTTGGCGGTACGCATCCGCTCCTGGCGTATCGATTCCGATTTTCCCTTGCTGAACAAGCCAACAAAGCTCTCCCAGCCGGTCTTGCCCCGCATCTCGTCAAAATCCTTGGAGAAGGCCGCGGTCACATCGTCCAGCCCCATAATCAGCTCGGCGATATTGGCATTCATCACTTCGGTATGGGCGTGAACATCCTCCAGAGTCGCGTTTTCAATGTCGATGCTGGCATCCTCGCCAGCCTCGATCTTGTTGCGCGCGGCCTCGATACGCGAGGTCAGCGCCCCGATCTTGGCCTGCGACTCCCGTACCGTGTCCTGGCTTTCGGCCACCATCTTCTCAAATTGGGAAACACTCATAGCATCCCTTCCTTCCCCTGAAATAACTGATCCGGATATGGGGATGTAAAAGAAATTTACATCCCCTGAGGCGGTGTAATTCCGCCCGGTTCACATGCACTGTTGCAGAGAGGCCGCACAAAGAAAAGCCCCGGAGAACACTCCGGGGCCGCTTCGCTGAACTGCGCCGTTTCACATGGTTTGCAGCTTGCTCAGCACCAGAAAGGTCATCATCCCGAAGGGCGGAATGCTCTCCTGCCGCTCGATCTTCAGCCGGTCCTCCTGCAGCACCGTTTCCAGTGCGAAATCCGAATGCCAGCCGATCACATTGGCCAACGGAGCAGAGAGTTTTTCCAGTGACGCCCGCACCCCCTTGCCGCTTTTGAAGTGGTTCGTGATCACCACCTCGCCGCCGGGTTTCAGGACGCGCGCTATCTCACGCATCACCTGTTCCGGATCCGGCACCACCGACAGCACATGCATCGCCGCCACGGTGTCAAAGGAATTGTCCGGAAAGTCCAAGCACCGCGCATCCATCTGGCGCAGTTCCTTGACCTGGCTCAGGCCCAGCTCCTGCACCTTTCTTTGCGCCTTCTTCAGCATGTCATGGCTGAAATCGATGCCGGTCACCTGCAGATGCGGTGCGTAATGGCGCAGCGACAGCCCGGTGCCGACACCGACTTCCAGCACCCTGTCCTGACGGGTGTTGATATAGAGGGCCGCACGGCGGCGGCCCGAGCGCGTCACCGCGCCAAAGGTCTTGTCGTAGACCGGCGCCCAGCGCGCGTAAGATTCTTCAACTGCCTTGATATCCAATTCGTCCCTCCCGGACGTCATGGGCTAGTCCTTTGGATTTGAAACCAGCCCCCAAATCACCATCACAACGTAGCCAACGCATAGCACAACCAGCACCGTCCACGCATAGGTCAGTAATGCCGCAGCAATAAAGGCAAAGCCGACAAGCAAGTATTTAACATTCTCGCGGGAGATTTTAACCGCCTTTGGCGACCAAGTCTGAATGTGGCTGATCATTGCCAATCCGATCACCACCATATGCAGGCAGATCAGCAGCTCCGGCAGCACTACCTTGCTGTCAAAGGCAAAGGCGGCAAACATCGGCAGCAATGCCAGCAGCGCGCCGGCAGGCGACGGGATGCCGTCAAAATAGCCGCTGCGCCCCTTTGGCGATTCCTCCGACTTGGTGCTGACATTGAACCGCGCCAGCCGCACCACGCAGCAGACCGAAAACACCAGAACCGAAATCCACCCGGCTCCGCGCACGTCCTGCAAGGCCCAGAAATAGATCACCAGCGGCGTGGCAACACCAAAGTTCAGAAAATCCGCCAGCGAGTCCAGCTCGGCGCCCATCTTGCTTTCACTGTGCAAGGCACGGGCCAGCCGCCCGTCCAGCCCGTCCAGAACCGCGGCCAGGATGATCATCATCACCGCCAGGGAATAATTCCCGAAAACCGCAAAGCGGATCGCAGTCAGGCCGGCACAGATGGCGCCAATGGTCATCATGTTCGGCATCAGCTGGATCAGCGCAAATTCGGATTTCTTCTTTTCCGGGGTATCATACATTGCGGTGGCTCTTTCTTCCTCGCGGGGCGCTGGGGCACGCCGCGGCCCTTTGGCGGCCTTTGGGGCAAACCGCGGAGTATAAAATCAGCGGCTGTTTCAGCCGTGGCGCACATATGCCCCAAGCAGCGCCCCGGTGCAATGTGTGCAAACCCGCACCCGGCCGCCGGACGCGCAGTGTACAGGCGACAGCCTGGCAAAGGAAATGGCACCGTGCATCGCACGGTGCCACGCCCAACTGTGAAGGTCTCCCACCGGGAGGCCCTGAACAGACGGGAGAGGCCCGCCTGCCGTCTTCAATTACCCGACGACGTTGAACTCCGGCCCATAGGGGTACTTGGTGATGTTCTCATTGCCGTCTTCATGGATGATCAGGATGTCATGCTCGCGGTAGCCGCCGGCACCGGGCTGGCCATCCGCAATCGTCAGCATCGGCTCCATCGAGATCACCATGCCCGGCTCCAGAACCGTATCGATATCCTCGCGCAGCTCCAGCCCGGCCTCGCGGCCATAGTAGTGCGACAGCACCCCGAACGAGTGGCCATAGCCGAAGGTCCGGTACTGCAGCAAGTCGCGCTCTTCAAAGAAGGCGTTGATCTTGTTGGTGATCCCCGCGCAGCTTGCGCCCGGCTGCAGCAGCGAGATGCCGTATTCATGGGCCGCCACATTGGCCTCCCAGATCTTCAGGCTCTCGGCATCCACTTCCCCCGCGAACATGGTCCGTTCCAGCGCGGTGTAATAGCCGGAGATCATCGGAAAGGTGTTCAGCGACAGGATATCACCCCGTTTCAGACGGCGGCCGGTGACCGGATTATGGGCGCCATCGGTATTGATGCCGGACTGGAACCAGACCCAGCTGTCACGGTATTCCGCATCCGGGAAACGCTTGGCGATCTCCAGTTCCATCGCATCGCGGCCCGCCATCGCCACGTCGATCTCGCGCACGCCTTCCTTCACCGCAGCGCGGATCGCAAAGCCGCCGACGTCAGCCACCGCAGCACCGGCACGGATCATGTCCAGCTCGGCCGCGGATTTACCCATCCGCTGGCGCATGGCCGGCTCATAAAGATCCACCAACCGGGACGGCGCCAGGAAGCTCTCCAGTTTGGCCTTCTGCATCAGGGTCAGGTGATCGCTCTCATAGCCGACAACCGCGCCCGCGCCGCTGACCGACTTGATCGCGCGCCAGAAGTTGTCGCGCTGCCAGTCGGTATAGGTGATGTTGTCGCAGAACGACCGCCGCCAGGGCTGGCCTGCATCGATACCGGCCGAGATGGTCACGGCTTCGGACGCGGTCACCACCATGCCGTAAGGGCGGCCAAAGGCGCAGTAGGTGAAGCCCGAGTAATAGGAGATGCTGTGCATCGAGGTGAAGACGGCGGCGCTCACCCCGGTGTCAGCCATGATCTTGCGCAGACCATTGAGGCGCGCCTCGTATTCGGAGACGGCAAATTGCAACGGCGCTTTTTCGCCATTGTGAAAACGGTACATTTCAGGACGTGCAGTCATATCAGACCCTTCCTTCTTACAAGAAAGGTCCCGGCGTTCAGGACAGTTTTGGATTTTAGGGCACCATGTATCCCATGCGGCGACGCCATCGCCTGGCCCTTGGCCGGATTAATGGGCTGAAATCAGGATTCTGGCAAGAACAATTTTCCGGCCGTTACCTGCACCCCGGAAAGGCGGGCGCCCGCCGTCCGGCCTACCGGCCGGACAGAAGCTTTCAATTCACGATCAGCGCCACCAGATCGCTTTCGGGATCCGCCAGCGGATCGATCACGTTGAAATGGTGCTTGCCAAAGGCGATCACGTGATCCGCCTCCCAGGCCTCCACCAGCCAGATCGCCTGATCCAGAAACGCCGGACGCTCCTCGCCGCCAACCCAGACCGTCACCTCTGCCGGATAACGGTCCTGCATGTCCACCGGGCTTTCGGCAATGGCCGCGGCGGAATCCAACTTGAACTTCTGGTTCATCGAGGTCCGCAGCAGGGGGCGCAAATCCGCCAGCGGCGAGATCGGGATCACCGTCTTGATCCGCGCGCCCACCGCTTCCGGCAGCAGCGCCCTGTCCAGCATCCGCGCCACCAGATGGCCGCCCGCCGAATGGCCCGCCAGCGCAATCGGCCCGGCAACCTCCTCCGCAATCCGGGCCACCGCAGCCGCAATCTGCCGGGTGATATCCGCTATCCGCACCTCAGGGCACAGATCATAGGACGGCATCGCCACCGCCCAGCCATGCGCAATCGCACCGCGGGCCAGATGCGACCAGGAGCTTTTGTCGAAGGCCAGCCAATAGCCGCCATGAACAAACACAAACACGCCCTTGGGCGTGCCCTCCGGCAGGAACAGGTCCACGCACTGCCGCGCCCCTTCGCCATAGGGGATATCCAGCCGGGCGCGCTCATGCAGGCTGTTGCGGAAATCCTCCGCCGACGCGGCCCAGCGCGGCGGGTAGCTGCCCGCATTTTCGATATATGCCCCATTGGCATAGGCATCATCCAATTCCATGCCCAATCTCCCCTGTTCTTATTCTTTGCGGCTACCTGACAGTCTGCCACAGGACATGTCAAATTGCCCGCCTGAAAAATTCCGGCCTCTGCGCGCGGCGGTTGATTTGATCAAATTCTGGACTCATCAATGTTTCTGGACTTAGTTAGGCACAGCTGATTTCCATTCCAGCGACAAAATATCCGGGAGGCCCGCAATGCTCGACACAACCACAGACCTGAAATCCCTGCTCAAAGATCCCAGCCTGCTGGAAACCCGCGCCTATATCGGCGGCCAGTTTGTTGATGGCGAGGACACTTTTGACGTGACCAACCCCGCCCGCGGCGACGTGATTGCGCAGATGGCCGATATCAGCCGTGCGCAGGTGGCGGGTGCCATCGCCCAGGCCGAAGCGGCGCAAAAGGACTGGGCCAAGTGGACCGGCAAGGAGCGCGCCAATGCGCTGCGCAAATGGTTCGACCTGATAATGGAAAACCAGGAGGACCTGGCGGTGATCCTGACCGCCGAGATGGGCAAGCCGCTGGCAGAATCCCGCGGCGAGATCGCCTATGGCGCGTCTTTCATCGAGTTTTTCGCCGAAGAGGCCAAGCGGATCTACGGCGAGACCATCCCCGGCCACCAGCGCGACAAGCGCATCACAGTGCTGAAGCAGCCGATCGGCGTCGCCGCCTCGATCACGCCGTGGAACTTCCCCAACGCAATGATCACCCGCAAGGCCGGCCCGGCCCTGGCCGCAGGCTGCGCCTTTGTCGCCCGCCCTGCCGCCGAGACCCCGCTGTCAGCCACGGTGCTGGCAGTGCTGGCCGATCGCGCAGGCATCCCGGCCGGCGTCTTCAACGTGGTGCCCTCGTCGCGCGCCTCCGACATCGGCAAGGAATTCTGCGAAAACAATGCGGTGCGCAAGCTGACCTTCACCGGCTCCACCGAAGTCGGCCGCATCCTGATGCGCCAGGCCGCCGACACGGTGATGAAATGCTCGATGGAACTGGGCGGCAACGCGCCGTTCATCGTGTTTGACGACGCCGACCTCGATGCCGCCGTCGAAGGCGCAATCATGTGCAAATTCCGCAACAACGGCCAGACCTGCGTCTGCGCCAACCGGATCTACGTGCAGGCCGGCGTTTACGATGCTTTTGCGGACAAGCTGAAAGCCGCGGTCGAGAAGATGAATGTCGGCGACGGCCTCAACGACGGCATTCACTTCGGCCCGTTGATCAACATGGAAGCGGTCGACAAGGTGCAGGAGCATATCGCCGACGCCACCTCCAAAGGCGGCGAAGTGATCCTGGGCGGCAACCCGTCGGAACTGGGCGGCAGCTTCTTCCAGCCGACCATCGTCAAGGGCGCAACCCAGGACATGGCCTTCGCCACGGACGAGACCTTCGGCCCGCTTGCGCCGCTGTTCAAGTTCGAGGACGAGGACGAGGTCATCGCCATGGCCAATGACACCATTTTCGGACTGGCGTCCTATTTCTACGCCAAAGACCTGAGCCGCGTGTACAAGGTTGCCGAGGCGCTGGAATACGGGATTGTTGGTGTCAACACCGGCATCATCTCCACTGAGGTGGCTCCGTTCGGCGGCGTCAAGCAATCGGGCCTGGGCCGCGAAGGCAGCCACCACGGCATCGAGGATTACCTGGAGATGAAATACATCTGCATGGCAGTCTGACCCGCTGACGGATCAACGTGCAATGGCCGGTGCCGGGTCAGCGGCCCGGCCGCCTGGCGGATGGCGCCGGCCCAGGCGGTTTCCGTCTCCGGATCCAGCGCCGGCCCCGCTCAAGCCATCGCGGGCGATCAAATGCGCTGGCGCGAGTCACCATTCACAGCCCGAGTGTGCTCTGAAAACCCTGACGACCAATTGCAACGCAGAGCCATTACCGGTGCCTGTCCCCGCGGGGACAGGCCGGCAAAACAAAAAGCCCCCTGGCAGGACCAGGGGGCTTACAGGCTCGAACAGGAACGCGGGATCAGTTGACCGCGGTGGCCTCGATCTCGGCCCGGTTCGAGCGGGAGGAGGAGATTTCGATCCGGCGCGGTTTCAGCGCCTCCGGCACTTCGCGGTGCAGATCGATATGCAGCATGCCGTTTTCATGGCTGGCACCGGTCACGCGGACGTGGTCGGCCAGGGTGAAACGGCGTTCAAAGGCGCGGGTGGCAATGCCGCGGTGCAGGAAGGTGCGGTCGTCGCCGTCTTCGGCCTTTTTGGCGGCCACCACCAGCGCGTTTTCCTTCACTTCGACGTTCAGGTCGTCTTCGGAAAAACCGGCGACTGCAATCGAGATCCGATAGCTGTCGGCGTCGGTCTTTTCGATGTTGTAGGGCGGGTAGCTGGACTGGGCGGCATCCGCGCTCAGGGCGCGATCCATCAAGCCGGCGATCTGGTCGAAACCGATGGTGGCCCGGTGCAGCGGTGCAAAATCAAAACTACGCATGTTGTCATCCTCATACATGAGCGATTTCAGGGCGCCTTCCCCGCGGGGACAGGCTGGTTTTACTCCGGGCCCCAATCAGCGGCTGCCCGGATAGACCTGAGATAAGAACGGAAAATACGGCTTCAAGAGGGCTGTCAGTCGCCAGCACTCACAAATTTAGCCCCGCCGGCAGAATTGCCGCCGCCGACCCGGATCCGTTTGATCCGCCGGTCAGGAGCGGCCACCGGATTGCGGCGCAGCTGCGCCTTCAGTTCCGCCACCCGCTGCGGCAGTTTCATGCCAAAGGCCACCTGCCTGCCCCGGTATGTGCCGCCGCCCGAGACCAGCGCCAGGATCCGCCCGCGGCCGCCGACCCGGGAAAACACCGGCGCTCCGGAAGAGCCGAAAGTGACATTGCAGTCGATCATCAGAACATCACCGCTTTCGGCCATCAGATTGCACTGGCGCTGGCGCGACAACGCCTCGGCGCGGCCCTGGCCATAAGAGGTAACGGAAATATTGCTGCCGTATTCGCGCCCCGAATGCAGCGCAAAGGCATCCGCCTGGCCGCTGGGCACCGGCGCAGCCAACCGGATCAGCGCCACGTCGTGGCTGATGTTTTGCAGATCCAGCCGTCCCCGCGGGTTGAACCCCGGATGCGCGGCGATCTGCAGACCCTGGCGTTCGGCGATCGCCACCCCGTCGCGCAGGCCCGCACGAAAGGTGATCTGCTCTGCTGCGCGCAAAGTCCTGTTGCGGTCATAGACGCAATGGGCGGCGGTCAGCACCAGCTCAGGCGCGATCAGCGTGCCGGTGCAAAAGCCCTGGCCGTTCAGCTCCAGCCGGCCAACGGCCTCCCAGCCCAGCAGGTCGTCACGGTCGGTCAGGCGCCGCAAACCCGTGTCCTGGGCCGTTGCCTGTGCAGCGCACGCCAGAGTGGCAACACCCAGTATCAGCGCCCGCCAGATCATTGGCTGATGAACTTCGCACCGGAGGAGCTGCGCCCCTCGCCCACTTTTACCCGGCCAACACCGGGGGGCAGGCGGCCGCCGGTGTTCACTCCGGTCAGCTGCGCCTGCAGCAGGGTCAGTTCCTCGGCCAGGGCAGAGCCCAGCGAGACCCGCTCGCCGCTGACCTCGGCCTTGGCAGAGATCACCGAGACGATCCGGGGGGTGCCGCCCTCGAACGAAAACACCGGCGCTCCGGAAGAGCCGAAATCCACATCGCAAGACATCACCAGGACGCCCTGCTGGCGCGCCATCACCACACAGACCTCTTGCAGCGAAGGGGCCTCGGACCGGTCATGGGCATAGGACACCACCCCGATACTTGCGCCCTTGCGCGGGCGCTCGTCGGTTTCAAACGGGGTCACAGTGGTGTTGCGGATCGGGCGCTGCAGTTGCAGCAGGGCAATGTCGTTGCGGACCCGGTCGGTCGAAAGCTCGCCGTCATAGATATAAGAGGGATGTTCAACCGCCCGCCGCACGCTGCGGTAAGCCGAGGCGCGCCCGTTGCGCCAGCCGGCCAGGAATTCGATGGTGCCGGGGTCGATCCGCGCCTTGGTCTGGCTGTCATACAGGCAATGGGCAGCGGTCAGCACCAGATCCGGCGCAATCAGCGCGCCGGTGCAGAAGCCTTCGCCATTCACGTCAAGCCGCCCGACAGCTTCCCATTTGCGGCCCGCGTCGATTGTGTCCATCCGCTGCAAACGGCTGTCCTGCGCCATGGCCGCTGCCGGCAGCACAGCTGCCAGAACCGCCAGTATCCACTGCCTCACATGACTCTCCTCTGGTCCACAGGTTGGGAGATTACGGGTCCGTTCAGGCAAAATTAGGGCAAATGCAAGCTTTGTGCAGCCAGATTCTTTGGCCACGGCATCAGCGCAGGACCGGCACCTCGGGCGTTTGCTTGCCCGGGGCGGTCAGCGCGGGCGGCTGCGGACCGCCGGCAGCCCAGTCCAAAAGCTCCACCGTGTGCACGATAGGCAGTTCTGTGCCGGACCCGATCTGCATCATGCAGCCGATATTGCCCGCGGCGATCAGATCGGGCTGCCTGGCCTCCAGCGTTTTCACCTTGCGCACCTTCAGTTCGGCCGAAATCTTTGGCTGCATCAGGTTGTAGGTGCCGGCGGATCCGCAGCAGAGATGGCTGTCGGCGGGTTCCACCACCGTGAAACCGGCGCGTTTCAGCAGCGTCTTGGGGTGGGTCTTGATCTGCTGGCCATGCTGCAGCGAACAGGCCGCGTGATAAGCCACCGTCAGCCCGTTGTCCGCGCCCTCGGGCAGCTCCAGCTGCATCAGGAGTTCAGAAATATCCATGGTGCGTTCCGACACCCGCGCCGCATCCGCCGCCAGTGCGTCATTACGGAACATATGGCCGTAATCCTTGACCGTGGTGCCGCAGCCGGAGGTATTGATGACAATGGCGTCCAGCCCCTGCCCGTCCATCTCGGCCGTCCAGGCGCGGATATTTATCGCAGCAGTGGCATGGCTTTCCGCTTCGCGCCCCATGTGATGGGTCAGCGCGCCGCAGCAGCCCGCACCCTTGGCCACCACCACCTCGCAGCCCAGCCGGGTCAGCAGGCGGATGGTGGCATCGTTGATATCGGTGTTCAGCGCCTTTTGCGCGCAGCCAGTCATCAGCGCCACGCGTTTCTTGCGGGGTGCTGAAGGAGCAAAGCTTTGCGGATCGTCGTTGCGGCTGACCGGCGGGATTGTTTCCGGTGCCATATCCAGCATCGCGCGCAGCCGCGCGTCCGGTATCAGCCCCCTAAAGGGCTTGGCGAGTTTCGCCGCCAGCAGCGCCAGGCGGAACCGGCCCGGATAGGGCAGGATCCGGGCCAGCAGCCAGCGCAGGGCGCGGTCGCTCCAGGGACGGTCATAGTGTTTTTCGATATAGGCGCGGGCATGGTCGACCAGATGCATGTAATGCACGCCCGAGGGGCAGGTGGTCATGCAGGCCAGGCACGACAGGCAGCGGTCGATATGCTTGACGGTCCTGGCATCCGGCACGCGCTCGTTTTCCAGCATGTCCTTGATCAGGTAGATGCGGCCGCGGGGGCTGTCCAGCTCGTCTCCCAGCACCTGGTACGTCGGGCAGGTCGCCGTGCAGAACCCGCAGTGGACACAGGACCGCAGGATTTCGTTGGCCCGCGCCGTGCCGGGATCCTGCAGCTGTTTTTCGGTAAAAGTCGTCTGCATGTTTTATCCCATCAAGCCTGCGTTCAGAATGCCGCGCGGGTCGAACTGCTGCCGCAGCCCCGCAGAGAGCGCTGCCAGGGGCCCCGGCTGCGGCTGGAACACGCCAAGCCGCGCGCGGGTATCGGCGCCGGCCCGCACCAGGGTCGCATGGCCCGGCACATTGATCCGCGGCCGCAGATCGGTGCCCGCTGGCAGCAGCGCCCAGATCAGCCCGCCACCCCAGTCGAACTGCAGCGCCTCGGCCTGCAGCCGCGGTGCCAGCGCAACGGCATCGGAGGGTTTCACCGAAATCCGCCAAATGTCCCCCGCCCGCCCCTGAAAGGCGGCGGCATCGCGGATGCCCCGCCACAGAGCGGCGCTCTCGTCTTCGATCCGGGGACTGCCAAAGCCGGCCAATTCCGATACCAGTCTGCGGCATCGGTAGGCCGCTGAGTCTGCGAACCCCTCGACCCGGATATAGGCGGTTTGCTTCTCCGGGTCATAGGCTGCACCGGTCACGTCATAGGGGGACCCCAAAGCCGCGGACATCGCAGCCACCGCGGCACCCAAATCAGCGCCCTCAATGGCAACTGTTGCTGCGGCCTCTGCCACCGGCAGCACCTTCAGCGAGACCTCGCTCAGCACTCCCAGGGTGCCATGGGCGCCGCACATCAGTTTCACCAGGTCATAGCCGGTGACATTCTTCATCACCCGGCCGCCGTTCTTGACAATCTGTCCTGTGCCATCCGCAAACCGCACCCCCAGCAGGTGATCCCGCGCGGCCCCCGCCTGGATACGCCGGGGACCGGAGACACCTGCGGCAATGACCCCGCCAATGGTCGGCTCGCCCTCGGTGCCCAGCAGCACGCGGTGATCCATCGGCTCAAAGGCCAGCCGCTGGTTTTCCGCGGCCAGCAGCGCCTCAACCTCGGCCACCGGCGTGCCCGCCCTGACCACCAGCGTCAGCGCACCCGGTTCATAGAGTTCGACTCCGGACAGGCCTCTGCTGCTCAGGACTTCACCGTCAATGGCCAGCCCGCGGGTGCCGCCGCCCTGGATGCACAGCGGACCGCTTGCTCCTGCCAGCATTTCGGCCAGTTCGGCCTCGCTCTGAGGTGTCAGCATTTTCATCTTTCCAAAAGCACTCTGGGGTTTGGGGCCAAACCCCGATTATTCAGCCGCCAATGCCGCCGCCCGGCGGCCCTCGCTCACCGCTAGCGGAAACACCTTGGCCGGGTTCAGCAGCCACCTGGGGTCAAACACATCCTTGACCTTCAGCTGCGCCTCAAGGTCCGCGGCGCTGTATTGGTGCAGCATCAGGTCGCGTTTTTCGATCCCGACCCCGTGCTCGCCCGTCAAGCAGCCGCCGGCCTCGACACAGAGCTTCAGAATCTCCGCCCCGAACGCCTCGCAGGTTTCCAGATCGCCGGGCTTATTGGCATCAAACAGGATCAGCGGGTGCATGTTGCCGTCACCGGCATGGAACACATTGGCCACGTCCAGCCCGAATTCCTGGCTCATTTCCCCAATGCGGCGCAGCACAAACGGCAGCGAGGACACCGGGATCGTGCCATCGAGACACATGTAGTCGTTGATCTGCCCCATCGCGCCAAAGGCCGATTTGCGGCCCAGCCAGATGCGGCCGGCCTCTTCCGCATCGCCGGCCTCGCGCAGCTCTACCGGATTGTGGGACCGGGCGATTTCAATGATCAGCCCCAACTGATGGTCGATTTCCGCGGGACTGCCCTCCACCTCGACGATCAGCAGCGCCTCGCACATCGGATAGCCGGCCTTGGCAAAGGCCTCGCAGGCCTCGATGCAGGGGCGGTCCATGAATTCGATCGCCACCGGCAAGACACCTGCCTTGATGATATCCGAGACACAGGCGCCGGCCACCTCGTTGCTGTCATAGCCGATCAGCACCGGCCGGGCGCCTTCGGGCTTGCGCAGGATCCGCAGGGTCGCCTCGGTCACCACGCCCAGCTGGCCTTCGCTGCCGCAGATCACGCCAAGCAGATCCAGCCCCCCGGCGTCCAGATGCGCACCGCCGATCTCCACCACGGTGCCGTCCATCATCACCAGGGTGACGCCCAGCAGGTTGTTCGTCGTCACGCCATACTTGAGGCAATGCGCCCCGCCCGAGTTCATCGCGATATTGCCGGCGATGGCACAGGCCAGCTGCGAGGACGGGTCCGGCGCATAGAAGAAGTCCGCTTCCTCCACCGCGCCGGAAATACTCAGGTTGGTGCGCCCGGTCTGCACCCGGATGATGCGGTTGCCGTAATCCGTTTCCAGCACCGCGTTCATCCGAGCCACACCAAGGATCACACAATCCGCTGTCGGCAGCGCCCCGCCCGCCAGCGAGGTGCCTGCGCCGCGCGGCACCACCGGCACGCCTTCTTCATGGCAGATGCGCAGGATGTCCGAGACCTCCTGCGTGCTCCGCGGCAGCACCGCCAGCAGCGGCGGGCATCTATAGGCCGTCAGCGCGTCGCATTCATAGGCCCGGGTCTCGGCCTCGTCCTGGATCACCGCATCATCAGGCAGCACCGCCAGAAGCCGCTCGGCAAGCCGCGCCTTGCGGGCCAGAATGGCGGGATTCGGGGGTGGCATCTCCATGGCGCTCTCCTATTTGGTAAAATAATATTACCAATCCTCGCCGTCTGACAAGAGACGGATTGCCGCGCCCGGATCAGCCCCCTAGTGTCGGGCCATGATCTGGACCACCCGCCTTGCGCAATTCTCGCTGCTCGACCCCGCCGCGCTCGCCCTGCTGATTGCCGGCTGGCTGTGGATCGGCTGGCGGATCGAGAACCCGCCTGCGGGGCGGCCTTCGGTGTCCTGGCTGATGGCGGATTTCCGGCGCGACTGGATGAAACAGATGGTGGAGCGCGATCCGCGGATCTTTGATGCGCAGCTGGCAGGAAATCTGCGTCAGGCGACTGCTTTCTTCGCCTCTGCCACGATGATTGCAATTGGCGGCGGGCTGGCGCTTATCGGCAATACCGAGCAGCTGGCCGGCGTGGCGGAAGACCTGATCCAGGACAGGGCACCAGCCTTTGTCTGGGAGGTTAAGATCCTGGTGGTGCTGCTGTTTCTGTCAAATGCGTTTTTGAAATTTGTCTGGTCGCACCGGCTGTTCGGCTATTGCTCGGTGCTGATGGCAGCGGTGCCAAACGACCGCACCGCCGCTCTGGCCTATCCCCGCGCCGCGCAGGCGGCAGAGATCAGCATCACCGCCGCGCGCAGCTTTAACCGCGGCATGCGGGCGACGTATTTTTCTCTGGCCGCTGTGGCCTGGCTTGCCGGCGCGCTGCCGCTGGCAGGAACCGCGCTGATCACCGTTGCGGTGCTGTACCGGCGGGAATTTGCCTCGCACTCCCGCACGATCCTGCTGCGGATTCCGCCAGTCAGCAAGGGAGACACAGTTCCGTGACTGCCGCTTCGCATATGCAAGGCAAAGGCGGCGCCATGAGACATCTGTTTCTGCCCCTCGTGCTAAGCGCTGCAGCCCTGCCCGCATGGGCGGCGGAGCCAATGATAGAAGCGGCCGCTGCCCGCCGGTCCGGCGGCGGCTGGAGCGTCAGCGTGACCCTCTCCCACCCCGACACCGGCTGGGAGCATTTTGCCGATGGCTGGCGGGTGCTGGACATGGCGGGAAACGAGCTGGGCCTGCGTGTGCTGGCGCATCCGCATGAGCACGAACAGCCCTTCACCCGGTCGCTCAGCGGCGTGCAGATCCCGGAGGGCACCGCGCAGGTGCAGATCCAGGCCCGCTGCCAGATCGACGGCTGGAGCGAGAGCACTTACGCCCTCAGCCTGCCGTGAGTTCATCTTTCTGAAAAATACTCGCGCCTCAGGCAAGCGCCTGCAAAGCGCCTTTACACCCTGTGATACGGGCTGCCCGCCAGGATGGTCGCGGCCCGGTAGATCTGCTCGGCCAGCATCACCCGCACCAGCATATGCGGCCAGACCATCTTGCCGAAGGAGATCGAGAAGTCCGCCTCGGCCCGAAGCGCGGGATCTATTCCGTCCGCCCCGCCAATGATCAGTGCCAGATCCTGGCGGCCGCTGTCGCGCCAGTCAGCCAGCTTGTCCGCGAAATCCGGCGAGGAGATCACTTTGCCGCGCTCGTCCAGGGTGCAGATCACCGCGCCCTTGGGCAATGCCTTGCGCAGCAGTGCCGCTTCAGCCGCCATGCCGCCGTTTTTCTTGTCTTCGATCTCCAATACCTGCACAGGCCCCAGCCCCAGCGCACGGCCGGTCCGGTCGAACCGGGCAAGGTAGTCGTCGATAAGGGATTTTTCAGGGCCGGACCTCAGACGGCCGGCCGCACAGATATGCAGACGCATGAAATTCCTGAAGCAATCCGGCCCGCACCGGTTGCGCGGGCCTGCATCCATTCAGCCTTGGTTCAGTCCTCGGCCGCCTGGGTTGCCGGAGCTGCCGCGGCGCTTGCGGGCATCCACATCTTCTCGAGCTGGTAGAACTCGCGCACTTCCGGACGGAAGATATGGACAATCACATCACCGGTGTCGATCAGCACCCAGTCGCCGGTATCCTTGCCCTCGACCTTGCAGCCGACCTGGAACTCCTGTTTGAGCCGGTCGGTCAGCTTTTCAGCCATGGCGGCAACCTGGCGGGTGGAGCGGCCGGAAGCCACCACCATGTAATCGCCAATCGCCGTCTTGCCGCGCAGATCGATCTGCACAACGTCTTCGGCTTTGTCATCGCTGAGTGAGGAGAGAATCCGCTCCAGCAGCTGTTCGCTGGTGGGCTGGGACTGGGCGGCCATCACGGCTGCCCCAGTAGCAGCGGCATCCGCCGCTTGAGGTACGGGTGACAGGACATAGTCCTCCTTACAACGCGCCGCCAAGCCCCGGCGCCGGGCCTATTATCAATGTAGCAAGCAGGCGATAAAATTTCAATGAAACCCCGCCCCGGCGCTGCAAAGCCTGTGCTTTATCCGTCATTCTCTGCAGGTGCAACCCTGACCGGCAGCGGGTCGTTCAGCATCCGCACTTCGCGCTGCGGGAACGGAATCGAGATGCCCTCGGCCTGGAACGCATCCCACAGCGCCAGATAGACATTGCCGCGGATATTGGTGAGACCGCCGGTGGGATCGTCGATCCAGAATCTGAGAACATAATCAACGCTGCTGTCGCCAAATCCGGTGACGTGGCAGACCGGCCTGCGGTCGCCCGCCTGCAGGACGCGGGCAACGCTTACGGCCGCCTCGACCGCGATTTCGCGCACCTTGTGCGGATCGTCGCCGTAACCGGTGCCGAAGGTCAGATCCAGCCGCACAAATTTGTTCGAATGCGACCAGTTCACCACCTGCGAGGTGATCAGATCCTCGTTCGGAATCAGATACTCCCGCCCGTCGCGCGTCACCACCGAGACATAGCGGGCGCCCAGCGCGTTGATCCAGCCGAAGGTATCGCCAAGCGAGATCACGTCGCCCGGCTTGATTGATTTATCCAGCAGGATAATCAGCCCCGACACCAGATTCGACACCACCTTTTGCAGGCCGAAGCCAAGACCCACACCGATGGCACCGGACAGCACTGCCAGCCCGGTCAGGTCGATGCCGATCGCCTTGAGGCCAATAAAGAAGGCGCCGCCAAACAGCAGGATCTGCGCCATCTTGGCGCCCAGCACCTGCATCGAGGGGGATATATCAGTGTTGCTGCGGATGCGGTTGGCCGCCACCGAAGAAATCACCCGCGCCAGCGTCAGCATCACCCCGAGGATGACCGCCGCCTGCACCACCAGATACAGCGAGATCCTCAGGTCGCCGAATTCGATGGCAATGGCGTCCAGCAGCGCGGTTGCCTCCGCCGTGACGCCAAGGATACGCAGGGTAATCCAGATCCAGGCACCGTATCTGACCAAATTCCGCAGCAGCGGATTACCGACCAGCCTGGTGGCGAAGGCCACGATCAGCCAGGCCAGCGACAGGTTTGCGATCACCGCCAGCAGCTGTGAGCGGCTGGGCCATGTGGCCTCCCGCATGACCAGAACAACCACCCAGATCAGCAGCACAAACAGGATACCGCGGATCCGCTTGTGCAGCACCAGCCCCGCCCGCATCCGCCAGCGCGGCCAGCCCTCGCGCTGGCGCAGCCAGTCATGGAACGCCCCGGCCACGGGCCGCGCGATGAGCGCAGCCAGCACAAACAGCGCCAGCGCGATCCCGGCCTGATAAGCGTTCCAGGGCCTCAGCAGCAGTCCGGTGCCCTCTGCCGCCAGCTCCCATATCCGCTGGCCGAATTCCAGCGCCTCGGCAGTGCTTTCCGCCAGCGCGTCCTTGGGTTGGGTCTGCTCTTCCGGCTCCATCACGCCCCCTTTTTCCGGCAGTGTGCCGTCCTGCCCGGTTTCGATCAAGCAGAGACAAGGGCGCGGCCCGGCGTGCCGCCGGGTGGTATGGCAGCTTGATGCCTCTGCCGCCTGCCTTTCTCCGGGCTTAGAACGAATCTTGATTGCCGGCTCTTGCGGATGTATCTGACAGCCATGACCCTCGTATTGGCGCAAAAGATCGAACTGCAAGACCGCGCACGGCTGCGCGAACGGTTCTATGGCGCCGCCCGCACGGTCCTGGCGCGCCTATAAGGCCGTTGCCCAGCCCAAAGCCAGCATACCCAAATACATACGGGAGTGGACCCATGTCCCCCAAGACACTCTATGACAAAATCTGGGATGCGCATGTTGCGCATGAAGCCGAGGACGGCACCAGCCTGCTCTATATCGACCGCCACCTGGTCCACGAAGTGACCAGCCCGCAGGCCTTCGAAGGCTTGCGTATGGCCGGCCGCGGCGTGCATGCGCCGGATAAAACCATCGCGGTGCCGGACCACAACGTGCCGACCACACTGGATCGTGCCAAGGGCATCGAAAACGAGGAAAGCCGGATTCAGGTCGAAGCGCTCGACAAGAACGCCCGCGAATTCGGCGTGCATTACTACCCGGTGGATGACGTGCGCCAGGGCATCGTGCATATCGTCGGCCCCGAGCAGGGCTGGACCCTGCCCGGCATGACCGTGGTCTGCGGCGACAGCCACACCGCCACACATGGCGCCTTCGGGGCGCTGGCGCATGGCATCGGAACCTCCGAAGTGGAACACGTGCTGGCCACCCAGACGCTGATCCAGAAGAAGTCCAAAAACATGAAGGTGGAGATCACCGGCAAGCTGAAGCCGGGCGTCACCGCCAAGGACATCACCCTGGCCGTGATCGGCGAGACCGGCACAGCCGGCGGCACCGGCTATGTCATCGAATACTGCGGCGAGGCGATCCGTGATCTGTCGATGGAAGGCCGCATGACCGTCTGCAACATGGCGATCGAAGGCGGTGCCCGTGCCGGCCTGATCGCGCCGGATGAGACCACATTCGAATATGTCAAAGGCCGCCCGCATGCCCCCAAGGGCGCCCAGTGGGAAGCCGCGCTGACCTGGTGGAAGACGCTGTTTACCGACGAAGGCGCCCATTTCGACAAGGTAGTCACCCTGAAAGGCGAAGACATCCAGCCGGTTGTGACCTGGGGCACCAGCCCCGAGGACGTGCTGCCGATCACCGGTGTCGTGCCTTCCCCTGATGATTTCACCGGCGGCAAAGTTGACGCCGCACGCCGCTCGATCGAATACATGGGCCTCACCCCCGGCCAGAAACTGACCGATATCGAGATCGACACCGTGTTCATCGGCTCCTGCACCAACGGCCGCATCGAGGACCTGCGCGCCGTAGCCGAGGTTGTGAAGGGCAAGAAGATCAAGGACGGCATGCGGGCGATGATCGTGCCCGGATCCGGCCTGGTCCGTGCCCAGGCTGAGGAAGAAGGCCTGGCCGAAATCTTTGAGGCCGCCGGTTTCGAGTGGCGCCTTGCAGGCTGCTCCATGTGCCTGGCTATGAACCCCGACCAGCTGGCCCCAGGGGAGCGTTGCGCCGCGACCTCGAACCGGAATTTCGAGGGCCGTCAGGGCTATAAGGGCCGCACCCATCTGGTGTCCCCGGCCATGGCTGCCGCCGCCGCGCTGACCGGCAGACTGACGGATGTGCGTGAGCTGATCTGATGGTTGCCGCCGGAGCAAATACGGCGCAACCGGATTTGCTGCCGGTGGGAACGGTCTGGGTTGGACCGCAGATGAATTGGATCGGCCGGATGTCCCTGCAGTCGTTTCTGCACCGGGGCCATCCGGTCACTCTGTTCTGCACGGAAGACATGGAAGACCCGCAGATCGAGGGGCTTGAGCTGGTATCAGCCCGCGAGATCTGGGACTATCCGGAAAAACTCTTGGACCGGGTCAGCCCGACTGTGTTTTCCGACTTCTTCCGGCTGCGCATGATCCGGGATGCAGGCATGATTTGGGCCGATACGGATGTCTTCTGTTACCGCCCTTTCATACCCAAGGATGGATACCTGGCCGGCTATGAACATAGCGGCATGATCAACAACGCAGTGCTGCATTTGCCCGAGAATTCCGCCTCGTTGAACGAACTGATCGACCTGTTTTCCGATCCTTCCTATGTCCCGGAATGGCTGCGTCCTGCGGTACAGCGCACAGCACAGGAATTCGGCAAAGGGCGCAGGCTGTACGAGGCCTGCAAACTGATGCCGACCGCTTCCGGCCCGCGTGCGCTGACACATATGCTGCCCAAGCATGGCGAAGACATACACGCCTTGCCCCAGGAGGCACTGAACCCGCTGCCGTGGTCCTTTGCGGATGCCTACTTCAACCCGAAAGGCGGAGTTGAGGGATGGCTGAGCGAAGACACCAGGGCGATCCATCTCTATTCCTCGCGTATTCGCGCCTTCCACAAAAGGGTCCGGCCGCTTCGGGGGAGCTTTGTTGCAGACTTCGCAGAGCAGATTGGCTTTGACCTTGATGCCTGCGGCTTGACCGCCAACAGCAACGAACCCCCTTTGGAATGAAATTCAGGGGCCGCACGGCCCTGGCACTTAAAAACCTGAACCCGGCAGACTTCCCGCACACGGGTTCGCACAAGGAGAATGGCAATGGAAAAATTCCAGAAACTGCAGGGCATCGCCGCCCCGATGCCGCTGGTCAACATCGACACCGACATGATCATCCCGAAGGTGTTCCTGAAATCCATTCAGCGCACCGGCTTCGGCAAGAACCTGTTCGACGAGATGCGCTATAACCGCGACGGCACCGAGATCGAGGATTTCGTGCTGAACAAACCGCAGTACCGCAAGGCCGAGATCCTGGTGGCGGGCGACAACTTCGGCTGCGGCTCCTCGCGCGAGCACGCACCGTGGGCGATTGCCGATTTCGGCATCAAATGCATCATCTCGACATCCTTCGCCGACATTTTCTTCAACAACAGCTTCAAGAACGGCATCCTGCCGATCGTGCTGCCGCAGGCGCAGATCGACATTCTGATGGCCGACGCGGAAAAGGGCGAAAACGCCCGCATGACCGTGGATCTGGAAGCGCAGGAGATCACCACCTCGGACGGCGAAGTGATCCCCTTTGAGGTGGATGCCTTCAAGAAGCACTGCCTGCTGAACGGTCTGGACGATATCGGCCTGACCATGGAAAAAGCGGACTCGATCAAGACGTTTGAGGACAAGGCCGCGCAGGAGCGTCCCTGGGTCTGATCCCGGCGTTTCAGCTGCAGAACGATTACGGGCCGCCCTCCCCCGGGCGGCCCTTGCTTTTCACCCGACGGAGTCGCGCCGCATTTCCGCCGCAATTCGGCGCGGGCGCCCGCATTGTGTGCCCGGCGCTTTCAGCCACAGCATCTGGTAGGCGCCACCAACCCTCTCATTTCTCATCAAAACTCTGATGCAATCCCGCACCAGTCCCGCGGTGAAAGTGGCCCTGTTCCGCCTGCCGGCCCTTGAGCGGAAAGCCGCTGCCCGGCAACAATGGGGCAAAAATGAGGCAGAGCGTCCCGGGCCGTCCCCGGGGGGCTTCAAGTCCGGACCCAGAGGCGAAAACGCCCGCGCCGGTTTGAAGGGAATGAAAGACGTGTTTGCACGCATCACAGGCGCGGCGTTCCGCGGCATATTGGTGGCTATGCTGTTTGCCATGCCGACGCTGATCCTGCCGGCATCCGCCACCGAGTCGCCGGAAATCGTCCTGTTCATCGCGCTCTTGGGCTCGGCCCTGGCCTTCACCGAATATTATTCGCATTTTCCCAGCATCGTGGAATTCCGCAATGCGCCGCCGATCAACCGGATGCGCTTTGCCGCCAGTGCTGCGTCTGTCGGCGCATTGAGCCTGCTGGCGGCGCATCCACTGGAGCCGACCGGGCTGACGGCACTGGTCCACCGTCTGGGCAGTTCCCTGGGCGGGCAGCTGGATTTTGCTTATTCGCCGGTGCAGCTGACCGTGCTGATGCTGCCGCCCCAGGTGTCCGAAGCCACTGTGGTGATGGTCCGCAATGCAGCCGGCCTGGCCAGTACAGCAGCAGGCGCCGCGATTACCGTCTTTGCGCTGGTGATCCGCGTCGGCCATTGGCCTGTCGGCAGCGGCGCCTTCAATGTCTGGGTGAACCTGCCGCTGTTCGACCCCACCACCGGCGGCGATGTGGTGCAGCGGCTTCAGCGGGACGCGCGGGTCAATATCATTGCCGGCGTGCTGCTGCCCTTTGCCCTGCCCGCCGCGGTCAAGATGGCCTCGGGCCTGGTCGATCCCGGAATCCTGGCGGCCCCCCATATGCTGATCTGGGTGATCAGCGCCTGGGCGCTGGTGCCTGCGTCAATGATCATGCGCGGCATGGCAATGCAACGCATTGCCGGGCTGATCATGCATAAACGGCGCACCGCCGGCAACGCCGCGGATGAGGCCCTGCAAACCGCATGAGACGGCTGGCGGCGGGTCTTCTTCTGATCCTTGCCGCCGGGGCAGGCCAGGCCGGCACTCTGCGCGTCGCCACTTTCAACACCGAACTTTCGCGGGACGGACCCGGCCTGCTGTTGCGCGATATTGAACGCGGCGGTGATCCGCAAATTGCCGCGGTGGTGGAGGTGATCTCCGCCGCACAGCCGGATGTGCTGGTGCTGCAAGGGGTGGATTGGGATTACGAAGGCCGCAGCCTTGCCGCCCTGGCCGGGCTGCTGGCAGAGGCCGGCGCCGCCTATCCTTACAGCGTTTCCCTGCAGCCCAATGCCGGGCTGCCGCCCCCGGCCTTGCTGGACATGGATGGCGATGGCAAGACCGGCGGGCCGCGTGACAATCAGGGCTATGGCCGGTTCCGCGGCCAAGGCGGCATGGCGCTTTTGTCGCGGCTGCCGGTTGACCGCAACGGGATCCGCGACTTCTCGGCCCTGCTGTGGCGGGACCTGCCCGGCGCGCTGCTTCCCAAGCACCCGGACGGCCGCCCGTTTCCGTCCGGCGAGGTGCAGGCCGTGCAGCGTCTGTCTTCTACCGCGCATTGGCTGGTGCCGCTGCAATTGCCCGGCGGCAAGCGGCTGAACGTGATGGCATTTCACGCCGCCCCGCCGGTGTTTGACGGGCCGGAAGACCGCAACGGGCGGCGCAACCGCGATGAAATCCGCCTGTGGCAGCTGCTGCTGAATAGCCGCCTGGGCCCCGCCCCCCAAGCGCCCTTTGTGATTGCTGGCGATGCCAACCTCGACCCGGATCAAGGGGAAGGCCGCAAGGACGCAATCCGCAGCCTGCTGGACGATCCCCGGCTGCAGGATCCGCAGCCGCTCAGCCCTCAAGCCGGAAGCGCAACCGTGGAATGGCAGGGTGCCGGGCGGATGCGGGTGGATTATGTGCTGCCCTCTGCCGGGCTGGCCGTGACCGGCAGCGGTGTTGTCTGGCCGGATGCGCCGGACGCAGCGGCGGCCCTTGCCAGCCGCCATCGGCTGGTCTGGGCGGATATCGCGCTGAACTAGGGCCTGCACCCGGCCCAGGCTGCGCAAATCCCCATCACCCCCCTTTAATTTCAGGGCCTATTATTGACCCTGCCCCGCTGTCCCGCTACGCCCTTGCCAGCTGTTTAAGGAGGATCCCCATGCCCAACCCATCGATTCTGATTCTGCCCGGTGACGGGATCGGCCCCGAAGTCATGGCCGAGGTGCGCAAGATCATCTCCTGGTTCGGCGACAAACGCGGCCTGCAGTTCGATGTGAGCGAGGATCTGGTCGGCGGCGCGGCCTATGACAAGCACGGCAAGCCGCTGGCGGATGAAACCATGGCCAAGGCGCAGAACGCCGATGCGGTGCTGCTGGGCGCCGTCGGCGGCCCGGCTTATGACGGTCTGGATTTCTCGGTAAAGCCCGAACGCGGCCTGCTGCGCCTGCGCAAGGAAATGGATCTCTATTCCAACCTGCGCCCGGCTCAGTGCTTTGACGCCCTGGCGGATTTCTCCTCGCTGAAGAAGGACATCGTCGCAGGTCTCGATATCATGATCGTGCGCGAGCTGACCTCGGGTGTCTACTTCGGCGAGCCGCGCGGCATCTTCGAAGAGGGCAACGAGCGCGTCGGCATCAACACCCAGCGCTACACCGAGAGCGAGATCGAACGCGCCGCACGGTCAGCGTTTGAACTGGCAATGCGCCGGGGCAAGAAGGTCTGCTCGATGGAGAAGGCCAATGTGATGGAATCCGGCATCCTGTGGCGCGAAGTGGTGACCCGGGTCTCGGCTGACTACCCCGAGGTGGAGCTGTCGCATATGTATGCCGACAACGGTGCGATGCAGCTGGTGCGCGCACCCAAGCAGTTCGACGTGATCCTGACCGACAACCTGTTCGGCGACATCCTGTCCGACTGCGCCGCGATGCTGACCGGCAGCCTGGGCATGCTGCCCTCCGCAAGCCTGGGCGCACCGATGGCAAACGGCCGCCCCAAGGCTCTGTACGAGCCGGTGCACGGCTCTGCCCCCGACATCGCGGGCCAGGGCAAGGCCAACCCGATCGCCTGCATCCTCAGCTTTGCCATGGCGCTGCGCTACAGCTTCGACCAGGGCTCCGAGGCCGACCGCCTGGAAGCGGCGGTTGAAAAAGTTCTGGCCGACGGCGTGCGCACGGCAGACCTGCTGGGCGAGGACGGCGTTGAGCCGGTTTCGACCAGCCAAATGGGCGATGCCGTGCTTGCCGCCCTGGAGGCAAGCCTCTGATTCTGAGGCCGGTCCATACAATGTTCAAAGCCCCGCCTGACTGTCAGCGCGGGGCTTTTTTGTTCCTCCGCGTGGCCGCGCCGCCCCTCGCCGCAACGGCAAAAAGAATTCCTGAAAACCGCAGCTTTCTACGGAATCGCCCTTGTCAAACCCCGCCCCCTGAGCTATTCCGCCCTCCACGGTCGGAGCGTAGCTCAGCCTGGTAGAGCACTGTCTTCGGGAGGCAGGGGCCGGAGGTTCGAATCCTCTCGCTCCGACCAATAAAACAAGGCGCCTTCGGGCGTCTTTTTTTGTTTTGAACCGGTGCTCAATGCTTCCGGGAAATGAGGATCAAGCCGTCTCCAGCGCGGCCATCCTCAGCTTGTTCCACAGCACATCCAGCGTCGGTTTGGTGCTGCGCGGATCGCGGTAAAGGCGGATTTCCAGATCGGTGGCCAGGCGGTCGTCAACCACCGCAAAGCGCCCCTGTTTGATTTCCTCGCGGCACAGGCTCAGCGGCAGCCAGCCCATGCCAAACCCCTCCTGAATCATCGCCTTGACGCTGTTGGCCAGCGCGTTCTGGTTGACCACAAAAACCTTCTGTCCGGGCAACAGCTGCGCCAGCGCAAATTCCTGAACCGACCGGAGCGCCGAGACCGCACCGTAGGACAGTAGCGGCACCGCGTCCTTTCCGGCCTTGGGAAAGGAAAATTCAGGCGCCCCGTCCGAAGTTGTCCGGGACACTGGCACATAATGATCGGTGGACAGGGTCAGATGCTCGAAATTGGCAACCTCCAGCGGCCCGAGGAAATCCATTGACGGATGCCAGTAGGTCAGGATCACGTCGCAATAGCCCTGCTGCAGCGCGCTGACGAACTGATCTGCTGCCCAGGAGGTGGAATTGAGGTCGGTATCCACCCCGCCTTCGCTGGCCAAAGGCGCGATAAGCGTCTTGTAATGCGTCATGTAAAGCGACTGCGAAGCGGCAAAGCGGATCACATTTTCACCCGCCGCATCAATCGTCTGGCAGCGCTCGATGGTTTCCTCGTAGGTGCGCAGCATGATGCGGGACTGCGACAGGAATACCTCGCCTGCCGGGGTCAGCGTCAGCGGCAGGGTTTCGCGGTTGATCAGCCGCACGCCGATCTCATTCTCCAGCGCCCGGATACGGCGGGAGAAGGCCGGCTGGCTGACATTGCGCTCTTCGGCCGCGCGCGAGAAATTCTTGCACGCGACCAAAGCCTCGAAATCCTTGAGCCAGATGATGTCCAACTGGGTGTCCCGTCTTAACCGGCGGCCACCGCATCCAGCCTGTCCTCCTGGACAGCATGGCAGGCGACAAGGCTGCCATCGGGCTGGTGAATGGCTTTTGGCTGTTCACTCTTGCATCGTGCGTCCGCAAAGGCGCAGCGGCTTTGGAAGGGACAGCCTTGCGGCAGATTGATCGGCGTCGGGATCTCGCCCTTGAGGCGGATATGGTTCGGCCGGTCATCCTTCAGCTGCGGCACTGCGGACAGCAAGGCCCGAGTATAGGGATGTTTGGGGTTGGAGAACAGCGTTGCCGTGTCCGCAACTTCGCAAACCGACCCCAGGTAAAGCACCGCCACGCGGGTGCCGAAGTGCTCTACCACGCTCAGATCGTGGGTGATGAACAGATAGGTGAGACCGCGGCTTTCCTTGGCCTCCAGCATCAGGTTCAGCACCTGCGCCTGGATCGATACGTCCAGCGCGCTGATCGGCTCATCGGCGATGACGAATTCAGGGTCCACTGTCAGGGCGCGGGCAATGGCAATCCGCTGGCGCTGGCCGCCGGAAAACTCGTGCGGATAGCGTTTGGCCCAGCTGGGATCGACACCAACTGACAGCATCACCTCGGTGACCTTGTCGCGCACCTCCGCTGCCGAGGCGGCGGGAAAGTGGTGGCGCACAGGTTCCTCCAGCGCCTGACGGATGGTCATGCGCGGGTTGAGCGAGGCGTAGGGGTTCTGAAAGATCATCTGGATCTTCTTGCGCAGGGGCTGCATGCCGCTGCGCGGCAAATTGTCGATCCGCTGGCCTTCGTAATGGATTTCGCCTGCGGTGGGGGTCAGCAGACCGGCCACCAGCCGCGCCACTGTCGACTTGCCGCAGCCCGACTCGCCAACCACACAGAGCGCCTCGCCGCGGCCGACATTAAGCGAGACATTGTTCACCGCATGGACCGAGCGGGTTTCCCGCACGATCTTGCCCTGCTTGAACTTGAGGGTTTCCAGAAAGCCCTGATCCAGGTCGAACTGCTTTGCCAGATTCCTGATTTCCAGCAGCGGGCGGTCTGTCTTTGCATCCTTCATGCCCGTATCTCCTTAAGGTCTTCATCGCTATGCAGGCGCTGCACCTCGTGGCAGGCCACTGCGACCTCGCCGTATTGCACGATGTCCGGCACCCGGCTGCGGCACAGGTCGGTGGCGTATTTGCAGCGCGGGTTGAAGGCGCAGCCCTGGGGGATGCTGGCCAGGCCCGGCATATTTCCGGGGATCTGCTTCAACCGCTGGCCGGGCACGGTCTGCTGCGGCAGCGCGTTGATCAGCCCCTGGGTATACGGGTGCTGCGGGTCGTTGATGATTTCCCGCGTGCGCCCCGCCTCAATGATGCGGCCGGCATACATCACCAGCGTGCGCTCGGTCATCTGGCTGACCACGCCGAGGTCGTGGGTGATCAGGATCAGCCCCACCTGGTTCGACTGGCACAGCTCCAGCATCAGCTCCATGATATCGGCCTGAATGGTCACATCCAGCGCCGTCGTGGGTTCATCCGCGATGATCAGCTGCGGATCGAGCAAGAGCGCAATCGCGATGATGATCCGCTGCCGCATGCCGCCCGACAGCTCGTGCGGGTATTGCTCCAGACGTTCCTCCGGAGAGGGGATATAGACCTCGCGCAGCTTGACGATGGCAATCTGGCGCGCTTCCTCGCGGCTCAGCTTGCGGTGTGCCAACAGGGTCTCAACCATCTGCTGACCGATGGTCAGCACCGGGTTCAGGGTCACCATCGGATCCTGAAAGATCATCGCCATGCGGTTGCCGCGCAGGTTGCGCAGGCGCTTGTCGCTCATCTTGACGACATCTTCGCCCTCGAATTCAATCTGGCCGCTGTCGATGTAACCGGGGCGGCTGAGCAGGTTCATCAGCGAAAACCCGGTGATCGACTTGCCGGCGCCGCTTTCGCCGACAATGCCCAGGCGTTCGCCCTTGGCCAGGTCAAAGGAGATGCCGTTAAGGGCAGTGACCGTCTGGTCGCGCATCGCAAATTTCACGGTCAGGTCGCGAACGGATAGAAGGCTCATCGCGTTACCCCTTGTACAGTTTCGGGTTCAGAACATCGCGCATCCAGTCGCCCAGCAGGTTGATGACCAGCACCAGCACCACCAGCACCACGCCGGGAATGGCGGTAATCCACCAGCTGCCCGAGAAGATATAGTCGAAGCCCGAGGAGATCAGCGAGCCCAGCGACGGCTGGCTCGGCGGCATGCCGAGGCCAAGGAAGCTGAGCGAAGCTTCGGAGATGATCGCATTGGCAACCTGCACGGTAGAGATCACGAAAATCGGCGACAGCGAGTTCGGCAGGATGTGCCGCACCATGATCCGCATCGGGCCGAAACCCAGAACGCGGGCGCTGTCGACATATTCCTTCTTCTTCTCGGCCAGCACGGTGGCGCGCACGGTCCGGGCGTATTGCGGCCATTCCGCCACGCCGATCACCGCGATCAGGAACACTACGGCATAGCGGTTGAAAGTGTCTGAACCGAACATCGCCTGTGTGACGGCCAGAAAGATGATCGCCACCATCAGGGTGGAGAACGACAGCTGGATATCGGCCAGCCGCATCAGCAAGCTGTCCAGGCGGCCGCCGACATAGCCGGCCAGCAGCCCGATGGAGATGCCCAGGAAGGCCTGCAGTGCCACCGCGCAGATGCCGATCAGCAGCGACAGGCGGGTGCCGTACAGGATCGTGGACCACAGGTCCCTGCCTTGGTCGTCGGTGCCCAGCACAAACTCCGGCAGCGAGCCGCTCACCCAGGCCGGCGGGTATTCGGAGTTCATGATATCCATCTGCGCCGGATCATAGGGATCATAGGGCGCGATCACAGGTGCCAGAAAGGCGGCGCCGGCAATCAGCAGGAAGATGATCATGCTGACCACCGCGACCGGATTGCGGCGGAAGCTGTAACCCATGTTGGAATTCCAGGCCTTGGCCCAGCGCGACGGATCGGACTTCGGGGAAAGCATTTCGGTGCTCATGCGCCCATCCTCGCAATATTCACGGTCGGGTTCACCAGGCCATAGATCAGGTCGACAATGGTGTTGGTGACCACAAAGATGAAACCGACAACAATCAGGTAGGCCACGATCAGCGGGGTATCGACGCGGTTCACCGCCTCAAGGAACATGAACCCCATGCCCGGCCACTGGAACACGGTCTCGGTCAGGATGGTATAGGCCACCATGGTGCCGATCTGCACGCCGCCCACGGTGATCACCGGCAAAAGCGTATTTTTCAAAGCATGCACGAAATAGATCCGCCAGGGATTGATGCCCTTGGCCTTGGCGTATTTCACGTATTCGGACTGCAGAACTTCCATCATCTCGGCCCGGATCAGGCGGACAAACAGCGGCAGCATGATCGACGCCAGCGCAAAGGAGGGCAGAATGATGTGCATCCAGCCGTCGGCGGTGGCAAAATTGGTCTGCCAATAGCCCCAAACCTGCACAGTATCGCCGCGCCCGTAAGAGGGGAACCAGCCGTATTCGACGGAGAACACAAAGATCATCAGGATGGCGGTCAGGAACACCGGGATCGAAATGCCGATGATCGACAGGCCCATGATGATGCGGCTGATGATGCTGTCCGGCTTGATCGCGGTATAGACGCCCAGCGGCACCGAGAAGCCGATGATGATCAGCGTCGCGCCGAACACCAGCTCCAGCGTGGCGGGCAGCTTCTTCAGGATCACGTCCAGCGCCGGCTCCTTGAAGAAATAGGAGGTGCCCAGATCGCCCTGCAGCGCATTGCCGGCGAACCGCAGGTATTGGGTCACGAAGCTGTCGTTCAGCCCCAGCTCATCGCGCAGCTGCTGGCGCACTTCTTCCGAGACCGACTGCCCGACCAGCTCGCGCAGCGGGTCGCCCAGGTTGCCCTGGATGGCGAAGGCAATCAGCGAGATGACGAACATCACGGCAATCGCCTGAATCACTCGCTTGGCGAGATAGGCAAACATCTTCCTGACCTTTGTAGAGTTTGGTTACAGCGCAGGCCGCAATCTCCAAGGAACTGCGGATCCTGCAAATTCAGCCTTGGCGGCCGTTTGTTATTTCTGCGGCCCGGGCCGGCCGGGGGAGACCGGCCCGGGTCTGTTCAGTGGCTCAGCTGCCGGTTTCGACAACCAGGTCACCGAAGTAGGGGAAGTTCAGCGCGTTCACGATCTCTGCCGCGTTCATGCCGGACTTGGCACCCCAGGCCAGGTTCTGCCAGTGCAGCGGGATGAAGGCCGCCTCTTCGTACAGGATGCCTTCCAGCTTCTGCAGCAGCTCCGCACGCTTGGCCGGATCGGTTTCCGCGTTGGCCTGGTTCATCAGCGTGTCGGCTTCCTCGTTGCAGTAGTTGCCGGAGTTATACTGGCCGTTGCCGGTTGCCTCATCCGGGCAGGCGGACAGGAACTGGTGGAAGTTGGCCGAATCTTCGGTGTCCGCGTGCCAGCCGATCATCATCATGTCCGCCGCGCGCTCGTCGAACGCCGGCCAGTACTGCGCCTTGGGCATGGTCTGCAGGTCAACCTTGATGTTGATCTGCGCCAGCATCGAAGCCACCGCCTGGGCGATCTTGTCGTCGTTCACATAGCGGTTGTTCGGCGCCATCATGGTGATCGAAAAGCCGTCGGCATAGCCTGCCTCGGCCATCAGCGCCTTGGCTTTTTCCAGGTCAAAGCGCGGTGCGAAACCCTCGCTGTAACCCAGATAGCCGGTCGGGCTGGCCTGGCCGGCCACCGTGCCGAAACCGCGCATGATGCGGTCAACAATGCCTGCGTTGTTCACCGCATAGTCGATCGCCTTGCGGACGCGGGCGTCCTTGAAAGCCTCGACGCGGTCCTGGTTCATCTGGAAAGTGATAATCCGGGTGCCGGGCATGGTGATCAGGTCCACGCCTTCCGCTTCCTCGACACGCTTCAGGTCGGTCGGCGGCACCGGCGCGATGAAGTCCACGTCACCGGACAGCAGGGCGGCCACGCGGGTCGGGTCTTCCTTGATCGGGGACAGAACGATCTTGTCGACATTGCCGCCGCTTTCGCTGTCCCAGTAATCGGCATAGCGGTCGAACACCACGCGCACGCCCTGCTCACGCTCGGAGACGATGAAGGGGCCGGTGCCGGAGACATTGCGCGAGGCAAAGCTGTCGCCGTGCTTGACCACTTCGGCCTTGTCCTTGCCGTCCGCGGTGGTGCCGGAATAGAAGGCGCTGTCCATCGGGAAGATGTAGGTCGCGGTGTGCAAGACCAGCGGATAAGGCTCCGAGGTCTTGAGGTCGAAAGTCATGTCATCCACGACTTCCACATCGGTGAAGGGGGCGAAAATGCCCTTGAAATCGTCACTTTGCTTGAGCCGGTCAAAGGTCCAGTCGACGTCATTCGCAGTCAGCGGGTTGCCGCTGTGGAAGGTGACGCCGCTGCGCAGCTTGAAACGCATGGTGGTGCCATCGATCTGCTCCCAGCTTTCAGCCAGGCGCGGTTCGAACTGCAGGTCCTGGGTCCAGCGCACCAGCGGGTCAAAGACCATATGCGACAGCTGCAGCGTGCCGCCGGACAGCTGTTCATGCGGATCCAATGAAACCGGGTCAGCGTCATAGGCAACGCGCACTGTGGTCTCGGCATAGGCAACCGGTGCCATCGCCACCACCGCAGCCGCCGCCAGGCTTCTGACAAATTTCGTCATTAGGCATACTCCCCTGTGATTATGGCGTGAACGCTATCTGCTGGCGCGGCAGCTGTGAAATGCCGAAATCGCATAGGGTATGCAGCACGCACATTGGCGCTATGCGCAACCGCAATCTGTGTTCGTTTACAAACGCTTATGGGCAGCACTCTGGCGAAGGCTGAGTTGGCCCGAAGACTGCCGCGGTCAGTTTGCAGTGAAACATGGGTGATATCACCCCGGAAAAATACTGTCCGGACTTGCGCACCCCGGCTTGAAAGATCCGGATTTGCTGGCAGCGCTGCGTACTGATTGACCATTCAGCGGCTCACCGCCGGGTCTCATCGGGGCGCAACTGGCCTGAACCGCGCTTTGAGCACGGGAGCATGATCCCGGAGCAAGTCATCCGGGACAAGGGGAACGCACGGCACTGAGATACCGCACTATTTGGTCCCTGGAAAAAATTTTAAACACAGCCCTTGATTTTCAGTACCGATCTGTACACTTATAGCGCATCACTAACAGATCGGTAAATAAACATGACAGAAGCCCCCCGCCCCCCGCTGCCGCCCTTCACCCGCGAAACCGCCATTGCCAAGGTTCGTGCCGCCGAGGATGGCTGGAACAGCCGCAACCCCGACGCCGTCGCGCAAGCCTACACTCTGGACACCAAATGGCGTAACCGCACCGATTTCCCCCAGGGCCGCGACGCAGCTCAGGCGTTCCTGGCCGGCAAATGGGACCGCGAGCTGGAATACCGGCTGATCAAGGAGCTCTGGGCCTATGACGGCAACCGTATCGCCGTGCGCTACGCTTACGAGTGGCACGATGCATCCGGCCAATGGTACCGCTCCTACGGCAACGAGAATTGGGAGTACGCCGAAGACGGCCGCATGGCCCACCGCTTTGCGTCGATCAACGACTTGAAAATCAACCAGGAAGACCGCCTGTTCCACTGGCCGCAAGGCCCGCGCCCGGCAGATCACCCAGGTCTCAGCGATCTCGGCCTCTGATCAGAGGAGGGACACCGGATCATGTCTTGCCGGATGCGTCTCCGCACCCGGCAAGGCAAAGCACGATGGTTAAAACGGCCGTTCCTGATGCGGTGATTTGCCGAAATACCGGCGGTAGACTTTGGCGAAGTGGGTCTGGCTGTTGAAGCCGGATGCCAACGCCACATCGATGATCCGCATTTTGGTCTGCAGCAGCAGGCTGCGCGCGTAGTCCAGCCGCAGTCTGGTGTAATAGACCTTGGGCGTGGTCTGCAGATATTTGGAGAAAAGCCGCTCCAGCTGCCGCACCGACAGGCCGACCAGACCGGCGATGCCGCCCGGCGTCAGCGGCTCCTCCAAGTTGCTGCGCATCAGGCTGAGCGCGGCCGCCAGCTTTTCGTGCCGCACGCCGGTCCGGCCGTATTCCGATACCGTCTGATCCTGACTGCCCTTGCGGGCTGAGGAACAGACCATCAGATCCGCCGCCCCGGTCGCGACGGCCGGCCCATGGTGGTCCGAGATCAGGTTCAGCGTCATGTCTATAGTCGCGGTCCCGCCCGCACAGGTGATCAGCTTGCTCTCCATGGTGAACAGCGAGCTTTTGACCTCCACGTCCGGATGCGCCTCCGCCAGGATCGCCCGCAGCGCCCAATGGGCCGAGACCTGGCGCCCGGACAGCAGCCCGGCGCGGGCCAGCGCCAGGATACCGCCGCCCAGCGCGCCGAGTGTTGCGCCCATTCGGTGCGCCCTGCGCAGCCAGCCCAGAACTTTCAGCGAGATGCGCGGCTCCTGCCCCTGGCCGCCGCAGACAAAGATCATGTCGCCGCGCATCAAGTCCGGAAGCCCGCCGTTCACCGCCACGTTGAGCCCGTTGGGCGCGGTGACCGGCAACCCGTCCTCGCTGACCACGCGCCAGTCATAGCGCGCAGCCCCGTCATGTGTGTTCGCCGCCTCCAGCGCTGCCACCGCGCTGGACAGGTCCAGCGGCGAAAAGGTGGGCAGCAGCAGGAAGATGCAGCGGCAGGCCGGCACGGCCTGGGCCGCGTCGGGGAGGTTTCGCATGGGTCTGGCCATGGTGTCCGCTCCCCTTGCCGGCTCAGGCGCGCATGTTGGCGCCATTGGCGTCATAGACCGGCGCCCCCAGCACTTCGGCGTCGTACATCTCGCCCAGGATCTCGACCTGCAGCCTGGTGCCCGCCGCGGCGTGTTCCGCCGAGACATAGCCCATCGCCATCGACGTCTGCGCGTGATGCGCATAACCACCGGAGGAGATGTAGCCCACCGCCGCGCCATCCTTCAGGATCGCCTCATCATTGGAGACATCAATGCCGTCCACGTCGATGGTCATGGTGACCAGCTTGCGGCTGGGCCCGGTGTCCTTGGCGGCCAGGGCCGCTTCCTTGCCGACAAAATCCTTTTTCCAGTTGATAAAGACATCCATGCCGCTTTCCGCCGCGTCGAAATCTGGGCGGAAGTCGAGCGTCCACACACCCCAGCCCTTCTCCAGCCGCATCGACATCAGCGCCCGCGCGCCATACCAGCGGTAGCCCAGATCAGCGCCGGCGCCCTCGATCGCTTCGGCCAGGCGCAGCAGGTACTGCGGCTTGCAGTAGATCTCATAGCCCAGCTCGCCGGAAAAGCTGATCCGGTTCAGGATCACCGGCACGCCGCCGACAAATGTCTGGCGCAGGTCTCGGAATTTCATGGCCTCGGCGGAGACGTCCTCACGGGTGATCCGCTGCAGCAGCTCTCGCGAATTCGGCCCCGACAGCGCAATGCCGTGCCAGTCATCCGAGACGTTCTGGTAGGTCACACCCGCTGGCAGGTCTTTTTCAAACCAACGGCGGTGCGCCTCCTGCATGGCCCCGGAACCGAACAGCATGAAATGATCCTCACCCAGGCAGGCCACGGTCAGATCGCCGTAAAGCTTGCCCTTCGGCGTCAGCATCGGCGTCAGCGCCAGGCGGCCCGGTTTCGGCACATAGCCCGCCAGGACCCGGTCAAGATAGGCCCGCGCGCCTGCGCCCTTAAACTCATGCTTGGCAAAGTTGGCAACCTCGATGCCGCCGACGGCCTCGCGCACCGCTTTGACCTCGCGCGCGACATAATCGTGCGAGCGGTTGCGCTCAAATGTAGGCTCCTCATGCGCATCCTCCGGCCCATCGGCAAACCACAGCGCGTTTTCCAAGCCAAAGCCCTGGCCCATGCGCGCGCCCTTGGCGACCAGCCGGTCATACAGCGCAGTGGTCTTCTGCATCCGGCCCTTGGGCAGGGTTTCATTCGGGAAGGTCATCACGAAGCGGCGCTCGTAATTCTCGGTCGATTTCACGGTGCCCCAGTCGGGGGTTGCGAAGTCGCCAAAGCGCGCCACATCCATCGCCCAGACGTCAATAGACGGCTCGCCATCGATCATCCATTCGGCCATGGTCAGCCCCACACCGCCGCCCTGGCAGAAGCCCGCCATCACGCCCACGGCGCACCAGTAGTTTTTCATCCCCGGAACCGGGCCGATCATCGGGTTGCCGTCAGGGCCAAATGTGAAGGGGCCGTTTATCATGTCCTTGATGCCCGCCTCGCCAATCGCCGGGATCCGCTCGAACGACATCTCCAGACGGTCGGCAATGCGGTCCAGATCCGGCTGCAGCAGCTCATGCCCGAAATCCCACGGCGTGCCGCCCACCTTCCAAGGCGTCCCCTTCGGCTCATAAGTGCCCAGCAGCATCCCCTGCCGCTCCTGCCGGAAATAGATATTGGCCTCGTAATCAATGCCGGCCGGCAGGCGGGTCGGATGGTTGGCCACCGCGTCTATCTTGTCGGTGATCAGATAGTGGTGTTCCATCGGCTGCACCGGCAGGTTGACGCCCTGCATGTGGCCGACTTCCCGCGCCCACAACCCGCCGCAGTTGACGATATGCTCCGCGTTGATCACCCCGCGTGGCGTCACCACGTCCCAGCTGCCATCGGGACGCTGGGTGGTGCCGGTCACCGGCGTGTGGGTGAAATACTGCGCGCCGTGCACCTTGGCCGCTTTGGCAAAGGCATAGGTGGCGCCCGACGGGTCCAGATCGCCGTCCTGATCATCCCACAGCGCCGCGTGGTAATGTTTCGGGTCTATCAGCGGGTGGCGCTCAGCCACTTCCCTGGGGCTGATAAACTCCTGGTTCAGACCCATGTAGCGCGCCTTGGAGCGTTCACGCTTCAGGTAGTCGTACCAGGTCTTGTTCGACGCCAGATAAAAGCCGCCAGTGATATGCAGACCGACAGAGTGGCCCGACAGCTCCTCAATCTCCTTATACAGATCAATGGTATAGGACTGCAGCCGCGAGATGTTCGGGTCCGAAGAAATCGTGTGGATCTGCCCCGCCGCGTGCCAGGAGGAGCCGGAGGTCAGCTCGTCCCGCTCCAAGAGCACCACATCCTTCCAGCCGAATTTGGCCAAATGGAACAGGATCGAGCAGCCAACAACACCGCCGCCGATGATCACCGCCTTGGTGTGGCTCGGCAGCTTCTTGTCGCCGGTGCTTTCTTCCTTGTGGATGTTGAGCGTCGATTGGGCAAAATTGTCTGTCATGGGTATTGGTCCTCAGGTCTGGGCCAAAGCACGGCAAGGGCCGGATTTAGCGGAAACGGGAAATTTGGTGCATGAACTGCGGCAATCGGCACCCTGGGGGTGCACAGGAGGTGTACGGGGGGTGCACAGTGGGTGCCGGGGCAAACCCGCCCCTATTGCATCACCGGCGCTTATGCGTGAAGAAAAGGTTAACTCAGTACCACGCATCCGGGATCTCCTCCTTGCGGCGGGCGACATAGGCGGCCAATTCTTCCTTCACCGCCTCATCCATAGGCGGCGCCTGATACTCGTTCAGCATCTGGTTCCAGCGCTCATAGGCCCGCTGGCGCATGTCCTTGGAGCCGCCCTCCTCCCAGCTTTCAACGTTTTCGCTGTCGCTGAGTGTCGGCTCATAGAACGCGGTCTGGTAGTTGCGCATGGTGTGGGCTGAGCCAAGGAAATGGCCGCCGGGCCCCACCTCGGCGTACGCGTCGCGGGCAAAGGCCTCATCGCTGGTATCCAGCCCATGGCTCAGCACCTTCTGGTACGAGCCCAGCCGGTCGGCATCCATCACCAGCTTCTCAAACCCGGTGCACAGCCCGCCTTCCAGCCAGCCCGCCGAATGCAGCACATAATTGGCCCCGGCCAGCATGGTGGAATGCATCGAGTCGGCACTCTCGTAAGCCGCCTGCGCATCCTCGATCTTGGATGCCGTCAGCGAGCCGCCGCAACGCAACGGCAGACCGGCACGGCGGGCCAGCTGGCCGATCGCATAGTTCGACACCACCGGCTCGGGCATGCCAAAAGTCGGCGCGCCGGACTTCAGCGACATCGAGCTGAGGAAGTTCCCCAGCACAAACGGCGCCCCGGGGCGTACCAGCTGGGTGAAGGCACAGACCATCATTGCCTCGGCCATCGCCTGCGCCACCGAGGCCGCCGTCGACACCGGCCCCATCGCACCCGTAAGGATAAACGGCACAACGACAATCCCCTGCCCACGGGCGGAATAGACCCGGATCGCCTCGGTCACCACCTTGTCGACCAGCAGGGGCGAATTGGTATTCACATTGCCCATGATCACGCAGTTGTTGTCCATGACATCCTTGCCAAAGACGATCTCGGCCATGCCGACGCTGTCCTGCGCCCGGCTCATCTCGGTGATCGCGCCCAGATGCGGCTTGTCGCTCAGCGTCATATGGGCAAACAGCATGTCGAAATGACGCTTGCTCACCGGCACGTCGCAAGGCTCACAGATCACAAAGCCGCCGTGATGCAGGTTCGGATGCATATAGGTGAGCTTCACCAGCTTCTCGAAGCTCTCCATGTCGCCATAGCGGCGACCGCCCTTTAGATCGCGCACAAACGGCGCGCCATAGATCGGGGCAAAAACCTGATTGTTGCCGCCGATGGTCACCGACCGTTCACGGTTGCGGGCCAGCTGGGTAAACGCGCGCGGCGCCTTGGCACACAGCGCGCGGATCCACTGCGCATCCGCCCGCACGATGTCGCCGTCAATCCGTGCGCCGGCCTCCCTCCAGATCCTGAGCGCCTCCGGGTCATCCCGGAAAGCGATGCCGACGTCTTCAAAAATCCAATCGACCTGGGCCTCCAGCTTGACCAGTTTCTCCTCGTCCAGCATATCAAAGAACGGCAGCCTGCGCTGGATGAACGGCGATGCGGGGGCACCCGCCGGAGCGGTGTTTCTATCGCGGGATGCGCGGGCGCGTCGGGCCATGGGGCTCTCCAAAATCTCAAGTGATGAACCACACTAAGCCTGAGGCCGGCATTTGTGACGGTTGAAAAATCTGATCGTTTGGATAATTGAGGGTTATGCAAGAACTGTGGAAGCTCCTTACCAGCCCCCGCCACCTGATCGTTTTTGAGGCCGCCGCAAGGCACGGCTCCTTTACCCGTGCGTCGGAAGAGCTGAACGTGCAGCAGCCGGCCGTCAGTGCCGCGATCAAGCAGATGGAAGCGTCACTGGGGGTGGTTCTGTTCCGCCGCAGCCACCGCAAAGTGGAGCTGACCGGGGCGGGAATGCGGCTTTATACAGATGTCTCCAAGGCGCTGGAGGATATCCTGTCCTCCGCCAAAGCGGTCCGGCAGTTCGGGCGCAACGACCATGTCACGCTCAATTGCTCCTCTGCCTTTGCATACTACTGGGTGATGCCAAGACTGGCCCGGCTGCACGAGGTTCATCCCGATATCGACTTGCGGCTGCAAAGCTCTGACCGGGAGCCGGACATAAATACCGAAGGCATCTCGCTGGCGGTGCGGCGCGGGCAGGGAAACTGGCCGGACTGCCATTCCGCCCTGATCGCACCCGAGGTGATCTTTCCGGTGGCAAGCCCGCGGGTGATGGCCTCGGCCGTCAATCTGGCGACGGTGCCGAACCTGCTGCATGAGCGGCTGATCCACCTGGAAGAGCCGATCCGCGAACGGCCCAGCTGGCAGCAATGGTTTGCGCATTTCAAGGTCACCGGCCGCCCTCCCGCCGCCGGCCTGCGCCTCAACGACTATGCGCTGGTGCTGCAGGCGGCCATCGCCGGCGAGGGCTTTGCCTTTGGCTGGCAGCATGTGACCGAGCCGCTGATCAAACAAGGGCTGCTGGCCGCGCGCCAGGATTGGTCGTGGACCACCGGATCAGGGTTCTATCTGGTCTGGTCCAAGAGCCAGGACCTGATTCCCAACGCCGAACTGGTGCGCGAATGGCTGCTGGAAATGGCCAGGCCCGGCAGCGCCTGAATCACACGATCCCTGAAGTATCCCTGACTCGCTGCTTCGACGTGCGGCGGGTCACATGCAGCCGCCGCACAAACGCAAGGATGAACAGCAATGTCAGGATCAGCACGATGGTCGGAGCCGGCGCGCTGTCGAGGAAGAAGCTGGCATAAGTGCCCGCCAGCATCGACACCATGCAGACCAGAACCGAGACCCACAGCATGGTGCTGAACTTGCGCACCACCAGAAAGGCGATGGCACCCGGCGCAATCAGCAATCCAATCGCCAGGATCAGCCCTGCCGCGGACAGGGTGGCCACAATCGTCAGCGACAGCGCCGCCAGCAGCCCGTAGTGCAGCACTGTCACCGGCAGGCCGGAGGCTTGCGCCTGAGCGGGGTCAAAACTGTGCAGCACAAGATCTTTCCATTTCAGCACCAGCGCCGCGCCAACACCCAGCGAGATGATGCCCGCGGTCCACAGCTCATTCGGCTCCACCCCCAGCATGTTGCCGAACAGTATGTGGTCCAGATGTGCGTTGGTCTCAACCGAGACATAGAGCACGATACCGAGGCCGAACATGCCGGAGAAGACTACCCCCATCACCGTGTCCTGTTTCACCCGGCTATTGCCGGACAGATAGCCAGTGGCAACCGCACAGAGCATGCCCGCAGCAAAAGCGCCCAGGATCAGCGGCAGCCCTGCGATATAGGCCAGAACGATACCGGGCAGCACCGCATGGCTGACCGCATCGCCCATCAGCGCCCAGCCCTTCATCACCAGAAAGCACGAGAGCAGCGCCGTCGGAACCGAAACTATCATCGAGATCAGAAAAGCGTTCTGCATGAACGCGAACTGGAACGGCATCAAAAGGCTTTCGAAGTCCATCACACAGCTCCCTCTTGTGCGGCGGGGCCGCGTTTCAATGCCTCGCGCGCCTTGCGTTTTGCGGCCAGCAGCCCGTGTTTCGGAGCAAAGACAAAGACCGTCAGAAAGATCAGCGTCTGCAGGGTCACAATGATGCCGCCGGTGGCACCGTCCATAAAATAACTGGCGTAGGCGCCAAAGAAGCTGGTGAGGGCACCGATCAGCACCGACACCATGATCAGCCGCGGAAACCGGTCGCACAGCAGATAGGCGGTGGCACCCGGCGTCACCACCATGGCGATTACCAGAAACGCGCCGACGGTCTGCATTGCCGCCACGACGGAGGCCGACAGAAGCACAAAGAACACCGTCTTCAGCAGCCCGGGCTTGAGCCCGATGGTGCGGGCGTGGTTTTCGTCAAAGAAGGTGACCATCAGGTCCTTCCACTTGGCCAGCAGTACCGCCAGCGAGACAAAGCCGATGATTGCCAGCTGCAGCGTATCCTCGGGCGTGATCGCCAGGATGTTGCCCATGGTGATGGTCTGGACTGAGACCGACATCGGACTGATCGAGACGATGAACAACCCAAGGCCGAAGAAGGAGGTGAAGATCAATCCGATGATCACATCAACCTTGAGGCCGGAACGCTCCGACAGGAACAGCATCGCCCCCGCCGCCAGCCCGCCGGCAATGAAGGCGCCCAGCGCAAACGGCAGGCCCAGGATATAGGCTCCCGCCACCCCCGGCACCACCGAGTGCGAGAGCGCATCGCCAATCAGCGACCAGCCCTTGAGCATCAGATAGGCCGACAGGAAGGCGCAGACGCCGCCGACCAGCGCCGAGACCCACATCGCATTGGTCATATAGCCATAGGAGAACGGCTCCAGCAGATATTCCATCATTCCTGTTCCCGGCTCTCGCTGGTCTGGGTCTTTTCACCGTATTGCACAAAGGGACGCTCATCGTCGGTCAGGATGGTGACCTCGCGGGTGTCGCCGTCGTCATGCAGCGCTTGGCCGCCCAGGGTGAAATGGCGCAGCACCCCGCCAAAGGCGTGTTCAAGATTCTCGCGGGTAAAGGTTGTTGCGGTCGGGCCGTGCCCCAGCACCGTGCCCTTGACCAGAACGGTGCGATCGCAGAACTCCGGCACGCTGCCCAGGTTGTGGGTGGAAACCAGCATCACCCGGCCCTCGGCCCGCAGCTCGCGCAACAGGGCGATGATCTGTTCTTCGGTCTTCACGTCCACCCCGGTAAAAGGCTCGTCCAGCAGGATCACCTGCCCGTCCTGCGCCAAAGCACGCGCCAGGAACACCCGCTTGCGCTGGCCGCCGGACAGCTCGCCGATCTGGCGGTGGCGGAAATCCTGCATGTTGACCCGGTGCAGCGCCTGCTCGACGGCCTCGTGATCCGCCGCCTTGGGGCGGCGCAGGAACCCCATATGGCCATAGCGGCCCATCATCACCACATCCTCGACCAGCACCGGAAAGGCCCAGTCGACCTCCTCGGACTGCGGCACATAGGCGACCAGGTTCTTGCGCAAGGCCTGCTTCACCGTCATGCCGAGAATGCTGATTTCGCCCTGCGCGGCCGGTACAAACCCCATGATCGCCTTGAACAGGGTCGACTTTCCCGCCCCATTCACGCCAACCAGAGCAGTGACGGTGCCGCGGGGAATGGCAAAGCTGGCATCCCACAGCGCGGTATGGCCGTTGCGATAGGTCACCGTGACGTTCTTGGCGGCGATCCCGTCATCGGCGGGCGTGGCGCTGGCATTCATAATGCGGGTCTCACTGGCATCAAGCATGGGCTGTCCTGCAGAGTTACACACAGAATATGTGCTTTGTGAAATGAAACGCCCCGCAGCACGTGCTGCGGGGCAAAAGCATATTCATTGAAAGGCTCAGTTGGTGACCTCGGTCAGACCGCGTGCCACGGTTTGGGACGTGACCCTGAGCAGGTCCAGATAGGTGGGCACCGGACCGTCCGCTTCGCTGAGCGAGTCGACATAAAGCTCACCGCCATAGGCCACGCCGGTTTCACGGGCCACCTGCTCGGCCGGAGCGGTGTTGACGGTGCTTTCGCAGAATACCACCGGGATATCATTGGCGCGCACCCCGTCGATCACCGCGCGCACCTGCTGCGGGGTGCCGACCTGATCGGCGTTCATCGGCCACAGGTACAGCTCCTTCATGCCGAAGTCGCGGGCCAGATAGCTGAAGGCGCCTTCGCAGGTCACCAGCCAGCGCTTGTCTTCGGGAATTTCGGCAATGGCGCGGCGCAGCGGCTCAATCGTGGCGCGCAGCCTGTCCTTGTATTCGCCGGCGTTCTTGACGTAGACGGCGGCGTTTTCAGGATCGTGCTCGGCAAAAGCCTCGACGATATTGTCTATGTAGATCAGCGCGTTATCCAGACCCATCCAGGCATGCGGGTTGGGCTTGCCCTCGTAGGAGCCGGCCCCGATCGGGATCGGATCGATTCCATCGGTCAGCGTCACCGAGGGCACATCCTTCATGTTGGACAGGAACTGTTCGAACCACAGCTCCAGATTCATGCCATTCCACAGGATCAGGTCGGCATCGGAGGCCCGCACGATATCGCGCGGCGTCGGTTCATAGCCGTGGATCTCGGCGCCGGGCTTGGTGACCGAGACCACCTCGGCGGCATCCCCCGCCACATTGGCCGCCATATCTGCCAGAACGGTAAAGGTTGTGACCACCTTCATCTTGTCTTCAGCCATGGCAGCGCTGGCAGCAGCGGCCGCAAAAGCGGCGGCGGAAACTGTCTTGAGCAGGTTCGGGAACATCCGATTCTCCGTTTTGAAGATGTCTGTGATGCATCGTTATTGCAAATCATTCTCAACTGTCAATGAAATTGAGAATGATTTGCAATAACAGCGCAGGTGCCGACAGGGCTGCGCTGTCATCCTTTCCCTGCTGCATGGTTAATGGCGGTTAATGACGTCTTAATGTTGCCAGGATCGCAACCGCCATTTAGCCCCAATCGGCGGCTAAACCTGAAGCTGCAGCCAGAACGGCGCGGGACTGAACCTAATCCTTCGACCTTCTGAGCGAGCACACTCCCAATGACTTCACCTGGAGATCTTTCCAGCTGTTCCGGCGCAATCCAGCTGCTGATCACTGGCACTGCGGTATCCGGCAGCCCGTTGCGGACTGTTCAGCTGCAGTACAGCGGGTCTCTGCAACTGCCGCTCTGCAAAGCGCTGGCCAACGGCTTGCAGAAGACATTCCCCGGTGCCACGATTTCCGCTGCAGACCGACAGCAGACCGGCGCAGACCTGACCCTGCGTTTCGTTGAACAGAACCAGGCGGCTGATTGGATCTCCGGCAGCCTGGCCTGGCAGCACAGCGACGGCCGCAGCGGCCAAGGCCCTGTCATCGAACAGTCGGTCATGGATGGGCAGCTGACTGCGGACGATCTCTCGGACTTTGCCGGAAAGTTGCTTCAGCACACTGAATTCCCTTTGTAATTCATAGATCTAGGATGGAACACGGACATGTGTGAATATTGCGGTCAAGCCAATCACAGAATTCCCGAAAACACCGCCAGCAGCGGCTCAGGTTCAGCAGGCCAGCCGGCCGGCAGCAAACCCACCTATACCGTCGATCAGGTGGCAGAATATCTGTACAAGGGATACTGGCAGTCGACTGGCCGCTCAGAACGGTCCTTTGATGTGGAAACCGGCGGTCAGCTCACTGTGAACCTCAGCGGGCTGAATGGAACCGGCAAAGATACCGCACGCAAGGCGCTGGAAAGCTGGACCGCGCTCACCGGAATTGAATTCGTCGAAACCAGCGGCAGCGCCAAGATCACCTTCGACGATAACCAGTCCGGGGCCTATGCCAGCTCCTCGGTCAGCAATGGCACAATTCTGAGCTCCAGCATCAATATCGACGATGCATGGGCCCAGTACGGCAATTACTACCTGCAAACTTACATTCATGAGATCGGCCACGCCCTCGGCCTGGGCCATACCGGCAATTACAACGGCAGCGCCAGCTACGGCTCGGACGCGCATTTTGCCAATGACAGCTGGCAAATGTCGATCATGTCCTATTTCAGTCAAGCCGAAAATACAGCAGTGAATGCCTCATTTTCCTATCTCGCAACCGCTCAGCTTGCTGACATCGCGGCGGTTCACCATCTCTACGGCACGCCGGTGAACATCGAAACGGGCAACACCACTTATGGTGACGGTCAAACCACCGGCCGCTTCGGCATGGATCTGAACGGCGGCTTCGGCGTGGCGATTGTCGATACTGGCGGTATCGACCTGATCGACCTGGGCTCGCGCACCTACAATCAGACATTGAATCTGAATGAGGAAGTCTTTTCCAGCCTGAACGGAAAGACCGGCAATTTCGCCATTGCCCGCGGCACCGTGATCGAAAACGCGGTCACCGGTTCGGGTATCGATCATATCACAGGCAACGCGGCGGCCAACCAGCTGGAGAGCGGCGCCGGAAATGACCAGATCGAGGGCGGTGACGGCAACGATACCTTGATCGGCGGCGGCGGCGCAGACTTCCTTACCGGCGGCAGCGGCGCAGACCGGTTCGTATACAGCAGCCTCAGCGAATCCGGCGATTCTATTGCTGACTTTGATCTGGCAGCAGGCGACAGGGTCAGCATCGCGCAACTGTTGCAAGCAATTGGCTATGGAGGAGATGATCCCGCAGGCGACGGCGTCGTTACGCTGCAGGCCGGCAGCGGCGGATCATGGCTGAAGATTTCTCATGGTGGCAGCAATATCCTTTTAGTCTTTCTTGCCGGCGTGACCGAGGATGCCAACCCGGCAGAGATCATCAACACTTCCGCAACCCCGGGGCCGGCACCGGACCCCACACCTGATCCGGACCCGGCACCCGATCCGGCACCGGACCCCGACCCGACTCCTGACCCGGACCCGGACCCGACTCCTGACCCGGATCCAACTCCGGAAACCATTGAAAACACATATGTATTTGACGACACCTTCGTGACGCAATGGACCCAGCAGCTTGGAACCGTCACTGACACGAATGGCGGAATTGACACCCTGGACCTTAGTGCTGTCACGCGGATCTCGACAGTCGACCTGGCAAGCGGGGCAGCCGGAAAAATCGGCTCCAAGAGCCTGACAATCAGTGACGGCTCCGAGATTGAGAACGCCATTCTCGGCAGCGGGTCAGATAAGGGCTACGGCAACGAGCTTGCAAATCTGATCGAAGGCCGTGGCGGCAACGATCTTCTGGAGGGGCGCGGCGGCAATGATACGCTGGACGGCGGCATCGGCAACAACAAAATCAATGGCGGCCTGGGCGATGACAGCCTGACCGCCGCAGACGGCAACGACAATATCTATGGCGGCGGCGGGAATGACACGCTCCATGGCGGCAGCGGGAGAAACTTCCTGTCCGGTGAAGACGGCGATGACACTGTCACGGCCGGAGCCGGCGCAGACCGGATTTATGGCGGCGGCGGGAATGACAATCTGGACGGCGGCGATGGCAAGAACCGGATCGACGGCGGCGAAGGTGACGACGCCATTACCGGCGGCAGTGACAAAGACCTTCTGTCAGGCGGCGAAGGCCATGATACGATGTCGGCCGGCGAGGGCACAAACAGACTGGAAGGTGGCGGCGGCAATGACAGCATGTCCAGCGGCAGCGGCAATGACAAAATGTCAGGCGGCGATGGCAACGACACTATGTCTGCCGGTGATGGAGACAACAAGCTGGACGGCGGCGCCGGGGATGATGCTCTCACCTCAGGCAGCGGCAACGACAAGCTGGCTGGCGGCGAGGGAGCTGACACGCTGTACGCCGGCGATGGCGAAAACAAACTGGACGGTGGTGAAGGCGACGACAGCTTGTCCGGTGGCAGCGAACAGGACCGCATTAAAGGCGGTGATGGCAATGACACGATATACGCCGGTGACGGCACCAATAAGCTGGATGGCGGCAACGGGAACGACCTGATCACCAGCGGCGCCGGGGAGGACAATCTGAAAGGCGGCATGGGGGATGACACGCTCTCGGCTGGCGACGGCAAGAACAGGGCTGATGGCGGCGACGGCAATGATATGCTCAGCAGCGGCAGCGGCATGGACCAGATCAAAGGCGGCAAAGGGAACGATACGCTGTTGGCCGGTGCCGGGGACGACAAACTGGATGGCGGCAAAGGGGACGACAGCCTCAGCGGCCAGGAAGGTACCGATCTCCTGAAAGGCAACAGTGGCAATGACACCCTCAGCGGCGGCGACGGCACCGACAAGATCAAAGGCGGTTCGGAAGACGATGAACTTTCGGGCGGCGCCGGAATGGACACGCTCGATGGTGGCTCCGGCCTGGACCGGCTGGAAGGCGGTGCAGGGGCGGACTACCTCAAGGGCGGCAGAGATGCCGATGTGTTTGTCTTTACCGCGGCCGAGGACGCAGGGGATACCATCGGCGATTTCAAACTACGCGATGGAGATGCCCTCGACATAGACGGGCTGCTTCTGGATCTGGGCACCAGCCTTGGCGACGCCCTGTCCAGCGGCAAGCTGAGCCTCAGCGACAGCCGTACGGTCTGGCTGGAGTATGACGCCGACGGCGAGGGCGGTGACGATGCGTTTCAGATCGCCTATCTGAGAGGGGTGAAGCCGGGTGATAGCCTGACCGACGACTGGTTTGTCTAAGCACAACACATCAGTCAGGCAGCGCCCGGTCTGCGGTTTGGGATCCGGGGCGCCTTACGTCATGCGTTGCGAGCTGCAGCAGGCTGCGGTCAGGATCTCTGCCCTGGAACCCGGGACACGGCGCGTACGCCATCCGGGGTGATCGACATAAGCGACAGCGTATGATCCATGTTTTTCATCCGGTGCCGCAGCATCAACCGCGTCAGCCGGCTCAGATCAGCGGCATATGCCGGCTGTCCGGCCACGTTCTCCAGCTCCCCCTGCCCTTCGCTGTCAAACAGCATCGGCGGCAGATCAGCGGCAAACTCGACCAGCGTGAACCGCGCATCGCGCAGGATCCCCAGACAGCTGTCGCTTGGGGAGGTGCCCAGCGCCTGCTGCCACAGCGTCGGCTTCTGCGGCTCCGAGAAGTCCAGCTCCGAGAAGGAATACTGGCGCCAGTCCTGCGGGTCGTCTCCCTGCAACAGCGGCAGCAGCGACCGCCCGTCCATCGAGTTCGGGATCTTCAGCCCGGCCCAGTCCAGAATGGTCGGCGTCACATCGATCGACTCGGTGATCTGGCTGAGGCAGGCACCGGCATTGTCCTCATTACCCGGCATCCGGATGATCAGCGGCGTGTGATAAGCCGCGTCATAGACCGTCATCTTGCCCCAGGAATGGCGGTCGCCCAGCATCTCGCCATGATCTGCCGTGATCACCACCATGGTGTTGTCATACTGGCCGCTATCCTTGAGGAACCGTATCACCCGCCCGACATGGTGGTCCACCTCACTCGCCAGCCCCAGGTAGAGCGCGCGCAGGGTGCGGATATTGTCATCGGTCGGCTCCAGAACCGGGAACCCCTCAACAATGCCCGCGATAGCGCTGTTGCGCAGCAGCGGATCAAAGAAGGGATGCTGGCTGCACTCAGCCTCTGGGCTGTTCAGACGCACCGGCAGCGGCAGGCTGGCGGGGTCATACATCGTGTTATAGGGCGCCGGCGCCACCAGCGGCGGGTGCGGCCGGATATAGGTCAGATGGGCAAACCAGCTTTCCTTGTGATAGGCAGTCATCTTGCCCAGAAAGGAATTTGTGAGGAACGCGGTATCGCTGTCCTCCGCCGCATAAAGCGCAGGATCGTTCAGTTTCGGTGCGCCGCCATCGGGTGAAACCGGTTTGTAGACGTCCCAGTAATTTTCGAACCCGTAGCCCCGGTTCATCAGATGCGATTGCCAAGGATAGGACATCTCCATCCGCATCTCGGTCATCTCATGAAAGCCGTTCATCGGAAATTCATAGGTCCGCAGCGCCGGGTCATTGGCGTCAAAGGCGCGCGGATCCTGCGAGGTGTCGGTATAGCCGAACAGCATCGGCATATAGCCGGCCTTGCGCATCTCGGTGGCAATGTTCGGCGTGTCGTGGCGCAAAGGCGTGCCATTGCGCACCGACCGGTGGTTCATCGCATACTGCCCGGTCAGGATCGAGGCACGCGACGGGCCGCAAGGATTGGTCACCGAGAAATGCCGTTTGAACGTCACCGCATCCTTCATGAATGCGCGGATGTTCGGCAGCTCCACATGCCTGGCCAGCGCGCCGAACACGCAATCTGCCCGCAGCTGGTCAATGATGATGAACAGGACGTTCCGGTTTGCGGGGCCGGTCTTGGGACGGGTGGCAGGCATTTGGGCATCCTTGCAGGCACAAGACAGATTTCGACTGGCAATCTGCGGCGATCTGCGCAGGGATTACAAGCGCAGTTTGCGCGGCACTGAAAACCGGCTCAGAACCAAAAATGCCAGCTGACAAATCCCTAACCATTGTATCTATCAGGGCGCCAGCCCCCGTGTGAACAACCTGCCGAATTGCGGCTGACGCTCTGTGACACCAGCAAGGCGCAGCATGTGCCAGGCCAGTGCCTGGTTGCTGGAGACAACGGGCACCGCGGTCTGTGCCTCAATCTCCGGAATGACCCGCAGGCAGCGCAGATTGGTGCAGGAAATCACAATGGCATCGCAATCGCCCTCTTTTACCACCTGCTTGGCGGCGTCCGAAATTGCCGCCTCGGTGATCCGCGCCACCACCCGGTCGTCCACTTCCTCAAACGAGCCGAAGCCTGCGATTGCAAACCCCGCGTCTTCCAAATTGGACCGCATCTGCGCAGAAACCTCTGGCAGGTAAGGCGTGACGAACCCCAGCCGGGAGGCGCCCAGCGCCCGGCCCGCCGCGATGATTGCCGCCAGCGGGTCGGTCACCCTGGCCTTGGGCAGGACCGTCTGCACCGCCTCAGCCACCTGGGCTGAGCCGATCACCGTCGACGCCGAGGTACAGCCATAGCCAATCACATCAAAGTCCCGCGAGGACGGCAGCAGCCGGGCCGAGGCCGGCAGGTCCGCCAGCATCCGCGCCAGCGTTTCCGGACGGATCTCCGGTGCCATCGGAATGCGGCTGTGATAAAGCGCCACCCCTTCCTGCGCCATCATCCGGGAGAACTCCGGCTCCAGCGTCTCATCGGTTTCCAGCACGATCACACCCAGCGTGGCGCGAGTGCCGATGCCGGCGTCCGTGTCATAAGGGAGCTTCATCGCGGATCCTCCTTCAGATCACCGGCAGTTCAGGCGCGGCGCGGGTTGTCAGCAGGTCTGCGCCATCTGCCCGCACCACGATGTTCTCCTCATGGACCATGATACGGCCATCGCCGTAGCCGAGCGAGGGTTCCAGCGTCAGCACCATGTTTTCCTCGATCACCGTATCGTCAAAAGCCGCGTGCGAGGGCCATTCGGTCAGCTGCATCCCCAGCCCGTGGCCCAGGCGGCCGACATCGCCGCCCTGATCGTCCATTTCCGCAATCACGGACTGCATGGCCTGGAACAGATCCCGGCAGGTCGCCCCCGGTTTGGCAGCAGCAATCCCGGCCTCGGTCGCCCGCCACAGCACATCATAAGCCCGGCGCGACAGATCATCGGCGCGGCCGATGGCAAAGTTGCGGTCAAAATCGCAGAAATAGCCGTCCCAGGTCGAACCGGTGTCCAGCATCACGATGTCGCCCGCCTGCAGCGGCCGGCTGGTCGGCGGCGAGATCACATCGCTGTAGCCGCCTTGATCGGCGCCGCCGACCAGATAGGGCACGTCGTCCGCACCCTGCGCCAGTGCTTCGCGGCGGAAGGCGCGGAACAGATCGTCGAACGGCTGCCCCTCATGGGCGATCTGCGGGACCTGCGCAAAACTGCGCGAGCCGATGGCGCAGATATGGCTCAGCTTTTCGATCTCCGCTGTGGATTTCACCATCCGCAGGCTGCGCACCAGCGGCGTTGCATCCGCGATACTCAGTCCCGGCAGGCCTGCCATTAAGCGTTCATAGTCGCCCAATGGCATCCGCAGCGCGGTTTCATGGCCTTTCATGATACCGACACTGCCACCGCGCCCGGCAATCGGCGACAGCAGCTCTGTCAGCAGGCTGATGCCGTCGTCCTCCGGTGCAGGCGCGCTCCAGCTGCGGATGTCCTCGATCCAGGTGCGGCGCATCAGGTCAGCGCCGATTTCCGGGATGATCGCGACGGGCTTGCCCTCAGGCGGCACAAACAGGAACCAGGGCCGGGTCGGGCTTTGCCAGAACAGCGTATGAAAACCGCTGAAATAGCGGACCTCTGCCTCTGTCAGCAGTAAAAGCCCATCCAACCCCTGCTGTGCCATCCGCGTCTGCGCCTTTTGGGTCCGCGCGGCAAACTCCGCCTCCGGAAAACCGCGCACCGGCACCTTAGACATTGTCCCTTCCTGCCATGATCGCGGCATAGATCGCCGGGTCGGTGACACCTTCGGAACCAATCAGCAGCACGCGCGCGTTTTCATCCAGACCCAGCGTCTCCTTCATCCCGGCAGACTGGCATGCCGCGATCAAGGCAGCCAGCCCCGCCACGGCGCTTTCGCCGGCCTCAACCGCCGGATCGCCGGTTTCCGCATTGGCCAGCAGCCGCACTGCGGGGGCGACAATGCTGTCGGGGATGGTCAAAAAGTCCGAGGCTTCTTCTGCCAGGATTTCCCACGCCATTTCAGAAGGTTCGCCGCACGAGAGGCCCGCCATGATGGTCTCTTCCTGAATTGCGAAATTGGTCGCCTTGCCGTTGCACGCACTGTCAAACAGGCAGGCCGCCAATTCGGGTTCAACAATCACAACCCGCGGTGCCTGCACAGCATAAATCTGCCGCAGTGCCGCGGCGACCGAGGCCGCCAGCCCGCCGACACCGCCCTGCAGGAACACATGGGTCGGCGCCTGCTCCAGCGCTTCGCAGACTTCGCGGGCCATCACGCCATAGCCTGCCATCACATCGCGCGGCGGTTCGGTATAGCCCTCCCAGGAGGTGTCAGAGACCACGAACCAGCCGTTTTCCTCTGCCTCCTTTTTGGCCAGCAGAACCGAGTCGTCATAATCGCCAGCGATCCGGATCACCTCGGCGCCCAATTCGCGCATGGCGACGGCCCGGCCTTCGCTGACCTCGGCATGGATGTAAATCCGGCAGGGCGCGCCGAACCGCTGGCAGCCCCAGGCCAGCGAGCGGCCATGGTTGCCATCAGTGGCAGACACCAGGGTGATGCCGGCGCAGGCGTCCTTCTGGGCGCCCTTGCGGATCTCCTCCAGGCTGACGTCCTTGCCCAGCCGGCGGCTCAGCTCGCGCTGCAGAACCCGCTGAGCGGCATATGACCCGCCCAGCGCCTTGAAGCTGCCCAGCCCGAACCGCGGCCCTTCGTGTTTGTAGTCAATCCGGCCCACGCCGATTTTTTCAGCCAAGCCCGGCAGCGACACCAGCGGCGTCCCTTCATAGCCCTCCCAGGCGGTGATTTCCGCACAGGCACCGGAGAAATCCTGTTCGGACAAAACGGTATAGGCGGCGTCGCCGGACTTTGGGTTTCCTGCCGTGTGGCGCAGGGCAACGGCAAATTGTTCAAGCATCGTCAGTCCTTTCCCTCTGGCAGCCGGTCACGCACCAGCTGCACCCAGAACTCGGCGCCAATCGGCAGCAGAGCGTCGTTGAAATCATAATCCGCCGCATGCAGCGGCTGGCCGTGCGCGCCCTCCTCGCCATTGCCCAGCAGCAGGAAGCAGCCGGGCACCGCGTTGGCGAAATGGGCAAAATCCTCAGAGAAGCTCATCGGCGGGCGGTCGCGGATCACCTCGCAGCCCGCAGCCTCGCCTGCGCGGCAGGCAGCCTCGGCCGGGCCTGCCGCGTTGATGGTCTCTCTGAATTCGGTGTTGAAGCTCATCTCGGCTTCCACCGCATGGGTGGCAGCAACACCGGCAGCAATCTGGCGCATGAAGCGTTCTATTGCCGCGCGGTCCGCAGGCATGCGTGCGCGCACGTCGCCCTTCAGCACCGCTTGGCCCGGCAGCACATTGCGCTGGCCGTCGGTCAGGAATTCTGTGACCGACACAACCGCGCCCGCCCCCGGCACCAGCTTGCGCGAGACGATGGTCTGCAATGCCAGCACCATCTCGGCCCCGACAGTGATCGCGTCGACCCCGGCTTGCGGCATCGAAGCATGGCCGCCCCGCCCTTTGATTGCGATTTCAAACAGGCTCTCGCTGCTGCAGATCTGGCCCGCCCGGGTCGAGATCTGCCCCACCGGCGCCCCCGGCAGATTGTGGATGGCATAAACCTCCTCAATCGGAAACCGCTCCAGCACGCCTTCTGCAATCATTGCCTGCGCACCCAGCCCGTGTTCTTCGTTGGGCTGGAAGAGGAACACAGCAGTGCCGTCAAACCCCTGCTCCTGCACCAGCCGTTCGGCGGCGCCCAGAAGCATCGTCATATGGCCGTCATGGCCGCAGGCATGCATTTTTCCGGGCGTTACAGAACCATAATCGTGGGTGGAGATTTCTGCTATCGGCAGCGCATCCATATCAGCCCGCAGCCCGATGGCCCGGTTTCCTGTGCCGGCCCGCAGCAAGCCGACAACGCCAATCCCTTCATGCACCTCGAGCCCGAGACTGCGCAGATGCTGTGCCACCTTGGCCTTGGTCCGGTCCTCCTGAAAGCCAAGTTCCGGATGCCGGTGGAAGTTCCGGCGCAGCGCGGTCAGGCGGTCCTGAAAGCTGGTCATATGCGTTCCCCCAGGCTGAATGCAGCGACCTTATTCTGCCAAACACGGCTTGGCGCGTATTTTTCCCGCTCCGCTGTGACGAAATTTATTGCCGTGACCGGGGTACGGGCTGAAATTCGTACCTGTCAACGTGCGGACCGCATGGGCCGCATTGACGGTCCGGCCAAGCCGCCCCCAAGCCATCGGCAGTTCCGAATACTTTGGCCCATACGGCGCGTCCTTGCAGATACAGGCCCACAGGCTGCTGCGCCGCCGCGTCAGGCTTCCTCCACAAAGGGCTAGGCCGGCGGGAACGGCCGCCGCACGGCAGCTTCTTCTCCTACGGCGTATCGGTCGGCGAAAAGTTCGATGGAGACCCGGGCCAGTATCCGGTGAACGATGGCAAACTGTGCCTGAACGCCGACACCCGCGCGGCCTTCCTGGAAGATGCGGCGGGGCCCGCAAAAACCGCAGACCGCCAATCGGACCGGAACAAGCACACAGCTGTCAGCGCACTCTGTACCACTTGCCCTTGCCCCCGCGGCTGATGCGTCAGCTGCGGGTGTTTTTGGATCGGTGATGTCTACGCCAGTGTTTCACCGGCCTCGCGGCGGGCTTCGATCACCTCGATGGCCTTGGCCAAGGCCTCCTCGATGCTCAGATCGCTGGTGTCGATCAGGATGGCATCCGGTGCCGGGCGGAGCGGCGCCTCGGCGCGGTTCATGTCCCGCTCGTCCCGGGCCTTCACATCGCCCAGAACCTCGTCCAGCGTGGTCACCTTGCCGGCCGCGGCCAGTTCAAGAAACCGCCGCCGGGCGCGGACTTCGGCGCTGGCAGTGACAAAAAACTTCACCTGCGCATATGGGCAGATCACAGTGCCGATATCGCGCCCGTCCAGCACCGCACCACCTGCGCGACGGGCAAAGGCCCGCTGGAAATCCACCAGTGCGGCGCGGACTTCGGCGATCACTGCCACCTTGGAGGCTGCCTGCGCCACCTCCGGCCCGCGCAGGTCATCGCGCGCCAGCTCCTCGGGTGTCAAGTGCACCGCCGCCTCGACCGGGGCCGCGCCATCCAGCATTTTCGCCCCGACGGCGCGGTACAGCAGGCCGGTGTCCAAATGGCCGAAACCGTAATGGGCCGCCAGTGCCTTGGACAACGTGCCCTTGCCAGCAGCAGCCGGCCCGTCAACGGCTATGGTGTAACTTTCGCTCATGCGCGCTCCAGCTTGGCACCCAATCCGCCCATCAGGCTCTCAAAGATCGGGAAGGACGTGGCAATCGGACCGCCATCATCGACCGAAACCGCCTTCTGCGCGCCCATGCCCATCACCATAAAGGACATGGCGATGCGGTGGTCCAGGACGCTTTCACAGGTGCCGCCGCCCGGCACACCGGAGATGCCCAGACCAGTGACCTCCCACCAATCTTCGCCCTCTTCAACCGTCACGCCGTTGGCGCGCAGGCCCTTGGCCATCGCATCGATCCGGTCGCTTTCCTTGACCCGCAGTTCTTTGACCCCGGCCATCATGGTCTTGCCTTCCGCAAAGGAAGCAACCACCGACAGCACCGGATATTCGTCGATCATCGAAGCGGCGCGCGCTGGCGGCACTTCGATGCCCTTCATGTCGGGCGAGTATTTCGCACGCAGATCTGCGACCGGCTCGCCGCCCTCCTCGCGCATGTTTTCAAACGTCAGATCCGCGCCCATGTCCTGCAGGGTGTAGTAGAGGCCCGCCCGGGTCGGGTTCAGCCCGATGTTCGGCACCAGCACGTCAGAGCCAGGCGTGATCAGCGCGGCGCAGACCGGAAAAGCAGCCGATGACGGATCGCGCGGCACCGCGATAACCTGCGGCTTCAGCTCGGGACGGCCGGTCAGGGTGATGACGCGGCCCTCTTCAGTATCCTCGGTGGTGATCTCGGCACCGAAACCCGCCAGCATCCGCTCGGTATGGTCGCGGGTGGCTTCCTTTTCGATCACCACGGTCTTGCCGGGCGCGTTGAGGCCGGCAAACAGCACCGCGGATTTCACCTGCGCCGACGGCACCGGCACCTCATAGCGGACCGGAACCGGGTCCGCCGCGCCGACAATGGTCATCGGCAGCCGCCCGCCGGAGCGGCCCACGGACTGGGTGCCGAACAGCGCCAGCGGATCAGTGACCCGCGCCATCGGCCGCTTGTTCAGCGAGGCATCGCCGGTGAAGGTCGCAGTGATCGGCGAGGTGGCCATCACCCCCATGATCAGCCGCACCCCGGTGCCGGAATTGCCGCAGTCGATCACGTTGCCCGGCTCGGCAAAACCGCCAACGCCGACGCCGAACACAGACCAGTTGCCGCCGCCGTGGTTCACCACCTCGGCGCCAAAGGCCTGCATCGCCTTGGCAGTGTCCAGAACGTCCTCGCCCTCCAAAAGGCCGGAGATCCTGGTCTCCCCCACCGACAGCGCCCCCAGGATCAGCGAACGGTGCGAGATCGACTTGTCGCCGGGCACCTCTGCCACGCCCTTGAGCGGGTCAGCACGGTGCGAGGTCATCGGGATGGGCGTGCCGTGTCCGGACATGGGGCTTCCTTCGTCTGTCGCTGCTTACTTACGTTGGCGCTATCGGTATCGGATTGGTGCTGGACGGTCCAGAGCCTTTGGCCGCCGCCCGCCCGCCCCCTCAGCCCAGGCGGCGGAAGGTCAGGTAATGCGGCGTACGGCCTTCGCGCAGGGCTTTTTGCTCATAGCGGGTGGAAATCCAGTCATCCCAGGACTTGCGCCAGTCAGCCGGCCCTTCTGCCAGCCATTCAAAGCCGGCTTTCGGCACCTCCTCCAGGGTTTGGCGCACATAGTCGGGAATATCGGTGGCCACCCGGAAGACCGCGCCCGGCTTCAGGCAGCGGGCCAGCGGCTCCAGGTGCTCTTGCGTCACAAAGCGGCGGCGGTGATGGCGGGCCTTGGGCCAGGGGTCCGGATACAGCAGGAAGGCACGCGAAATCGAGGCCTCGGGCAGCACATCCATCAGATCACGCGCGTCACCGGGATGCACCGCAATATTATCTGCACCGGCTTTGCGGATCTTGCCCAGCAGCATTGCCACGCCGTTGATAAAAGGCTCGGCGCCGATGATCCCTGCATCCGGATTGCTTGCGGCCTGATGCACCAGGTGCTCGCCGCCGCCAAAGCCGATTTCAAGCCAGACATCCTTGCCGCCGAACAGCGCATCAAGGTCAAGCGGCGTTCGGTCCGGGTTTACATCCCAGTCCACGGCGCCGGGACTGAGGCTCGCCAGATCCTCGTTCAGGTAGCGCTTCTGGCTGTCCTTCAAGGTCTTGCCTTTGAAGCGGCCATAGAAGTTGCGCCAAGGCGCGCCGCTGGCGTGTTTATCGGCCGCATTGGCGGCAGCGGGCCGGGCTAGCTTGGGCTGGTCGTCGCGGGGCGTTTGGTCGCCGGACATGCGTCTGGGCTCCTGTTCAGGGCGTCTCGTCAAAGGCTGGCCGCTGCTCTGCCGCAAGCGGCGCCCCAGGTCAAGTCGGCTAGGGGCGCCGGCCCGGCAGAACCTCCCGCAAAACCCCTGCTGCAATCAACCGCAGACGGCTGGGATACCATTCCCCGTTGGGATCCGTCCGCAGTGTCTCGATCGCAAAACCAGGATCAACGCCGCGCTCCACCATATAGCTGAGATGGTCAAAAATCTCCTGCTGCGTATCCAAATAGATCCACGAGCCGAACTCAAAAGGCGTCGCCCAGCGCTGCGCTTTCCGCTCGCTCCGGTAGTATTTATGCACTTCTGCCGCCGACCAGCTGCGCTGGTGGAAGCCGATTTTGGACCCGATTGTCATCCGCCGCCGGCTGCCGGCCAGAAAGACATCAACACAGGCGCTGATACACTCCCCGTCAACCGAGGTGTCAAGCCCGTAGTCCAGCACCAGCCCGGCAATTTCTTCCCCGGCAAAAATACTGCCGCCGACGCTGTTGAGCTGCAGCTCTGTGATTTCCGGGTTTTTCTTCAGGATCTCCTGCAGGCGCCCGATATCCTGTTCGGTGATTTCCGCCAGTTCCTCATCCGCTTCCCGTTCCGTGTCATAAACCAGCGTTCTGCCTTGCAGGCTGAACTTTTGCGGCAAGGCTTCTTTGGCGGCTGCAGCCGACGCCAAAACCAGATAGGAAAAAACAATCATCACCCGCAACATTACGAACCCGGCACTTGGAAACACACTGCCTTGCAATATGGTGCAGCCCGCCTGTGTCTTCCAGCCTGAAAAAAGGTCAGCCATTCTGCCGCAATGGTTCGCGCGCGAAACATCCGGTCAGCAATGCTGACCGGTCCGCCGCGCTGCAGCACCGCGCTGGACCCAACGGATGAGGCGCAGCCCCTGAATGCACCGAAGCGGGCGAGAGCATCTCCCAAACGAAAAAGAGCGGACCTCGCGGCCCGCTCTGCTGTTTTGGTCAGTCCGGTTTCAGACCGCTTTCTTCAGCGCCTCAGCGAGGTCGGTGCGCTCCCAGCTGAAGCCGCCGTCCGCTTCCGGGTTGCGGCCGAAATGGCCATAAGCAGCGGTGCGCTGATAAATCGGCTTGTTCAGGCCAAGATGCGAACGGATGCCGCGTGGGGTCAGATCCATCACCTGGTCAATCGCCTTCTCAATCGCTGCGGCATCCACTTCTCCGGTGCCGTGCGTGTCGGCATAGATCGACAGCGGCTTGGACACGCCGATGGCATAAGACAGCTGAATGGTGCATTTCTCTGCCATGCCCGCAGCGACCACGTTTTTGGCCAGATAGCGCGCGGCATAGGCTGCCGACCGGTCCACCTTGGTCGGATCCTTGCCGGAAAACGCGCCGCCGCCATGCGGGGCCGCACCACCGTAGGTATCCACGATGATCTTGCGGCCGGTCAGGCCAGCGTCGCCGTCCGGGCCGCCGATCACAAACTTGCCGGTCGGGTTCACATGCCATTCGGTGGCGTCCGTCAGCCAGCCTTCGGGCAGCGTTTCACGGATGTAGGGTTCCACCAGCGCACGAATGTCGGCCGAGGTCAGGCTTTCGTCCAGATGCTGGGTCGACAGCACCAGCGAGCTGACGCCCACCGGCTTGCCGCCCTCATAGACCACGGACAGCTGCGACTTGGCATCCGGGCCCAGCGCGGGCTCAGTGCCGTTTTTGCGCACTTCCGCCAGGCGCCGCAGGATCGCGTGGGAATACTGGATCGGCGCAGGCATCAGCGCATCGGTTTCATTGGTGGCAAACCCGAACATGATACCCTGATCGCCGGCACCTTCGTCCTTATCACCGGACGCATCCACGCCCTGGGCGATATGCGCGGACTGCTCGTGCAGCAGGTTGGTCACTTCCACGGTTTCGTGGTGGAACTTGTCCTGCTCGTAGCCGATGTCCTTAATGCAGGCACGGGTGATCTCGTCAATCTTGCCCATGTAGTCGTGCAGCTTGTCCTGATCGGACAGGCCAACCTCGCCCCCGATGACAACACGGTTGGTGGTGGCGAAAGTCTCAGCTGCCACCCGTGCTTCGGGCTCCTCCGCCAGGAACGCGTCCAGCACCGCATCGGAAATGCGGTCGCAAACCTTGTCCGGGTGGCCTTCGGAAACCGATTCCGAAGTGAAAGTGTAGTTCATACGGGTCATGAAAAGAGTGCTCCATTGGGTTCAGCCCGCCACGCCAGGAAGCCGTTGTGGCAGGTATCAGGCCGCAGTACGCGGCTCATCCGCGCGGGTCAATCAATATTCGTTTAGAGTTAACCCGCTATGACCGCGGAGCAAGGGCGCGGGAGCAAAAGAATCCGGCCACTGCGCCGAACAGGCACAGCAGGAACACCGGCCAGTCACCGGTGCGGCTGTAGAACGTCGGCGGCAGCGGTGCGGGCAGGTCGGCATCGATATACCCTGCTTCTCCCAATGGCAGGCTGTCCAGCATCCCCCCATCCGGCGCAATCATCGCCGAAACCCCGGTGTTTGCGGCGCGGATCATCGGCAGCCCCTGCTCCAGCGCCCGCATCCGCGCCTGCACCAGATGCTGGTAAGGGCCGGAGCGGGTGCCGAACCAAGCATCGTTGGTGAGCTGCACCAGCATGTCCGGGCGGGTGTCTGCGGCGCTCACATCCTGTGGAAAAACAGCCTCATAGCAGATCAGCGGCAAGGCGCTGCCGATAGGAAGATCCATTACCTGCGGCCCCGGCCCGGCGGCATAACCTGCCCCAGCCTGCGATGCGAAGCCATAGATCCCGAACCGGGCCATAACGTCGCCAAACGGCACATATTCGCCGAACGGCACCAGGTGCGCCTTGTCATAGGCGGCGGCGGGCTGGCCATCCGCGTCTAGCAGCACTGCAGAATTGTAATAAGCGCCCGCCTCTTCCCGCTGGATGCCTAGAAGCACCGGAACCCCGCCCGCGTTTTCGGAAAGGGCCCGCAGGGTGTCATCCGCATAATTAAGCAGCTGCGGCACCGCGGTTTCCGGCCAGACAATCAGGTCCGGGCGCGGTGTTCCGGCAGAAAAAGCAACAGCGCGGCGGACAAATTCCCAGCGGTGATCCGGGTGCCATTTCAAATCCTGCGGTGCGTTGGGCTGAACGATTCGCACGGTCTTGCCTGTTGGATCTGTCTGCGGCGGCGCGGGAGCGGCAAAAACGGCGGCTGCCGCCAGACCCAGCGGCGCCAAGGCTCCAGCCGGGGCCTGCCGCAGCAATGCCAGCGGCAAGAAGGCCGTAAGTGTCAGCAGCGCCAGCCCCTGCGGGCCGGTCCAAGGCAACAGATTCACAGCAAGCGTGTCGATCCAGAACTGGCCGAAAGCCGCCCAGGGAAAGCCGGTCAGCAGATAGGCGCGGCCAAGTTCCGCCAAGGACCAGGCGGCCGCCAGCATCGGGATCCTCCAGGCGCCGGTGCTGAACCGAACCGCCAGTCCAAAGGCCGCCCCCCAGAACAACGCAAGCCCGCCCGCCAGAAAGAACAGCGCAAAGGGCGCCATCCAGGCATGGCGTTCCGGGTCGATCTGAAAAGGTTCAAGGATCCAGGACAGGCCAAAGGCAAAATACCCCAGCCCGAACAGCCAGCCGGCCAGCATCGCCGTCCGCGCCGTGGCAGCCTGCAGCACCAGCCAGCCTGCGGCCCCCAAGGCAACAGGCAGGCCGATCCAAAAGCTCCAGGGGGCAAGGGCCAAAGAGGCCAGCGCACCGCCGCCGAAGGCCAGCCCGGCCCGGGCCGGCCGGAGCTGCCGCACCGCCAGCCGCAGCCCGGCTGTCATCATGCGGCGGCGTCCGGCAACCGGACCCGCAACCGCTTGATCCGCCGGGGGTCGGCATCCATCACTTCAAATTCGGCGCCTTCGGGGTGTTCGATCACCTCGCCGCGGGCAGGCACCCGGCCCGAGAGCATGAAGACCAGCCCGCCCAGGGTCTCGATCTCCTCTTCGTCAACGTCATCGTGGCTGGTCAGAGACTGGCCGATCTCGGTTTCAAACTCCGGCAGCGGCGTACGGGCAAGCGCGATGTAGCATCCCGGTTTTTCCTCGAACCAGGTCTGCAGTTCATCCGCGTCGTGCTCATCCTCGATCTCGCCGACGACCTGCTCGATCAGATCCTCGATGGTGACAAGCCCGTCAACGCCGCCGTATTCGTCGATCACCAGCGCCATATGACGGCGCTCGGCCTGCATTTTGGTCAGCAGCACGCCGATCGGCATCGACGGCGGTACGAACAGCAGCGGGCGCAGCATTTGGGACAGTTCGAAATCCGACGTGCCGCCGTTGAAGCCATGGTTCAGGGAGAAATCCTTGAGGTGGACAAAGCCCAGTGGCGTGTCCAGCGTGCCCTCATATACCGGAATCCGGGTAAACCCGCTTTCGCGGAAAATGCCAACAAGGTCTTTCTTGGCGATCGAGACCGGCACGGCAGCGATTTCCGCAGAGGGGATCGCAACATCCTCGACCCGCAGCCGGCGCAAGTTCATCATGCCGGGCGGTTCCGTCCCGGCAGCGGGCTGTTCGCGGCCACTGTCTTCTTGGGGCAGCGGCTCCGAGCTTAATGCCCCGAAAAGCCGTGCCCAGAACCTGGTTTTCCCGGCGGCCGGCGCTTCCGCTGCCGTGCCATTTATGTTCTGCAGCGCGCCCTGCGCCGCGTTAGAACTGCCTTCTATGTCGCCCATTGATCCTATCCAAATGCCTCGCTTATGAGGCGTCCTCACTCATATATGGGTTCGCGACACCCATTTTGCCAAGTAGCTGCACCTCAATCTCTTCCATCAGTGCGGCATCGCGCTCACGAATGTGATCATACCCGAGAAGATGCAACATTCCATGAACGATCAAATGGCGGGTATGATCGCCCAGCGGCTTTCCTGCTGCCGCGGCTTCACGGGCGCAAGTGTCGTAAGACACCGCAATGTCGCCCAGCGGATATTCGCCGGTGAAATCGGCCTCGGGCCGCGCCGGGGTGCCGCCATCCGCCTCCGCGGCCAGATCCTCGGTGGGCCAGCTAAGCACGTTTGTCGGCTTATCTTTTTCCCGGAATTCTGCGTTGAGACCGGCAATGCGCAGATCATCGCAGGCCAGAAGAGAGATTTCGCAGTCCTCCCGGTCCAACACGAAATGCGCCAGAACCGCTGAGACGGCCTCGCCGGCCAGTGCCTCAAGCCCGGCTTCCTGCCAGCGGCTGTCTTCGATGGTGATGTCGAGCGTCATGTCCTGCCTGTCAATGCGGGGGCTGGCCCCCGCACCCCCGGAGTATTTCCGGATAGATGAAAAGAGCGCGGCGGCTTCAGGCCTCAGGTCGATTTTACATCGGCGTCATAGGCCTCGATGATCGCCGCCACAAGGGGGTGGCGGACCACGTCGCGGGCGGTGAAGTAGTTGAAGCTGATCTTGGGAATCGCCTTTAGCAGCCGTTCGGCATCGGCCAGGCCCGATTGCACCCCGCGCGGCAGGTCGATCTGGGTGCGGTCGCCGGTGATCACCATACGCGAGCCTTCACCCAGACGGGTCAGGAACATCTTCATCTGCATGGTGGTCGCATTCTGCGCCTCATCCAGCACCACAAAGGCATTGGACAGGGTGCGTCCCCGCATAAAAGCAAGCGGCGCGATTTCGATGCGTTTCTCCTCGATCAGCTTGGCTGCCTGTTTTTCCGGCAGGAAGTCGTTCAGCGCGTCGTACAAAGGCTGCATATAAGGATCAACCTTATCCTTCATATCTCCGGGCAGGTAGCCGAGCTTTTCGCCCGCTTCCACCGCCGGACGGGACAGGATGATGCGGTCGACATGGCCGGTGATGAACATGGAAACACCGACGGCCACGGCGAGATAGGTCTTGCCGGTGCCGGCCGGGCCGATGCCGAAGGCCAGTTCGTTTTCGAACAGAGAATGCACATAGGCCTTCTGTGCTTCGGTGCGCGGTTCCACCAGTTTCTTGCGGGTCTTGATTTCCACCCGGCCGCCGCGGAACATTTGCAACTGGCCGTCAGGTTCGGCGCTCTCGGCTTCGGGACTCATCCGCAGTTCGCGGTCGATATCGCCGGTTTCGACGCTGCGCCCGGTTTCCAGCCGGTCATACAGCGCCGTCAGCACAGCTGCCGCCTGTTCCCGCGCGGAATCCTCCCCCATCACGGACAGCTGGTTGCCGCGGCGGACAATCTGCACGCCCAGTTTCTGTTCTATGTCAGCCAGGTTGCGGTCGTATTCGCCGCACAGGTCGATCAGCAATCGGTTGTCGGGAAATTCCAGCAGCACTTCGTGGGTTGCGGACTGGTCTTGCGCGTCATTCAGGGCACTGATGGCCAAGCTGATCTCCTTAGTCAGAGGTTACAGCTTCAGTCTGCCTGCGAAGTGAATTCTGCGCAAGATCCAGCGGCAGAAATTCACGCAATCGAAACAAAACAGCCGCCCGGGAGGGCGGCTGCAAATCACGGTTGTCAGTGTTTCCTACAGCGGGTCGGCAAAGGTGGAGCCGCTCTTGAACGGCCCAGTGGCAACATTGCGCGGCAGGTTGCTGTTGCAGACCGGCTTGCCGTCCGGTGTGCGGCGCAGATCGGCGTAGCCTTCAAGACCATCGTCGATGATCCAATGTTCGCAGCCCTGCGGATCCACCCAGATGCCGGCTGTCATGTTCGACAGATGGCTGGAGGAGCCATCGCCGGCGTGCTGGTCGCGGGTTTTGTCAAAGGCATCCGTGCAGCCCGATACAGCGGCGGCAGCGGCAAGGAGCACAAGTGTTTTACGCATCAGCATGATTTTGTCCCCTCAGCGCAGGCAATAGATTTCGACGCGACGGTTTTGCGCCATGTTTCCGGCACTGGTGTTGGGCACCCGCGGATCACGTTCACCATAGGCGCGCACATCGCTGATCCGCGCGCCCACCGAACGGCCCGCCTGAGCCACGGCATGGGCGCGGCGCTCGGACAGGCGGATATTGTATTCATCCGATGCCCGGCTGTCGGTGTGGCCGGCAATGACAAAAGCGCGGGCGCCATTGGATTTTGCCTGCTGGAAAAATTCCCCCAGACGCTGGCGGCCTGCTGCATTGATGTGGTGTTTGTCCGTGGCGAAAAACTGATCTGCCGGCACCACGCCGCAGATATTGCCGCGGCGGCAGACCGGCTTGCCATCCGGCGTCACATGCGGTGTCATGAACCCTTCGGCTCCGTCATCCATCACCCAATGTTCACAGCCGTCCGGGTCAACCCAGATGGTGGGAACATAGCGCTCGCCCTTGATGGTCCGCTGCCCGGATTGCGCGCTGGCAGGCGCGGCGGCGATGCTGAGTGCGGCCGCAGCAGCGGCGGCCAGCGCAATCGCTTTGTCAAATTTGTAAGTCAACACAACCAGATTTCCTTCACCTAAGTTCCCCCAGCGCGCTTGCCGCTAATGTGCCCACCGCTCAGGCCATAAGGGACAAACTATCTGAAATTTATGTAATATACCTGCTAAATTGAAAGTTATTCCGTGCAGATTAATCGCATTTCTCGGGACACTTAAAGCAGCCAAGGGAAATTGTCGCCGGAACCGATGCAATCGGGACTCACCTGCGCAATCCGGAGAAACGGATGTACAACAGTTTCTATAAAGGAGGATTAAAGATTCGCGCTGCGGCGGGAGCTTCAGCCGATCAATTCCCCTGCCAGTGAATTTGCACCAGAGGAAATGATGCGCACCCGGGCCAGGTCGCCCGCCGCACGATTGCAATCAGCGACATGTACAGCATGGAGGTAGTCGGATTTACCAACCATCTGCCCCGGAAGACGGCCCGCCTTTTCAAACAGAACGCCAACCTCGCGGCCAACCATGCTGTCCTGCACCTCACGCTGCTGCTTGGTCAGCAGAGCCTGCAGGCGCTGCAGCCGGTCGTCGGCCGCGGCCGGATCGACCTGCGCACGTTCGGCAGCCGGGGTGCCTGGGCGGGTCGAATATTTGAAGGAATAGGCAGTGCCGTATTTTACTTCTTCCACCAGATCCATGGTGGCCTGGAAATCTTCCTCGGTCTCTTCCGGAAAGCCGACAATGAAGTCGCCGGAGATCAGGATGTCGGGCCGCGCGGCGCGGATGCGCTCAATCAGGCGGAGGTAGCTTTCGGCGGTATGGCTGCGGTTCATCCGCTTCAGGATCTTGTCCGATCCCGCCTGCACCGGCAGATGCAGATAGGGCATCAGCTTGGCGCAGGTGCCATGCGCCTCGATCAGGTCATCCTGCATGTCATTGGGATGCGAGGTGGTGAAGCGGATACGCTCCAGCCCGTCGACTTTGTCCAGTTCCCAGATCAGCTGCGCCAGGGTCAGGTCGCCATTGGGGCCGGCTCCGTGATAGGCGTTCACATTTTGACCCAGAAGGGTGATTTCGCGCACGCCGCGCTCCACCAGATCGCGGGCTTCGGTCAGAATGCGGTCCGCCGGGCGCGACACCTCGGCACCGCGGGTATAGGGCACCACGCAGAAGGCACAGAATTTGTCACAGCCTTCCTGCACGGTCAGAAACGCCGTCGGGCCGCGCTTGGCCTTGGGGCGGTTCTTGAGCTTTTCGAACTTGTCTTCCTCGGGGAAATCGGTATCCAGCACCTTCTTCCCCTCCCGCGTCTTGGCTTCCATCTCGGGCAGGCGGTGATAGCTTTGCGGGCCGACCACCAGATCCACCAGCGGCTGGCGGCGCATGATCTCCTCGCCCTCGGCCTGGGCGACACAGCCGGCGACGCCGATCTTGAGGTCGGGCTTTTCCGCCTTCAGTCCTTTAAAACGGCCCAGTTCGGAATAGACTTTCTCGGCTGCTTTTTCCCGGATATGGCAGGTATTGAGCAGGATCATGTCGGCGTCATCGGCCGATTTTGTCTCGACATAGCCTTCACCGCCCAGCGCCTCGGCCATGCGTTCGCTGTCATAGACATTCATCTGACAGCCATAGGTCTTGATAAACAGCTTCTTCGGGGCACTCATGCGGGTCAGCCTTCCAGCCAAGGTGGGTGAACAGCGGCCTGCCTTACAGGCAAATGCCGCCGCTTGCAATGAGGCGGGATTTACCCGATTTTGGCCGCAAAGGCCAGAAAGGCAAAGGGCAGACGGGCATGATGTATTCTTCGCTGCAGAATTTCCTGAAAAAGGGCAAGGCGCTGCTGGCCAAAGGACCGGTGGCGCTAATCTTTGTCGAGGACGAGGTGGAGATCGCCACCACTCTGCGTCATCACCTGCAAAGTGGTTTCAAGGCAGTTGTGGCCCTGATGCCGGACGCCTTTGATCTGCCGCAGGATGTGCGCGCCAAGGTGCACCGGGTGCCGTTTGACTGCGCCCCTGAAGAGGCGCTGCCAGGCGCAATCAATGCGGTGATCGCCGCAGCGCAGCCCGGATGCTGGCTCTATTACTGCTACAATGCGGAGTATCTGTTCTACCCGTTCTGCGAGACGCGCAGCGTTGGAGAAATGCTGACCTTCCATTCCGAAGAGCGGCGTGATGCAGTGCTCAGCTATGTGATCGACCTTTATGCCGGCGATCTTCAGAACTGCCCTGGCGCTGTCTCCCTGGAGGCGGCCTATCTCGATAAATCCGGTTACTACGCCCAGTCGCGCAAAGATCCCGGAACCGGCCATCCGCGCGAGCGGCAGCTGGACTTTTTCGGCGGGGTGCGCTGGCGGTTTGAAGAGCATATCCCAGAGAAAAGCCGGAAAATCGACCGGATTTCTCTGTTCAAGGCCAAGCCTGGGCTGAAACTGCAGCAGGATCACACTTTCAACGACCAGGAATACAATACCTATGCCTGCCCCTGGCATCATAACCTGACTGCCGCGGTCTGTTCATTCCGCACCGCCAAGGCGCTGAAACGCAATCCTGGCTCAACTTTCGACATTGAAACCTTCCGGTGGCACAACTCCGCACCGTTTGAATGGCATTCGCGCCAACTGTTGGATCTGGGACTGATGGAGCCGGGACAGTGGTTCTGAGCACAGCCGGCGGCGGCTGAGGAACACCTGACCGGCGGGCCGCATTTCAGGAGCGCTGCCTTAGCCTGTCCGCTCAGCGTGAACCGCGTCGCGTACCGTTTCCAGCGTGCCGCGCAGCTCTGCCATCGGCAAACCGCCAAACGCCAATCTCAAGGCCTGTGGCGCTGCGGCGGATGTTGCAAACGGCTCTGCGCCGGACACCGAAATGCCCTGATCCTTCAAACGCGTCACGATGGGCTGCGCACGGGCGCCTTTTTCAAGCGGCAGCCAGGCAAAACCCGCGTTGCGATGCGAAATGACACGAGACGCGCCAAAGACATCCCGGCACACCGATTGACGCGCAGCGCCATCCTGCCTGCGGGTTTCTTCGGATTTTTCCAGTGTCCCGTCTTCGATCCAACCTGTGACCAATGCGGAAATCAATGCGGGCGTGTTCCAGGTCGTCGCGCGGATCACTTCCAGCAGAGCTGCGGTGCGGTCTGCAGGCGCGATCACGTACCCCAGACGCAATCCGGTTGCGAAGCTTTTGGAAAAGCCGCTGATATGCACCGTCCGCTCTGGTGCCAACGACAGGAAACCGGGCGGCGGATCAGGTTCCAAAAACGCATACGCCGCGTCCTCGATGATAAGCAGGTTGTGCCGCCGGGCCACATCCAGCAGGCGCAGCCGGACTGTTTCATCCATGACGGTTCCCAGCGGGCTTTGGACCGTCGGCATCAGGTAAACCGCTCGTATGTTCCGCAAGCGGCATTGGTGGTCCAGATCGTCCGGGTCCATGACACCGTGCTGCATCCCGACCGGGGCAAGCTCCAGACCATTCAGTGCCGCAGCGGATTTGAACCCTGGGTATGTAAGCGCGTCAGCCGCGATCACATCCCCCTGCTGAAACAGCCCCAAACAGGTGACCGCCAGGCCATGCTGGCTGCCCGAGGCGACCAGCAGGTGCTCGGGGTTTATCGGGCCCAGACACCGCCTGAGACTATCGGCGATGATCCGGCGTTCGTGTATGCGGCCGCCGTGGGGCTGATAGCGCAGCACCGCATCCAGGTCGCCGGCCGCCGCAAGCCGACGCAGGCCGGCCCGCAGAATGTCTGCGTCCACGGGACCACCTGGCATGTTGAAGACCAGATCCGTGATCCCCTTGGCCGCGGTTTGATGCACTCCCAGTGTCATCGGCACCTCGGGATCGCGCACAAAAGTCCCGCGCCCGGCTTCTCCCCTGACAAGTCCCCTACGTTCCAGTTCCTTGTAAACACGGGTTGCGGTCGCCAGCGCGATGCCGGTTTTTTCAGCGAAAGCCCGGTGCGTCGGCAGCCTGGAGCCCGGCGCCAATTTGCCCTCCCGGATCGCATTTGAGAGCATGTCGGCAAAGCGGGTGTATCTGGATTTCGTCATGCGCCCGGCGTCCTTAGTACAATCCAAAAATTGTCATACAGCGAAACTTCATGGCATTGCGGAGGCGAGTCAACCTGCGAGGTCCGCCCGATGCTCCGTTTCTTGTCTGCTGCTTTGCTTGCCGTAATTCTGTTCACTGTCACGTTTGCCGTGAATCTTCAGGCGCCGTTGTATGAAGCCTATGCCGCGCAGGATAATGCCGGCGCCACCGCCGTCACAATCGCCTTTGCAGCCTACGCTGGCGGCCTGATGCCGACGCTATTGCTGCTTGGCGGGCTGTCAGACCGGATCGGGCGGCGTATTCCGATTGCGCTGGCCCTGATCCTCGGCGCGGTTGCGACGGCAGTTCTGATGCAGTTCCCAAACTGGACAAGCCTTGTCACGGCACGGGTTTTCCTGGGCATCGGGACCGGGCTGGCGACCACCGCGGGTAATGCGTATATGGCGGAAATCCTGGGCGCCGGACGGGCACGCAGCGCGGCCTTGATTGTTACATCGGCAACATCGCTTGGGTTCGGCGGCGGCGCGCTGGCAACAGGTCTTAGCCTTAGCCTGCAAGGGCCGACGTTCCTGCCATTGAGCTACGCGGCACTGCTTGCAACAGCTCCGGTTCTGGCCGCAGCCGCTTTCGCCCTGCCCAAGGCGGACTGTCCGAAACCCGTCACACCGCTGCGGCTGCCGGCCTTTCCGTCCGGCACATGGGTGTTCGGCGCGGCTATGGCGCTGGCCTGGTCGACAACCGGCATGACCATTGCCGTTGTGCCATTGCAATTGGCTGCCAATGCGCTTGGAGGCTGGACCGGGCTTGTCATATTTCTGGCGATCTTCGCCGGGTTTCTCTGCCAGCCTGTCGCCCGGCGCATGTCCAACGGCCGGGCACTGGCACTCGGGTTTGTGCTGATACCGCTGGGCTTTCTCGTGCTTCTGGCCGGAGTCTGGCTGACATCACTGGAGCTGGTCCTTGCCGGAACCTGCATCACCAGCGCGGCAAGCTATGGCTTTACCTATCTTGCTTCCCTGGCGGAGGTTTCACTGCGCGCACCTGATGACAGGGCGCGGGCGACGGCTGGCCTTTTCGTCTATGCCTATTGCGGGTTCTCGCTGCCTGTCATTGCAAGCGGCGCATTGGCCGACACCTTGGGACTGCTGGCTGCAATGGCGCTCTTTGCCGCTGCCCAGATTTCCGCCACATGGGTCATCGTTCTGTTTTGGAGGAAAGGCAGGCACCCGGCCCGCCCAGCCACGGAGCAGGAGTTGGGTATCGTCTGATCCGGCCTGGTTACCGCGTATGCTGATCAAGACCCGGGGAAATTTCCACCCACACACCCTGCACCGCATCTGCCGCGTCAGCTCCCAGAGTCAAAAGGGGCTGTTCGCCGCAGCCAGAAACCACGATGACACGCCTCTAAGATGAGACCGGCAAAAACAGGCATTCCAGCTTGGGCGCAGGCATTCTGGCCGCGGACGGACAGGCGCGCAGACGGCCAGGCCGGCAATGCTTCGATACAGAACATACAGACCGCGGGTTGCTGTGTGATAAGCCATTTCCGGTATTCTGGGCTGATGTTCCCTTCGCCGAATGTGTATTGCAGCTCATAAGTTTCACGGTCAGAAAAGATGGCATGCTTTCCAATAATGACAAACGGCGCTGGAACCCAAGGAAATGACAGCTTCGGATCCTTCAAGCCTTGCCACGGTCTCGGCGCAGTTCGCCGAGGATTGGATCATGGCCTTGAGGCAGTGTTGCACGGATGCCCAGCTAGCATCCTTTCTGCAGCGTGCGGGGATGCATACGGTGCAGGGTCGCCTTGCCCATCGCATTACCCTGGATCAGATTGTCCGGCTTTATCAAATTGCCGCCATCGAAACCAAAGATGAAATGATGGGGCTTTGGAGCCGCCCGATCCGGGCCAGAGCTCTGCAGCATCTCCTGACCACGGTCCGTGAAGCCAGCTCACTTCCCTCGGCCTTGCACCGGTTTTCTACATTCTGGAACCTTCTGCTGGACGACTACCAGCTAGAACTCGAATCCGGATATGGCAGCATCAGTCTGCGGCTTATGCCGCGGGAAACGCTGCCCTGTCAGCAGTTTGGCCATATGCTGATGCTGAAATTGGCACATGGGCTGCTGTCCTGGCTTGCAGGATATGAAGTGCCTGTCCAGGCTGTTCAATTTGCTTTTGAACGCCCCGGGTTTTCAGACGATTACTCGGTGATCTTTCCGGCGCAGGTCAGCTTCAAGGCTCCGTGTTCGGCAATTACCTTTGAAGCGGCAGAACTGGGGCCGGCAAATAAACGCAGCACTGCGGAACTGAAGGAGTTCCTGAACCGGGCCCCCCGCGACTGGATATTCACGGAGTATAGAGAACATAAGCAGTCTCTGAGGGTCCGGGAGTATCTTTATCGGACAAGCTGGGAGGGTGGCCACCTGGCAGGCGCAGCCCGCAGCCTGAATGTAACCCCAAGAACCTTGATGAGACGGCTGGACGCGGAAGGCACCTCCTTCCAGGCGATCAAAGACGGGCTGCGCCGGGACATAGCCATTCGCGGCCTGCAAGGCGGACGTAAGAGCATCGAAGAAATCTCTCAGGATGTCGGGTTCTCCTGTCCCGCAAATTTCCACCGCGCCTTTCGGCGGTGGACCGGCGTAACTCCCAGTTCCTACAGGACGTCAGAAAACTGAACGCAGGCCCTGCGCTGCAATGTCTTGTTCAGCCCTGCCCCGGACACGGTGGTGTTTCACCCGTCGGTGGCCGAAGCTTACCCGCAGCAATCCGGAAATCCCCGATGCAGAAGTCAGTGCGAGGCGCTAACCCTTGCCCTTCGTCTTTGTGGCACCTCTTTTGGCATTCTTTTCGAGATATTCGATCATCATGCCGGCGATATCCAGGCCGGTGGCTTTCTCCACGCCTTCCAGTCCCGGTGATGAGTTGACCTCCATGATGACCGGGCCGTGATTTGCCCGGAGCATGTCTACGCCGCAAGCATTGAGACCCATGGTTTTAGCTGCTCGGACTGCTGTCGCCCGCTCTTCGGCCGAAAGCTTCACCAGCTCGGCGGAACCGCCGCGGTGCAGGTTAGACCGGAACTCGCCCTCAGCACCCGTTCGCTTCATAGCTGCGACAACCTTTCCTCCCACGACGATGGCACGGATGTCTGTGCCGCCGGCTTCTTTTATGAATTCCTGCATCAGGATATTCACACCTGCGCCCCGGAACGCTTCCACCACCGATTTGGCGGAACGGTTTGTGTCGGCCAGCACCACGCCAATCCCCTGGGTGCCCTCAAGGAGCTTGATGACGATGGGAGCCCCGCCAGCGAGGGCAAGCACTTCCTCGGTCTGCTTCGGGTCATGGGCGAAAGTGGTGACCGGGAGCCCGATCCCGTCGCGTGCCATCAACTGCATCGAGCGGAGCTTGTCCCGCGACCTGCCGATCGCAACGCTCTCGTTCAACGGGTACACACCCATCATTTCGAATTGGCGCAGAACCGCTGTGCCGTAGAAGGTGACCGACGCCCCGATTCTCGGGATGACCGCATCATACCCCGTAAGATTTTCCCCGTTGTGGTAGATTTCAGGCTTACGCGACGCGATGTTCATGTAGCAGCGCAGAGTATCAATGATGTCGAGCGTGTGTCCGCGCGCTTCAGCGGCCTCTTTCAGGCGCTGGTGGGAATACAATTTGGGGTTGCGTGCCAGCATTGCGATTTTCATTTTGCGTACTCCTTGGTGCTACTTCGAGGGGAAAATCAGGAATGAGCGCGGCGGATCAGCCCTTACTGCCGTGCGGCATACAGCATCTGGAAATCATGCCGAGGCTTGCACAGGCGCGGAGCACCTGATGGTAACAGCGCTTGGTGATCCTCTCATCAGCTGTGTCTGTAGCTGAGAAGGGCAGCACAAGCGTTCTGTCGATTTCTCCAAGGACTGACACCGTGGCAGATCGCACAGCAGGTTGTCTAGGGCACCAATCCGGATCAGCGCCAGGTTTCCCCGCACCCAGGGCAAGGCCGGGATGGACAGCAGCCTGTCAAAACCATGCGTAGACGATGGGCAGAGACCCGCGACGACGACTTGTGGGCCCGCTGTATAGCCAACAAGCCGGCAACCAAACACCGATGCGGTAGACTTTGCGCTCAAGGCTTCGTCATAGCCGAAGCCTGCTTCCACCAGCTGCTTTCACTCGACATGGGCAGGCCTTTCCGCATTGGCCAACTTGGAAAAGGGGGGCGGGTTGCTCCGCCCCAAGTCGTCGAGGGATAAACAGGTTTCGTCAGAAGCCGTAGACCAGAGACACGCCCAGCTTGTTGTCGGTGCTTTTAAGGCCCGGCAGCGGATCGCTGTCCCAATCGGTCCGAAAGGACACTCGGGTAGCCAGGCGGTCGGTCATCCTGAAATTCACGCCCAGATCGTTGGTCACCACGGTATCCTCATCCGAGAAAAGCACGTCCGTGTCCATGGTCAGAAAGATATTGCCGCTGAAAGCGAAGTAGTAGCGCGACGCAGCAATGCCTGCCACTTCGGTGCTGTCATTGCGCAGCTGGTCCTCAATATAGCGGACGCCGGGGCCAGCCTGAACCCGCCAGGTCTGGGTGGGGGTGTTGATCACCCGGTAGCCGGGGCCAAAACCCAGGAAGCTGTCCAGCCTGTTGGAGTCGAAATCGTCATAGCGCACCGACCCCAGGCCAAACAAGTAGAACTGCTCTGTTAGGTATCGGTTAGCTTCATAGGTTAGAAAGATCTCTTCCTTGTTGCGCACGTCGTTGTCTTCCGAAAACTCGCCGGCAAAGCCTAGTGTGTGGTTCCACGGGCCGTTGCCGTAACGCAGGCGTCCGGCAAAATCGAGGTCGGCTGTATCGGTGTTGCCGGTGGTGCCGGAGAAGCCGAGTGCGGCGCTACCTGTCCAGCCCTGGGCGTACTGGTTTGTGCCAAAGCGGTCCTTGTCGCTGCCTTCTGCCAGTTCTTCGTCGACGTCCTCCTGAATGTCGTCGATACGGTCGTCCAGATCCTCGATCCCAACAATTGCGCCTTGCGCGAAAACTGGAGCAGCCACGAGCAAAGCCAGGATCGACGCGGCCAGAGTGTTGCGTGCTTGCATGGGTCATTCCTTCCCAATCAAGTGATCCATCCCGGATGAGCCGGGGGCATCACTGTATGAAAAGAAAAATAGGTATAGCAGATGTATTGGAGAAATTTGAAATAATTATAGATAAAGCGAGTATTTCTCGCTTTAAAAGCTGTTTTCAGTGTTTCCAAGCACTTCGACAATGTCATTGGTGCTGATGTCGCGCAGCTCGGCGATGACGGCATCCTGTTCGGCATCAATGCGTGACTTTATCGCCACAAGTGTGGCTTCGGCGTTAGCCCGGACCTCGGGGTCCAGGTCATTGCGCCAGATGGACCACACCGGATAGGGAAACCGCGGCGTGTCGGCAACCAGGTGGAGGCGGCCCTCGTCGAGGTATTTCTTGATGTAGCGCGCGGGCAGATAGGCGGCGGCACGCCGCGACACGATGTATTCCGCAGCAAGGGCGCCTAGCGACAGGCTCAGCCCGGGATTGGTCAGCTCGGGCAGTTCGATTGCGTGGGCGTGGACGAACTCCGGCCCCCAGTCGACAAAGACATAATGGGGAACGATCTCGTCAAAGGAGGCCGGCCAGGAGGCCGCCAGCACCAGATCCTCCTCGATCACCTTGCGGGCGGTGAGGCCGGGCCGCAGTTGCGGGCTGTACATCAGCCCGATCTGCACCACGCCTTCGATCAGAAAACGCACAATACGGTCCGGCATGCCCAGCTCGGCCCGGATGTTCAGCGACGGCATTTCCTGCTGCATGGTGTCGATCCAGCGGAACCCCAGCCGCGGCCACAGCGAATACTGCGCGCCGATCGTCAGCGATTTGGTATAGCCTTCAGGCACACCGACCTGCTGGCGTGCCTCTTCCCAGATCTTGACCAGCGACAGTGCATAACGCTCAAACTCGCGCCCCGCCGATGTCAGCTCCGCACCCGCCTTGGAGCGGGTGAACAGCTGCTTACCAAGGGCTTCCTCCAGCCGCTGCACCCGCAGGCTGACCGCTGACTGGGTCACGAACAGCCTCTCGCTCGCATTCACAAAAGATCCGGTGGCAGCAACTTCAAGGAAGGTTCGGATCAGGCTGATGTCCATCGCAGCACCTACAAGAAAAGCTTGAGATAAGTGCATTTCATATTCGCTTACCTGCGACCAAAGAAGCCCAAAATCAGAAAATACTGCCACTCTGGCCAGCATCGAAAACTTGGCCGCCGTGGGCAGCACCCAGCAAGCGCCGGCCACCGCCGTAGCGCTGCTGGAGCACACCCGCGCGCAGGCCGCGGGTTCGTCCAAGGTATCGAACAGCTCTTCATTGAGGAGTTCGCCCCCCAGGCTCTGGCTGCAGCGCCTTTAGCAGCGCTTCATCGGCGGTGTCCAGCCAGATGAATTCCAGCTGTTTGCGGGTGCTCTCGGGAAGATCCTCCAACTCGCGCCGGTTGCGGGAAGGCAGCATTACCCGCGTGACACCGGCAGCAGAAGCAGCAAGCATCTTTTCCTTGATCCCTCCAACCGGCAGCACCGCCCCGCGCAGCGAAATCTCACCGGTCATCGCAGTGTCGCTGCGCACCGTCCGGTCCAAGAACAGGGAGGCCAACGCAGTGTAGATCGCCACCCCGGCGCTGGGCCCGTCCTTGGGGGTGGCACCTGCGGGTACATGGACGTGGATGTCCACGCTCTCAAAGCTCTTAGTCTTGAGCCCCAGTTGCCCGGCCTGCGCCTTCAGCAGCGACAGCGCGGTCTGGGCGCTCTCGCGCATCACTTCGCCCAGCTGTCCGGTCAGGATCAGTCGGCCCTTGCCTGGTGCTCGGCTGGCCTCAATGAACAGGATATCGCCGCCGGCGGGCGTCCAGGCCAGCCCGGTGGCAACTCCCGTCAGGCTGGTGCGCAGCGCGGTCTCATTTTCAAATCGCGGCACCCCCAGCGCCGTCTCCACCTGCTTCACCCCGATCTTGCATTTTGCAGGCTTGCCCTCGGCATGAAGCACCGCCGCCGCGCGCAGCACCGCCCCGATCTGGCTTTCCAGCTGCCGCACCCCGGCTTCCCTGGTGTAGCTTCGGACAATCAAGCGCAGCGCCGCCGGGGTGAACCGTATCCGCTCATTCTGCAACCCGCAGGCCCTCAGCTGCCGCAGCACCAGATAGCGCTTGGCTATCTCCAGCTTTTCCTCCTCGGTATAGCCCGGCAGGTTAATCACCTCCATCCGGTCAAGGAGCGGTCGCGGAATACCTTCCAGCATGTTTGCCGTGGTCAGGAACACTATCTGCGACAGGTCGAAATCCACCCCTAGGTAATTGTCCCGGAAAGCGCTGTTCTGCTCCGGATCCAGGACCTCCAGCAGCGCCGCCGAAGGATCGCCCTGGATGCCGTGCCCCAGCTTGTCGATTTCATCCAGCATAAGCACGCAGTTGCGGCTGCCCGCCCGTCGCACCGCCTGCAGAATGCTGCCCGGCAGCGCTCCGATATAGGTTCGCCGGTGGCCGCGGATTTCGGCCTCGTCATGCACACCGCCAAGGCTGATCCGGACAAAGGTCCGGCCCAGAGCGCGCGCAATCGATTGGCCCAGGGATGTCTTGCCGACACCCGGCGGCCCGGCAAAGCACAGGATCGGCGCCCGGCCTTCCGGCGACAGCTTGTGCACCGCCATGAACTCGACGATCCGCGCTTTGACCTTCTCCAGCCCGTAATGGTCCGCATTCAGTATGTTGCGCGCCTGGATCAGGCTGACCGGCCGGCTGCTGGGCAGCTGCCAGGGTAGTTCAATCATCCAGTCCAGCCAGTTCCGCAGCACCGCCCCCTCCCCGGCGGCTTCAGACAGGCGGGCAAAGCGACCCAGTTCCTTGCGTGCCATTGTCTCGGCTTCGGTCGGCATTCCGGCCCGGGTGATCGCCGCGCCCAGCTGAGCAACTTCCTCGGCGTTGCCGTCGGCCTCGCCCAACTCCTGTTGAATCGCCGCTAGTTGTTCGCGCAGGATCGCCTGCCTATGGCGCTCGTCAAACGCGGCGCGTGTCCGTTCGCTGATCTCGCGAGTGATGCGCAGCACTGCCAGCCGCCGGGCTAGGATTCTCGACACCTTGTCCAGCCGCACCGCGATATCGATGGTTTCCAGGATCTCCTGCTTTTCGCCGATGGAAATATCGGAATAGGCCGCCGCCAGATCCGCGAGCGTTCCCGGTTCGGTGGCTGCCTGCGCCGCCTCCTCAAAGCCGGAAGGCGATTGCGGCAGCATCGACAGCAGCTCGGCGGCCTGATTTCTGAGATGCAAATACTGCGCTTCGACCTGCGGCGAACGGCTGGTGACATCCGGCAGGGTCTGGACCCGGCCAACCGGGAACGGCGGCCCCTGCAGCAGCTCGATCAGGCGGAAACGTTCCACCCCCTGGCAGATGATGTGATGCGCCCCGTCTGGTGAGGTCATCAGCCGGAGAATATTGGCTGTGCAGCCGATGAGGTGCAGATCTCCTTCCTTTGGATCGTTGACCGCGGGATTGCGCTGCAACAACAGACCCACAGGCCGCGACTGACGGATTACCTGCTGGATCGCGGCAATCGACTTGGCACGTCCTGTAGAGACCGGAAAGACAGTCCCAGGAAAGGGCACTAAGTCGCGCACCGGCAGCAAAATCAGGCCGTCGTCCGGCAGCGGCACGGTCTTCATGTCCGGCAACTGGGACATATCTCCACCACTTGCCTCATTCATGCCAGTGCTCCCCCTTCCGTTTTGCACAGGCGGATCAGCAGGTGGCCCCGCACCGTTTGCCGCTTAATCGCATAGGTGCCCGGGGGAATTGCAATACGGCGTTCAAACCTCCCAAACGGCAGCTCCAGCCGGATCACTGTGGCATTGCACAGCTCGGCAGGCGGCTCCCGTCGGCCCCGGATGATCAGTTCGCCATTACCGACGTGCACATCGACCTCATCAGCCTTGGCCCCGGGCAGCACCAAATAGACAAGCAACTCGCTGTCGGTTTCCAAGAGGTCTACCGGCGGCTCCCAGCACGGCTGCCCGTCCTGCAGCGAGCTCAGCAGAAACAGCTGGCGGCAGAATTTCTCTGTCGCCGCGAGCCGTGCCATCGCTTCGGAAAGCATTATGTTCTCGGGGGGTTGATTATCCATGCTGCACCAACGAAAAGTCCTAGAATTCTTTGCCCGAAAGCTATTGCCGCAGGCCCTGGCGCATTTGCCTGTCAGACGCAGGGTCAGGTTTTCCGCCGCCAGGAGGGCCCTGAGCAATGCACGAGACCGCCTGTGCCGTAATACTCCCGCCGCATAGAACCGCAGTCCAGGCGGCCGGCAAGTTGCCGGAAAAGCCAAGCACCCAAGGTGTGGCTAGCAGCCAAAGGCCGATTGCCACGCAGCCCCATTCCTCGCAGGTGTTACCGGTGTTCTGGACAGCCGCTGCCAGGATGGAGGCGGCCGATCCGGCGGCGATGAAACTCCAGCTCGCCGAAACGGCCAAACCGCCGTTAGACAGTACCGAATTCTCATACCAGGGCATTGCGACAAGTAAGCAGCCCAGAGCGACGAATACCCAGTTTTGCCAATGTGTACGTACCATCGGCGTTCCCTTTCCCGAAACCCGGCGGCAAAGTGCGCCAGAGATGGTCTGCAGCACTGGCACCGGAGATCATTGACCGCTGTCAATACGCGGGCGCCTAGCCCTATCCCGCCTGGCCGCCTGGCCGTTTCCCGGAATCCCCTGCGGCGCGGTGCCCGGCCGTCTGATTACCGCTTACCCCAGGCGGAAATTGCGCCGTTTCCGGCAATCCTTGGCAGTACTTAACCATGCGGCCGACTTCATCGTGGTAGTCGTCCATCATCTTCTCAACATGGCGCCACTGCACCACCTGGATTTCGTCCAGGCTGCCGCTATCCAGTATTTTGCGTTGCGTTCTGACGTTGGCATCGAGCCGGGCAATGGTGAAATTGCATGCCTCCCCCCATATCTCGACGCAGACCTGCATTGTCTGCATCAGCGGCATCTGGAAAGGGAGTTCGTCCGCTGCGGCCGGATACTCTTTCTGTATTTTGTGGCTGGGTACATTCATGACACTCTCCTTTTCGTGACCTCGCAATAGAATGGATAAGGCTACCCAAACCACAGCCTAGGCAGCGGGTCATTGACAGCAGTCACTGCCGGACCCGGTTCCCACCCTTCCGGTCCGGGTCCGGCAAGTTCTGGCTGATGTTCAGCTGCCGGGTACTGTGCCGCAAAGGCAGGCAAAGTATTTCCGATCGGGAACGATGCGGGTACAAGCCTGCACCGATTAAGGTGTCAGTGCTCACTCTGAGCAAGCATCTGCAGAGTCCCGATATCACTGATGGCCGCCTGTTTCGGGGTCAGCATGACAATGGCGCGGTGTTGTTCCAGCTGGTGCAACCCCCGGCACAGTGTCTCCACCGTCATATCCAGCAGCGAGGCCAAGTCCCGCCGCCGCAATTCAATGACCACAACCGAAACCTGGCTTCCGCAGTCGCCGGCCCCCGCGGCCTCTCCAGCCTGGCGCAGTATCCAATTGGCAATCCGTCGCAACGTGCTGCCGCCGCGCAGCAGCACCGCCCATTCCCATTGCGCATTCAGCTGACGGCTGGCTGAGGCAAGCAGCGCCTGGCCCAGCATCGGTTCCTGCTGGATCAGCGCGTTCAGAGCCGGCAATGCAATCCAGCACAATGAAACTTCGTTCGCAGCCTCCCAGGCGACACTGGTTCTGCCTGGAAACAGGGTACCAATCAATTCACCTGGTTGAAGCAGCTGCAGCACATGCGCAGAGCCGCCTTCGGTCACATTCACAATCTTCACAGTGCCATCAATGATGATTCCGGCATGACCAGCCTCTTCACCCTGAGGCAGAATCGTGTCCCCTGACCGGAACCTGGCTAGCCGGGCACGTTTTGCAAAAGCTGTTGAGGCATGTCCTCCTGCAGCGCCGCAGATCCCAAGACGCTCTGCCGGACAACCCTGACAGCGCCCGGCAGTTATAATGGCAGTGGCATTTCCGAAGTGCATGCAGGCTCTCTCTCCAGACAGGATGAACCAGGCTGGCGCGGGTCGAAGCTTCAATGCGGCGCCGCCAGCGAAACGGCAGTTTGCGCCTGCACACGGCTTTGCGAAAGCGGGTAATTTGTAAAGAATTGTACGCACAGCCCCCAATGCTTCAGGAAATGCAGTTCGGAAAATTTTCGTGATCCGCAGCAGGCAGCAGACCACCGCCTCCCTTGGTGCGGACTGCTCTCCCCAGTAGGGACTGCCTGCTTGGCATTCTAACCGTCCGGGACATCATGCTTCGGGTGCTGGCCGCTTGCGGCGATCCTGCAACGGAGACCGCCGGAGAGTTGATGACCCGCAACCCGGTCTATTGCAGCGCCGATGAGCCTCAGGACGGTACCGTCTTCCTTATGGAGCTGGGACGGTACCGGCAGATGCCCGTGATGGACTGCTAAGGGCCGGTTGTGCGGCATGCTCAGCCTGGACGGTTTGGCCCATTCAACGCCGCAATTCGCGAACGGCATACAGCAGCACGCCACGGCAGAACACCGCAGGACTGAAACAGCGGCATAAATTCACCCTGGCCTGCAGCCGCAGTCAGACCAGAAACGGCATCATCGCGGTTGCAAGACTGAGGACAAGAAAAAAACCCGCCATGTCGGTGATCGTCGTCAGCAGCGGCCCGCTGGCGGTCGCGGGATCCTGACCGGCACGTTTCAGGACAAGAGGGACAATTCCGCCGATCGACACCGCGACAAAGGTGTTCAGGCCAAGCGCACCGCCGATGACGAGCCCCAAAAAGGCATTGCCTTTCCAGATCCAGGCAACAAGCCCGATCAGAACACCAAGAACAAACCCGTTGATCAATCCGATCCCCGCCTCCTTCTTCCATACGCGAAACACATCGGCCGGACGGGCCAGACCAAGAGAGAGTTCTCGCATGCTTACGGCGACGGCCTGATTGCCGGAACAGCCGCTCATGTCCGAAACCATCGGCAGAAAGACGGCGATGGCGATCACTGCTGCCAGGGTCTCCTCGTAGGCTGCGATCACGCTCGCCGCAATAACGTTCAAGACGATATTTGCCGACAGCCACTGCAACCGGCGCCGGGCGCGCAGTTTCAGCGGCATTGATCTCAGCTCATCTCCGAACACCCCTTGCCGCCTCAGATTTTCTGTCTCAGCCCGCGTAAGCAAGGCGTCATCCACCGCAGACCGCGACACAACACCCGCCAGCACCCCGTCTGCGTCCACAACCGGAAGCCCCAGAAACGGGTGTTCGTTGAATATATCCTGCAGCTCCTCCAGCGGCATGCCCGCAGGAACGGTCACTGGCGGCACCATGATCGCCGTCAGGCTTGCCCCCCGGCGGGTTGTAAGCAGCCGGCGCAATGAAACCACCCCGACCGGCGAGCCGCTGGCGTTGACCACATAAGGGTGCTGGCCGCGGTAGCGTTCAAAATCCTCGTCATCCAGAACGAAGCGCCGCAGCACATTGCCAACCGTATCGGTTTCTTGGAAAGTGAAGGCTTCTGCGGCCATGAGGCCGCCAGCAACATAGCCGTCGTACTCAGACAAGCGCCGAATTTCAGCGGCATCACCGGGCTTCATCCGGGCCAGAATTGCCTCCGCCTCCGCATCCTCAAGTTCACCGATCACATCGGCCTTGATGTTTGAGCCTAGTTCCTCAATGATCCCTGCCGCGGTTGCGGTCTCCAATCCTTCAACAAGATTGACGGCAAGTTCGTTCGGGGCTTCCCCGACGATTTCCGCAGCCCGCGCCGATGGAAGCAAAGACAGCGCCAAGTTCCGGTCGCCAGGCGAAAGATTTGTCAGCTCGCGCAGGACGTCGCTAAGCGAAAGCGGCTCCAGCAAGTCTGCAAGCGCCACACTATCTTGATCTGCCAGTGCCCGGCTGAGCCGTCCATCTGCTTCCATGGCCGCGCTGGAAGACAATTTGCCATCTGCCATGCTATTCCCGACCTTTCTGCGCGGCGCAGGAAATTATCGACCATGGGATGCCTCATCGCTGCGCTATATGTTCAGGTATGGTCCCGCTGCCGCCCGAGACGGCTGCGCACTTCTGGCATCGCCTGCCGCCAAAGAGCCTGTTACAAGTCCAAACCCTCCAAGCTACCCGGATAACCGGATGACGATGCCGCCTTGTGGCGGTTCACCACCACTGCCTCCGTAGTCATCATCAGCCCAGCTATCGACACAGCGTTCTGCAAGGCGATCCGCACCACCTTGGCCGGATCCACAATGCCCGCATCGAACATATCGGACAGGCAATCGTTCTGCGCATCATAGCCCCAGGCGGTATTGTTCTTCTCCAGCAGCCTGCCAACGATCAGCGCCCCATCCTTTCCCGCATTGCGGATAATCCGGCGCATCGGCTCTGCCGCAGCCTTCCTGACAATTGAAATGCCGGCCCGAATATCCTCATTTGCGGCCTCCAGCCCGTCCAGCGCCCGCGCCGCATACAGCAGCGCCACGCCGCCGCCGGGCACGATCCCCTCTTCTGTTGCCGCGCGGGTTGCGTGCAAAGCATCTTCGATCCGGTCCTTGCGCTCCTTCATCTCGGATTCGCTGACGCCGCCGACCTGGATAATCGCTACCCCGCCGGTCAGTTTCGCCAGCCGCTCCTCCAGCTTCTCGCGGTCATAGTCCGACTTCGCCTCTTCAGCCTGCTGGCGAATCGCGTTGCAGCGCGCCTCGATATCCGGTTTTGCGCCGGCCCCGCCGATCAGCGTGGTGTCATCCTTGCTGACCGTGACCCGCGCGGCCTGCCCCAGCATGTCCAGCGTGACATTCTCCAACTTCATACCCAGATCGGAGGAAATCACCGTGGCGCCGGTCAGCACCGCAATGTCTTGTAACATCTCCTTGCGGCGGTCGCCGAAACCGGGCGCCTTCACCGCTGCGCATTGCAGGCTGCCGCGCAGCTTGTTGACAACCAGCGCCGCCAACGCCTCCCCGTCCACATCCTCGGCAATCACCAGCACCGGCTTGCCCTGCTTGATCACCGCCTCCAGCAGCGGGATGAACGGCGCCATGTTCGATATCTTCTTGTCATGCAGCAGCAGGAAAGGCTCTTCCAGATCCACGCTCAGCGTATCCGTCTTGGTAATGAAATAGGGCGACAGGTAACCGCGGTCGAACTGCATCCCCTCCACCGTTTCCAGCTGGGTCTCGCGCGACTTAGCCTCCTCAATGGTGATCACCCCGGTCCGCCCGACGCGTTCCATCGCCTCGGTCAAAATCTGCCCCGCCTCGATATCGCCGTTGGAGGCAATGGTCGCCACTTGGGTGATTTGCCCGCTGGTGCCGACCGGCCTGGAAATACTCTCTATTTCGCCAGCCAGCACCGCCGCAGCACGGTCGATGCCGCGTTTCACATCCATCGGGTTCATCCCCGCGGCAACCGCCTTGCAGCCCTCACGCAGGATGCAGCGGGCCAGCACAGTTGCAGTTGTCGTGCCATCTCCAGCCAGCTTGGCGGTGCGTTCCGCAACCTCGCGGATCAGCCGGACGCCGGCGTTTTCCACTGGATCAGCAAGCTCGATTGACTTGGCAACTGATACCCCATCCTTGGTAAAGCGCGGCGCGCCGAAACTTCTTTCGATCAGCACGTTGCGGCCGCGGGGCCCCAGCGTCGCGTTCACCGCATCGGCCAGAATGTTGACACCGCCCAGCATCCGGCGCCGGGCGTTTTCGGAAAGAATGATGTCTTTTGCAGTCATCGGATTGATCCAGCCAAAGGTGGTTATGTTTCGCGAAAGTGTACCCACTAGGCAGGCGTGTGAAGGTGTTTCAGAAATGATTTTTTCTCTTCGGTGTTATCGGGTTTCTAAATACACCCGCCTTTTCAGCGCTCTGCACGCTTCTCCCCGCAGCTTAGCCCACCCCCGCTCCGCCACCGCGGGCCTTCTGGCGCAGAAATTGCGCTGCCTGCCCAGCATACCCGCCGCGCTGGCTTTCGCTGATGACCGCATAGGCCGCATAACCGAACCGCGGCGCGTCCCCGATCTGGCGCAGCCAGCCGGCCCGCAGCTCCGCTGCGATCACCCGTTTGGGAAAATACGCCGAAGCCGGCACGTTGCGCAGGTGCTGCAATGCCAGCGTCCCGATGTCCAGCTGCAACCGCGGGGTGCTGACTTCAGGCAGGGTAAGCAGGTGGTCAGCACGGAACTCCGGTCCCCAGTCAATCAACACATAGTCTTTACCAAATGGGTCAACGCCGGGATCCGGGTTGCTGCTGACCAGTACAAATTCATCCGCAAACAGCTGCTCAACTGCCAGCCCCGCCGCTGCATGCGGCCGGTAGGCGACCATCAGATCCAGCCCGCCCCGGCCGAACTGTCCAGCCAGCACTTCAAAGGGCGCCGAAGACGCCCGAACCGCCACGTCCGGCAGCGCCCGCCGAAGCCCTGGCAAAGCATTGGTCAGGAACCCGTCCCAAAGACTGGGGGGTGCCCCGACAGCCAGAACCGCCGCCACTCCGGCGGGCAGCGCCGCATCCAGCTTAGCCTGTGTCCAGGTACGCACCAAGGTCTGCGCATGGCGCTGGAATTGCCGCCCCGCAATTGTCAGCACCGCTCCCGCCTTGCTGCGTTCGAACAGGCTGCAGCCCAGTTGCTGCTCCAGCGCACGGATGCGCAGGCTGACCGTCGACTGCGCCACATGAACCATTTCCGCAGCTTCCAGAAAACTGCCGGATTCGGCCACCGCCAGAAAGGTCCGCGCCAGCTCGATGTCCATCGATCACCTCCAGTACCGGGCGGCCCAGTATAGCAGAAGCTGCCGCCGCTCCGAAGAACAGATGCGCAACTGTTGCCGGCCGTCAATGAAACGCCCGGCAATTGGTTCAGACTGGCGCCATCGCGGCGGAAGACGCCGCGGCGAGAACAGGAGGCCAGCCATGAAAGACGCAACACTCAGACGGGAAATCCTGGAGGAACTGGAACTCGTTCCCAGCATCGACGCAGCCAACATCGGCGTTTCGGTGGAAGACGGGATTGCAACGCTCACCGGCCATGTTGCTGCCAGCGCACAGAAACAGGCGATCGGCAAAACGGTCAATCGTGTCAGCGGCGTGCACGGAATCGTAATGGAAATCGAAGTGCGCCCGATCGGCGAGCACCTGGACGCCGACGATGAAATCGCAAAACGCGCGATTGAGGCGCTGCGGTGGATCGATTCTGTGCCCAAGGACACGATCAGGGTCGAGGCCGAGCACGGAATTCTGACCCTCACCGGGCAGGCCGGCTGGAGCTACGAGAAAGCCGCAGCCGAACGGGCGGTGCAGAAAGTTTCGGGCGTGAAGGAAGTCATCAACCTGATCAAGGTCACCTCTGCGGTCAGTCATACAAATGTCCGGATGAGCATTGAAACCGCACTGCGGAAGGATGCCGCCAGCGAGGCAAAAGGAATTCATATTTCTATCGACGACCACTCTGTGACGTTGACCGGGAGTGTCCGAACCAAGGCGGAGCGCGATACCGCCCGTCGCGCAGTCTGGGCGGTTCCCGGTGTCAGCAACGTCGTGGACGGCCTCACCGTGGAGCCGTGATTTGTCAAGGCCGGGTCTCAGGCTGTTTCGCAAAACCGGACTGCTTGCCGCAGGAGGCCGCACAAAGAAAACCGCGCATTGGCAAGGCTGCGGAACAGGCCGGCATAGCACATTGCACCGTTTTGCAGGCGGCCGGAACGCTGACCTGGACACTGCACCTTGCCAGCGATGACCCCGCTTTTCTCGTCCGCATCGAGAACTTTGCTGCGATATGCCGGGGTCTGCGATACACCGCGCTGGCACCAAGTCCCCGCGGATCTTCAGGGGACGCAGGTTCTGGAGGACCGCATGAACCCGGAACGCAATTGGTACATAATCATCAATTCGCATCGTGCCCGGATTGTTCAGGGCCTGCCGAAGCCGCACAGTCCAGCTGCGCTGGAAGTGGTGCTTCTGGCCCCCGAACGGAATGTCCGCAGCATAATAGCGGGCAAAACTGAACGCGCCATTGCCTCGGCAAGCAGTGGCCGCCGCGCCTCGGTGCAGCCGCATAACTCACCCCAGCGAGCCGACCAGCGCGAGTTTCTGCGCGATGTGTTCGGTTTCCTGGCCCCGGCCCTGCGTGACCAGAACTTCGACAAACTGGTGCTGTTTGCCTCGCCGGACATTCTTGGTGTCTGGCGTGAGGAAGTGCCGGACAGCCTGAAGCAGAAAGTGGCCAGGGAAATCGCCAAAAATCTGGTTCGACTACCTTATCATTCCCTGATTGCGGCGGTCCGCGAGGCTCTTTCAGGTTGACTGACCGTCCTGCCTGCCCGCCCATTGACGGCTGTCAATGCGGCTAGCCCCCGCGGCATTCCAGACTGCTTTCGCCCGCTGCATCTGCAAAGCGGCACGGTGAATGCCCCCGCACCCCGTTCCTAACAGTGCCGCGGGCATTCCGGCAGGCCGGTACAGCCAGGCTGTCCGGCCTGTGTCTTACCGGCCACCCTGTCCGGCTCCGGCCAGCGCCCGTTCAACTGCCCGGGCCAGAACCTGCAGCGAATAGGGTTTTGCAATCAGTTCAACGGGCGAGGTCAGCTGCCGCTGCCGCGATACCCCGCGCGAAGCATAGCCCGAGGTCAGCAGCACCGCGATGCCCGGATGGCGGCGGCGCAGCAGCAACGCCAGATCGTAACCCGACAGCCTGCCCGGCATCACCACATCCGAGAAAACCAGATCTACCGGCTCTCCCTGCTGCAGCAGCTCCAGCGCCGCCTCACCGTCGGCGGCTTCAATAACCGCATAACCCAGCACCTCGAGCCGCTGCAGAACCGCTTCCCGGACCAGCGGGTCATCCTCCACCACCAGGACAAGCTGGCCGTCGCCAAAAGGCACCTCTCCATCTTGATCCCCGCCCAGGCATTCCGCCGCCTCCGGCGCACGCGGCAGGTACAGGCTGACGGAAGTTCCCTCCCCCGGCGCAGTCTCCAGTTGCAAAAAGCCGCCCGCACGGGCCACCGTCATCCCAACGCTTGTCAGCCCCAGCCCGCTGCCGGAACCCGTGGGCTTGGTGGTGAAAAACGGTTCCAGTGCCTGCGCCGCGACACTGGCGGGCATCCCGCTGCCGGTGTCGCTGACAGAGATGCGCACAAACTCCCCAGGCGCGGCACCGGACATGCCGGCGACCTGCTCCGGCGTCAAGCAGACGTTCTCCGTGGCAATCGCGACCCCGCCGCCGTCCGCAACCGCATCGCGCGCATTGGCAATCAGATTGAGAATGGCCCCATCCAGCTCGCTTGGGTCGGCAGTCACCGGCCATGCATCGGCACAGGGATGGAAAGTCAGCCGGGTGTGTTCGCTTAGTAGCCTTTCCAGTATCTGCCAATTGCCGGTGATGTGCCTGTTAACGGCAATTACAACCGGCGCAGACCGGCCCACGCCCGCCAACGCCAGCAGCCGCTTATTGAAACCTGCCCCCATTTCAGCTGCCTCTGCCGCCCGCCGCAGCAGGCCGCGCGCATCTTCATCGCGGGTCTTGAACGCAGCCATTTCGAGATTCGCCAGGATAACCGTCAGCAGATTGTTGAAATCATGGGCAATCACACCGGCAAACCGACCGATGGTTTCCAGCCCCTGCCGCTTGGACAGCATTTCCTGCACCAGCCCTTCGCCGGACTGGTCCAGCATTGCGCCGCTCACCCGGCTAGGCTCTCGGCTGTCTCCCGATCCGGTGAAATGGACCTGCCCCAGGATCAGAACCGGCCTGGGGTTGCTGCCGCCGGAATGGACCTCCGCAATCAGGCGGCCACTGCTGCCCGGAGCGCTAGCGGCAGCCAGCGCTTCATCCATCGCCGCCCGGTCCGCTGACACAAGCCCGTCCATCCATGCGTCAAAGGAGGAACAGGCCTTGCCGGTTTTTGAGGTGAACATCCCCGGTACTCCCCCCGACAGCACTGTAATTCCCGCCTCGAAATCCACCAAGAACAGTCCAATCCCCGCAGCCTGGGCGGCCATTTCCAGCTGCCTGCCCTTTCCGGCCAGCCCCTCCGCTCGGGCAAACCCGTCTTCTTCACCGGATAGTGGCTGCTCCCGCTTGGCCATTATCTGTGCTCCGTCCTGTGCCCTTTCACCATACCACAGCGCGCCGGATCACTGACAGCTCCCGCGCTTCCAGAAGGATTGACGGCAATCAATGAAAAACCACGCCTTCATGGCAATCTGATCCCAGCGGCATCTGGCCGCGGTGCAAGAGATGAGGACGGACCAATGAAACGGCCAATAAGTAAGCGGCACTGGCAGGACTGGGCGACGCTGGCAGCGGGGATCTGGCTGATCCTCTCGCCGCAGGTGCTCGGCCTGGCGCAGACCTCACCGGAACCTGTGGCCGGCTTCCCGGCGGCAATCTGGAATTTCATAATCATCGGTGTCATTGTCGCGGGTCTTGCAGGCTTTGAGCTGTTCGCCTTCCGCGACTGGGAGGAATGGATTGGCGCTGCGCTCGGTACTTGGCTGATCGTCTCTCCCTGGGCCCTCGGCTTTAACGAAACCCTGCCGGCAACGGTGAATGCGGTCGCAAGCGGCCTCGTTATCGCCACGCTCAGCGGCTGGACTGCCATTGAAGTCTACCGGGGCGGCCACGCCTGACACTGCCATTCACCAGCCTGCAACGCCAAACAGCAGCTGGCTGGTGCCCCTTTTGCAGCGGCAGGAAGAGAATCTGCCATGACCCGGAAAATCCTTGTCGCAACCGATGGCTCTCAAGCTGCAGAGCGTGCGGTTAATGTTGCTGTCGGCCTCGCCGCAGGCCTGGAGGCTGAGCTGATTACCCTGCACGTCCTGCTGCACGGGCGGCGCGCAGAAGACTTGGTGCATCTGGCAAACGTCGAGCATATCGTGGACCATGTGGCCGGGCAGATGTCACTCGCCAATGCGCCTCGCAACATCGGCCAGTTGCTCCACGAGACCAGCCGTACCGGCGAAACCGCACAGGTTGCCGCCGCAATAGGCAGCCAGATCCAGAGATAGGCGGAGAAAGCCGCCCGCGCTGGCGGGGCCAGCTGAATCCGCAGCCGCACGCTGGCCGGGGATTTTACCGAAGAAATCCTGAATGCCGCCGAACTGGAAGGCTGCGGCATGATCGTGATCGGCAGGAACGGACTGGGGCAGGCACGGCGGTTTCTGCGTGACGGCGTCTCGGACTTCGTGCTGAGACATACAAAATGCACAGTAGTTCTTACCCGATAGAACCTTGGTCTTTCAGCCAGGTTAAGTGCACCAAAACCGGCGTGTTTTGCTGCGCCGTCGCCTGACCGGGGGCAAAAAACTTTCCGCGGCTCGGTGTCGGCAGTGTCGGCTAGTATGCCCGCCAGACGCGGCAATTTTTCCATGAGTATCGGGGCCTTACTTTCATCACGCGAGCAAACGCGGCCGCTACGGGTTCAACGCGAACTTGGAAACAACTTAATCCGCATCAGCCGGGCAATGGCGCGCAGCTTTGCCATCTCTGGCAGCCCCTGACTCCGCTACATTAATTCCTGGACGCAGCTGTGCTTAACTGAAAAATAGCGGGAGATTTCAGCACAGTTCAGCCCAAGATCAGCCTGCGCGCCCACCGATTTCTCCGGTTCCAGCTTTCCGCAAATGCCTTTCTGTCGGCCGGAGCCGCTCCCTGCCCAGCCCAGCTGATTGGTCCAGCGTGTGCTCTCAGGTGCAGTCTCTCTATTGTCACGAGCAGGATGCGGCGGCACTTTGTCTGGATGGGGCATCGCTCTGGTATTCTGCATGATCATCTTTGGATTCAGATAGAGAAACCGGGGCGGTATAACATTAACGGGCATCAACGGCGGCAGGCTCCTGCACAAACGGTTCCCTGTTTTCGCCTATGGACGCTGCCCCCGCGCGCCTCCCTTGATGGCTGTCAATGTGGGGCGCTCGTTAATGCCTATTCTGCAACAGCCGGTCCGTAAAAGTTACGCACCGTTTTGCAAAGGAGATTACCATGAAAGTTTACGTTTTTGCAGCGACAGCCTTCGCTTTGGCAGCAGGTTCTGCCTTTGCCGCGATGTCGGACATCGATACCGACGAAGACGGCATGGCAAGCTACAATGAACTGACGATGGCTTATCCCGATGTCACCGAAGACCAGTTTGCCGGGATGGATACCAATGAGGACGGCAGCCTCGATCAAGAAGAAATGGACGCCGCGACTGAAGCCGGAACTTTGGCTGCAGCCGAATAAGCCGCCAAAAACCTGCGGCCCTGTTGCACAGATTGCGCGACAGGGCCCCTGCTTTCCTGACCCTGCCTTTTGAGTGCAGCAAGGCCAGCACGATTGGCCGCACAAGAAAACCGGTGTTGCGCTAATCAAACGTCCTCTGAAATCATCAGCGCATAGTCGAAAACCGGCACGATAACACGCGAGACCAGACCGGCTTTCCCGTCTCCATTTCCGCGCATCCCTTTCAACCCGGCCGCGGTTTCCGGGCCGATAGCTTCCTCGCCGCAGACCGGAGAGACCAAGGCTGGGATATTTTCCACGACCATTAGTTCAGCCTCCCGCCAAAACGCTGTTCTGACCCGTTTTTTTCTCCAGCCGGCTTTGTGTGCATTGCCCGCAAAGCGGCAACACTCCACCTCCGCCCTACCAGGACGGAAGCTCGTCAACATTTGCAATACTTGTATTCATAACTTGTACTGTCCCATTTTGCCGTACAGCCAACCGGTTGGAATCCTGGACCTGTGCAGCTGCTTCAGTCTGCTGCCGGCTCAGGTACCGGATCCGGCGCAATGGCCTTGAATTCGGATACAGGCGGCAACGGCTTCCTGCATGATGGGCGGTATCGCTTTTACCGCAATGACCGCCGCCGACGGGCTCCGCGCCACTAGGCGCCTGCAACTCCGGCAACTATCGGGTGCAGGCCTCAGCAAACCTTCCCTCACAAGCAGGAAATGACTAAACTGAACCAGAACCCGATTTGTGTACCCATGGCTCAGATTTCTGTCCTTGTCGTTGATGACGAACCCGATGTGAGGAATACGCTGCGCACCGGGCTGGCCGCGCGAGGATGGACGGTTTTCGAGGCTTGGAACCGCAAAACGGTGTTTGCCGGCATCGGGGATCACAACATTGACATTGTCACCTTGGACCTGAAACTGGGCAGAGAAGACGGACTCAGCCTGGCGCGGGAACTGCGCCGTCTGCGCAATGTGCCAATCCTTATGATCTCCGGCAAAACTGAACCGTTTGACCGGGTCCAAGGACTGGAGAACGGCGCCGATGACTATGTGGTCAAACCGTTTCACATCCGAGAAGTCATCCTGAGAATTGAGACCATCCTTGAACGGTACCGGAAACCTTCGGCGACTGGCGGCAAGGTCATGCTGGGCCAGAGCGAACTAGACAAGAGCCGCAGGACCATACGCCACCCGGATACAACAACGGTTGAGCTGACCAGCATGGAATTGCAGCTTATGGAGTTGTTCCTGCGCTACCCGGGCCGGGTACTGAGCCGCGATGACATCTCAAATGTGCTGTACGGGCGTGACTGGGCACCCTTGGACCGGTCGATCGACGGCCACGTCGCACGGCTGCGGCGGAAGGTTGAAAAGGATGGCGAAGCCCCGGTCCTGATCCGCTCTGTCCGCGGGGTGGGTTATGTTTTCAGCAGCGAAGCCGACATTGATCCGCAGAAATGCTGAGTGTGCGGAGCCTCTTAAGAGCGTGGAGGTCGCCGCGGAATTGGCCGTCCGGAGCGGTTCTCCATCTAATTATCATCCGGCTTACACTTGGAAACACCACTAGCTTCTTGCTGCTACCCGTGGCGCTATGCCGTCTCCAAGGGGAAGCAGGAACTGACGACTGTCCTGTGCTGTGCCGTCAGAGGCCGTTTACCGCCGGAACCGCCATAAAACCGCCGGCGCGTGCCTGAATATTCTCACCTCCATCTTTTCTTTCCCGGAATACATCCCAATTGTCCATTTGTCTGCTCTGTGCTGCCGCATTGCGGGACCGCGGCACGCGTATACGGACCACTGGACAGACGGAAACTCTCACGCCGCAGTGTTCAATCCGTCCCGCATGTTTGGTCTATGCCAATTTCAAATTTCCGCACTGCTGTTCTGCTGGCTGCTACCGCTTGCCTGCTGCCCTCTTCTTCGCCGCTCCGGGCGCAGCCTGCATCGGCGCCATCCATGCTGGATGCAACCGGATCCTTCGCCCCTGTCGTTGCAACAGTGATGCCCGCAACCGTCATGATCAACACATACGGCAGCCATTCTGCCAGCGATGACGGAGCGTCCGGACCGCCCCCGCATCAGCCCGGCCTGTCCTATCCGGACATGACCAGTACCATGGCGAGCGGTTTCATCATCGACCCGGACGGGCTGATCGTGACCAATGCCCATGTCATTGCAAATGCAGATGCCATTAGCGTCCGTCTGCAGGACGGCCAGACGTTTGCCGGTACTCTGATCGGCATGGACGAGCACACAGATCTTGCGCTGCTGAAGATTACCGCCAGCCAGCCGTTGCCGGCCGTCAGCTGGGGCAATTCCAGCAGCCTGCAGCTTGGGCACAGGGTGGTGGTGCTGGGGAACCCGTTCGGCCTAGGGCTGTCGGCGACCGAAGGTATCATAGCCGGGCTGGGCCGGGACCTGCTGACCAGCCCCTATGACCGTTTCATCCAGATTGACGCCTCCGTTGTTAGCGGAGACTCCGGCGGTCCGCTTGTCGACACTGCCGGCCGCGTGGTTGGCGTGAACACCGCCATGCTTTCCTGGTGCGAAGGCTGCACTGGAATAGGATTTGCGGTGCCCGCCGACCTTGCAATGATTGTTACCGGACAATTGCTGCAACATGGCCGCGTGCCACGGGGCTATGTGGGCATCCAGACCCAGCCGCTGACGCCCGCGCTTGCTTCCCTTTCCGGTGCTGATGTGGCGGCCAGCCGGTTGACCGGCGAACTTCTCACCAGAATCGATCCTGGTTCGCCTGCGGAAGCCGCCGGGTTGCGACTGGGTGACATCGTGCTGGCTGTAAACCGCACCCCCATCAGTGCATCGCAAGGTCTGCTGGACCTGATCTCGCAATTGCCGGAGGACAGCATGGCAAAGCTATTGCTGTGGCGCAACGGCACCCGGATGGAACTGCCCATCAAGATCATCGGCGCTCCTGGCGATATGGCAGCGCCGGACACGTCCGGGGAGGCAGAGTTTTCCCTCTTTGACCTCGATCTTGCGGTGGTGCCAATTGACAATGAAACTCGCCGTGAGCTTGCGGTCCCCGCTGACGAGGAAGGCTGGCTGCTGGTCTGGACCGGTAGTGCAGACCTTCCCGGCAGCCTGGTCCCCGGCGATGTGATCACTCATCTGGACGGTCTGCCGCTACCCGATTTGGCAGCCTTCCATACCGCCGCTGCCCGCCTGAAATCGGGCCAAGGAGTGTCCGTCCTTGCGCGCGTCTGGCGCAACGGCTCCGCCGTATTCGTGCCGGTCTGGAACGCTCCGGTTGGACAAACTGAAAGAGACGGTATCACCAGGGATGAGTAAATTGTTATTCCTTGTCAGGACATTACCCTGGGTTGACCTCTGGCGCTCGCGATAAGCCGCCGCCAATTTTGCCCGCCGGCCCTGAAACCGCTTGAATTTCACCTGCGCCGGCCACAGGTATCTCTTGTCCCAGAGCTGCGACAGCAACGACGATTGGCGCGCGACGGCACTCTGGGCGCAGGGAAAACCTTGTATGGATCATACCCTTGCTTCAGGTTCCGGCGCTCAAGAAAGCCAGGAACCTCCGGAGACCACCGCGGACCGCGCAGATTTCCAATTGCCAAACCCGCCAAATGCACGCAGCAGCCAAGGGGCCAGCCGAACCCGCCGCACATACCCGCCCAAGTTTCCGGTTGGAGAAGCAACCAGGGCCTTCCGAAAGGTTTTCTTTCCTGCGGTCTCTGCCGTCGAGTGGAACGACTGGCGCTGGCAGATGCGCAACCGAATACGCAGCCAGGAGGCACTCAGCCGTATTTTCGAGCTGAGCGAGGAGGAACAGGCGGCTCTGGATCGGCATCAGGGCGGGCTGCCTGTCGGCATCACGCCCTATTACGCCAGCCTCATGGGGCTCGATGACCCCGCTGAGCCGCTACGGCGCACCCATATCCCGGTCGGACAGGAATATCTGCGCACGCCAGGTGAAGCGGACGACCCGCTGGGGGAGGATCACGACACTTCGGTGCCAGGGCTTGTCCACCGCTATCCGGACCGGGTGCTGTTTCTGACCACCGGCACCTGCTCAACCTACTGCCGCTATTGCACCCGGTCGCGGATGGTGGGCCAGTCGGGCGGCGAGTACCAGTTTTCGGTGCGCCAATGGGACCGGGCGCTTGAGTATATCGCCGCGCATCGCGAGGTCCGAGACGTGCTGCTGTCGGGCGGCGACCCGCTGACCATTTCTGACGACAAGCTGGGTTATCTGCTGGGTCGCCTGCGTGCGATCCCCCATGTGGAATTTATCCGGCTGGGCACCAAGGTGCCGATCGTGCTGCCAATGCGGATATCCCGCGATCTGGTGCGTGTTCTGAAACGGCACCATCCGCTGTGGATGTCGATCCATGTCACCCATCCCAGCGAGCTGACGCCGGAAGCCACCGAGGCCTGCCGGAGGCTGGCGGATGCGGGCATCCCGCTCGGTTCGCAGACTGTGCTGCTGAAGGGGGTCAACGACAGCGTGGATATCCTGAAGCCGATGTACCACGGGCTGCTAATGCGGCGGATCAAACCCTATTATCTTTATCAGTGCGACCCGATCACCGGCTCGGCCCATTTCCGCACCCCGGTCTCGAAGGGGCTGGAAATCATCGAGGGTCTGCGCGGCCACACCACCGGCTATGCTGTGCCTCAATTTGTCATCGATGCCCCCGGCGGCGGCGGCAAGATCCCGCTGCAGCCAAATTATGTGGCCGGGCGCGACGGCAGCGATCTGATCCTGCGCAATTTCGAAAACAGCCTATACCGATACCCTGACCCGTGCGGCAGCCCGGGCACAGAAAAGGGGCGCCGGCCATGCTGATCGGCCTGACATACGACCTGCGCGACGACCACCAGGGCTCCGGCCTCAGCAATGAGGCGATGGCCGAGTTCGACAGCCCGGAAACCATTTCTGCCATCGAAACCGTGCTGCGATCGCTGGGCCACCAGACCCAGCGGATCGGCCATGTCCGCAGTTTGGCGCAGCGGCTGGTTGCCGGGGACCGCTGGGACCTTGTCTTCAACATCGCCGAGGGCCTGCACGGCCGCGCGCGCGAGGCACAGGTTCCAGCCCTCTTGGAGGCATTCGGCATCGCCTATACTTTCTCTGATCCACTGACCCAAGCCTTAGGCCTGGACAAGGCCATGGCAAAGCGGATCGTGCGCGACGCGGGCATCCCGACCGCGCCCTTTGCGGTGCTCGAAGCCTCAGCGGACGACTGCAGCTTGTGTCTTCGCTTTCCGGTCTTCCTGAAGCCCTTGGCCGAGGGCACCGGAAAAGGCTGTGAGCACGCCTCCAAAGCGGCAGATAGACAGCAGGCGAGTGCCGTTGCCCACTCCCTGCGCCAGCGGTTCCGCCAACCGGTCCTGGCCGAATGTTTCTTGCCAGGCCGGGAGTTCACGGTCGGGTTGCTGGGCAACGGGACAGAGGCCCGCGTCATCGCGGTGATGGAAATCCTGCTGCTCGAAACAGCCGAAGCTGAAATATACAGCTTCCAGAACAAGGAACAGTGGGAAAGCCGCGTCAGCTACCGCCTCGCGAACGACGCAGAGGCCAGTGCAGCAGGCACGGCGGCACTTGCGGCATACCAAGCGCTTGGCTGCCGCGACGCCGCGCGTATCGACCTGCGCTCCGACGCCATGGGACAGCCGCATTTCCTGGAGGTGAATACACTGCCCGGCTTGCACCCCAGCCATTCCGATCTACCGATCCTGTCGGCAAAGGCAGGCCTGGATTACAGCAATCTGATTGCGGAAATCACTTCGGCTGCCATCCGCCGTTTCGGCCTGGAGGAGAGCACGGTGAACCTGCGCAACGCGCTATGAAACCCTTGAACATTGCCGTCCTGCATGGGGCAAACGGAGACAGCCCGGATGAACGGGATACCCGCGATACTTCCAAGGCAATCTGCAGGGCGCTGAAACGGCAGGGGCACAGAGCTTGGCTGGCCCATGTAAAGGGCCCCTTGCTGACCCTGCCCTGGGTTTCAGAAGACCGGCCCGGCCTTGTCTTCAATATGGTGGAGGCCATTGACAGCGACATGACACGGGCAGCGGAAGTTCCCCTGCTGCTAGAGCGCCTTGGCATTCCGTTCACCGGTTGTGGCGCCACCGCGCAGTCGGCAACCCTCAGCAAGACCGGCCAGAAACGCCTGATGGCCCTGAACGGGCTGCCAACGCCGGCCTGGTCGCAGTCCGGAGCCGGCCTTGCTGGCCACCAGCAGGTGATCGTCAAATCTGTGTCCGAACATGCCTCGCTGGGTATTGATGCCCAGTCGGTGGTGCCTGGGGGGCAGGCGGCAGGGGAAATCACGCGGCGGGAAGCCCGATTTGGCGGCGCCTTCTTTGCGGAAGCCTACATCCGCGGGCGGGAATTCAACCTGTCTCTGCTTGAGACCGCTGAAGGGGTGCAGGTCCTGCCGCCAGCGGAAATCCTGTTCGAGGAATTCCCCGATGATGTTCCGCGCATCGTAGACTACGCCGCCAAATGGGACGAAACATCCCACAGCTATCACCACACGCCCAGGCGGTTCGATTTCCCGGCCCGCGACAACGCTTTGCTGAACCGGCTTGAAGCATTAGCGAGGCGTGCCTGGCATGTCTTCGGGATCAAGGGTTATGCGCGAGTGGATTTCCGCGTAGATGATGCCAGCCAGCCCTGGGTTCTGGAAGTGAACACAAACCCCTGCCTTGCTCCGGACGCCGGTTTTGCCGCTGCCGCAGAACAGGCCAGGGTCAGTTTCGACACATTGATCGCGCATCTCGCGGAGATTGCGCTCACCGCACCGGACAAGGATTCGCACCATGTTCCGCATCCGCAAGATAGCTGATGCCCACGCCCCCGCCAGCCGGGCAGTCATAGAAAAAGTCCTGACCATCCTGCGCGCCCAGTTTCCTGGAAAGCGTGCCGCCGACATCGACACGCTTCCAGACCATCTTAGCAACCCTTTCGCCAAACGCTTCCTGCCATCATTGTTCGTGGCCGAGAACGGACGTGGAGAGGTGCGTGGCACCGCCCTGATGCTATTTGATCCTGAGCTGTCTTTTGCCTTTCTCGATATCCTTGCCACAACACCAGGCGAGGCGCCCGGCTCAGGCGTTGGCGGCGCGCTGTACCAGCGGCTGCGTCACGAAGCCCTTTCAATGGACTCTGAGGGACTGTATTTCGAATGCCTGCCCGACAACACAGCCTCTCTCCAGGACCGGGAGACAGCGGCCCAGAACGCAGCGCGGCTGAAGTTCTACGAACGCTACGGCGCCCGCCCGATAACCGGCACCGGCTATGAGCTGCCACTATCCGCAGAAGATACCGACATGCCGCATCTCGTCTTTGACGGACTCGGCCAATTCGAGCTGCCGCACGCAAAGCGGCTGAAAGAGATTTTCTGCGCCATTCTGGAACGGAAATACGCAGAACTTTGCCCGCCGGAATATGTCCGGCGGGTCACCGCGTCCGTTGTTCAAGGCCGTTACAGGCTGCGGGCGCCGCGTTACACCACCCGTTCCGTAACACTGCCGCCGCCGACCGGTTTGCAGTTGCCGATGGTCATCAACGACCGGCACGACATCCACCACGTCCCTGCCCGAGGCTATGTCGAAAGTCCGGTGCGGATCTCCGCCATTACCGAGGCGCTGGAGGCCACCGGGCTGTTCGCGCGCTTGCCGCCGCGGCGTTTCCCGGATCGCTGGATCAAAGCTGTGCATGATGCAAAACTGGTGGACTATCTGCGCAGCGCCTGCGCCGAAGCGCCGGCAAAAGGCGCGGTCTACCCCTATGTCTTTCCGGTCCGCAATCCGGACCGCCGCCCCCGCGAGCGCTCGGTGCTGGCGGGATACTGGTGCATCGACACCTTCACGCCAATCAACCGCAACGCCTGGCCCGCGGCCCGCCGCGCGGTGGATTGCACGCTCACCGCGGCCGAGGAAGTACTTAACGGCGCCGCTGCCGCCTATGCACTGGTCCGCCCGCCCGGCCATCACGCCGAACGCAAGACTTTCGGCGGCTTCTGTTACCTGTCAAATGCAGCCATTGCCGCAAATTTTCTGGCCCGGCACGGCAGGGTCGCAATGCTCGACATCGACTATCACCATGGCAACGGTCAACAGGACATATTTTATGACCGCGCCGATGTGCTAACAGTTTCCATCCACGGCGATCCCAGCTTTGCCTACCCCTATTTCACTGGTTTCCGGGATGAAACAGGTCAGGGCTCCGGCGCGGGATACAACCTCAACATCCCTCTGGCCGAACAAGCATCACCCGAAGACTACCACTCCGCCCTGAACAGGGCACTCTTCCGTGTTGCGGAGCATGATCCCTGTTTTCTGGTTCTCTGCCTTGGCTTCGACACCGGCCGCGGCGACCCGACCGGCACTTGGAAACTCCGGCCCTGTGATTTCCATCGTGCCGGCGTCAGCATCGGCCGGCAGCCCCGCCCCATCCTCGTGGTGCAGGAAGGCGGCTATCTGGTGCGCACCCTCGGCGAAACCGCTGCGGCGTTTTTCAAAGGACTGGCTGAAGGGATTGCGCAGCACCCAAAGCCTGCAGTGCCGCCACCCCTTGCCCCGACGCCAAAACGCCGCTGGCGCAAAACTCTGAGGGCAGGTGACGCAGACCGGATCAAGCGTCTGGTTGCTGAAACCGGCAAGTTCTCCGGCGAAGAGATCGTAATTGCAGGCGAGCTGGCGCAGGAACGGATGGCCAGCGGCGCGGCCTCAGGCTACCATTTCCTCCTCGCCGAACAGGGTGCCGAGCTGAGTGGCTATGCTTGCTACGGCCCGGTGCCGGGCAGCGAACACAGCTGGGATCTCTATTGGATTGCCGTAGACCCCGCCCACCAAGGGAACGGTTTGGGCAGACTGCTGATGAAACGGGCCGAAGCGGAAATCCGGCAGGCAAACGGCCGCAAGGTCTACATCGACACATCTAGCGGCCCGCCTTATGCGGCGGCCAGGCGGTTCTACGAGCAGATAGGCTATTCCCTGTGCGCTGAGTTCCCGGACTTCTACCGCGACGGAGATGGAAAGGCCGTCTACGAAAAGAACCTGGGGAACTGATCCTCCCCGGCAATTATCCGCGGTAATGGCCGCCGTTGTAGCGGCCAGGTGCTGCACCGCCGCTGTCCATCTCATCGCAGCCAGTATCGCAATCCGGTAGATGGTGCCGCCGTGGTCCCGGCTCCCGCTGCAACGTTTCCGCAGGTTCCCAACCGTCCTCCACCGCGGCTTCCGGGCGTGGCTCTGGCCTAACCCCGGACCGCGATGGCGGGCGCGATACAAGCTGCGGGATGAAGCGCAGAAGCTTCTCCGTCAGTTCCAATGCCGCTTGTTTGGCGGCTGCCAATTTGGGGTGTCCGGCCAGGACCATTTTGGTTGTCCTCAGTTGCACCATGCAGGGCGCGGTTTCTGTACAGTTCAGGATTGCCGCCGCGGGTTTGTCTTGCCGCGCCAGGGCGCCCCGGCGACATACTCGCGCAGCTCCTCGGCCTCCTGTTCCACCGTCAGCAGCCGGTAGCGGGTTACATCCAGAATGCCGACCACTGCAACCGGCACCCCGTCCTCTGTTACCGGAATATGGCGCACGTTGTGCTTTGACATCAGCCATTCCAAGCGCTGCACAGGCTGATGGGCGTCGCAGGAGATGACCGGGTGTGTCATGATATTTTGCACACGAAGATTTCCAGGCAGCTTCTTATTCGCCTCGAGATAACGAACGATGTCGCTGCCGGTCAGAATACCTGCCATTGATCGCTTGTCAGGTGATACCAGCAACGCGGATGTGCCGTCCTGTGCCAGAAGGGCAAGGGCCACGTCCACTGGTGAGACTGGAGCGATCCATTCGATATCTGTTTCCAGCTCTTCGAACAGCCTGCGGATTGTCATGGCATTGCTTCCTTTTTTCAAGCCGACCTCAGAGAAATTGCATGACCAAGGCGGTCAGGTCCGTTCAGGCCTTGCTGTCAGGCCAATGCAGGTAGAGTTCGCAAGAGGCGCCCAAAACCAGAATGGCCCCCGATGCCACCGCATTCCAAACAGCTGCGGGAGTGCCTTTGAAGCCAGCCAGTTCCGGCGATACGAACAGCAGCACACCAAGCAAAAATACTGTGTTCGCCTCCAGCAGCTCATGCCTATTCCGGTCAATGCCGGCAATGGCAAGTGCCGCCAGCCCGGCGGCCATTAAGGTGACAGTGTCACCGGACAGCCGACCGCCTGCCTGCGGCAGCCCGCCAAACAGCAGTAAGAGGATAGTATCAGCCAGAACCCAAGGACCGCATACCCCCAGCGGAACATGTCATGGAAACGCATCGGACGCACTCCGCCCCAGTGGTTACAAGTCGATCACCGGGTCCTCCAGAACCCCGGCGGAAACCGCATCCGCCATTTCCTCATCGTCCAGAAACCCGTCGCCATTAGTGTCGATTTCGGCGAACAGTTCCCCGGTTACACCGGAGTAGACGGCCTGCAATTCTGTGAGGGACGCTTTTCCATCGCCATCGACATCAATCCCGGCGCTCATTGCGTTAGCCGGGAGCGCCGCCAAGGCCGCGAGAAGAGCGCCATAAGCTGCTCTGCTCATCTGCTTCTCCATCAGAGAGACAGCGGTCCACATTGGACCGCCTACCTTTGAGATGGGTACGGACTGACGCAAAGGCAAGTGCTCCGTGAAAATAACTACCTTATTAAAAACATGATCTTACAAATCTCCCCTCTTCCTTTCTGCCCCTGCCATACGCGGCGGGGCTCAGGCGCGCGCGCCACTCAGTTCAGCGGCCAGAGCAGCGGGATCAAAAGGACGGTAACAGTTCCTGTGACAATGTTCATCGGGACCCCGATCCGCAGAAAATCTATGAACTTGTAGCCGCCCGCCCCATAGACCAAAGTGTTGGTCTGGTACCCGAACGGAGTGGCAAAACTGGCCGACGCTGCAAACATCACAGACACTGCAAAAGGGCGCGGATCCACCCCTAAGCTGACCGCGACCCCTACCACCAGCGGGGTCATGATTACTGCAACCGCGCTGTTGGTCAGAACTTCAGTCAGGACAGCCGTGGCGGTAAACATGATCGCCAAGGCGGCCCAGGGGCTTACCATCGCCAGCAAGGGGGTCAGAGAACCGACAATCAGATTTATCGACCCGCTCCTGTCCAGCGCACGGCCAAGCACCAGCATCGACACGATCAGGATCAGCAGGCGCCCGTCCACCGCCGCAAATGCTTCGTCAGGCTCGATGCATCCCGTCAGCAAAACCAGCGCTGCGCCAATCAGCGCCAGGGCCAGTATCGGTGCCGCATCAAGACCCGCCAACACCACCACACCTAGCAGGATCGCCGCGGCCAGAGGCGCCTTGCGGTGCCGGAAGGCGCGGGCCTGCCTCTCCCCAAGCGGCACTAGGTTCTGCTCCCGCACCAGCCGCTGAATATCCGCAGGCGCCCCCTCGACCAGCAGCGTATCTCCTGCCCTCAGCGCTGTATTTTCCAGCCGCTCCCTTACAGAGGCCCCCCTGCGGTGCAGCGCCAGCGGGTAAACCCCGAACCGCCGCCGCCAGCGCAGACCGCCCAGTGTCCGCCCAGCCGCTCTAGATCCCGGTCCGACCAGCAACTCGGCGGTCTGCGACAAGCGTGTGCGGCCGCTTTCCAGGTCCGGAATCTCTGCTCCCCGCGCAATGCCTTCGCTGAAAGCACGAAGCTCGCTGTCGCGAGCCTTCAACACCACGATATCGCCCGCTTCCAACCGCACTGCCGCCAGATCCCGGCGCAGCGAGGCATCTCCGCGCACGACGTCGGCTACCCGGCCGCCGCCCCTCGTCAGTTCCGGCGCCGCCAGAGGCGGCATGCCGATAAGGGGAGAGCCTTCCGGGATAAAAACATCCAACAGCCAGCTCTTTGCCCCCCGCACCGCCGTCAGGCTCGACACCGTTTCGCGGCCTGGCAGCAGATGCCTCCCTGCAAGAGCAAGGAACCCGCCCCCCGCCACCGACACCGCCAGGCCCAGCGGTGCAATTTCGAACAGCCCGAACGGCGCCAGCCCAAGGCCTCGCGAGATACCATCCACCAACAGATTGGTGGAGGTTCCGATCATCGTGATCGTACCGCCCAGGATCACCGAATAGGACAGCGGGATCAGCAGCTTTGACGGGATTGTCCCGGCATCCCGGGCGAGGCCGATGGCGACCGGAATCAGCACCATGGCCACCGGCGTATTGTTTAGAACCGCAGATGCCGCCGCCGCCGCGGTAAAGAAGGCGCCAAGAGCAAGGACAGCATGGCGCCTCGCCAGCCGCGCCATGATCCCTGTCAGCAGCTCCAGAACACCGGTCCGTACCAACGCCGCGCTGAGAATGAACATCACGCCAATTGTTGCCGGGGCCGGGTTGGCCAGCGCCGCCAGCACATCCTCTGTGGTCACCAGCCCCAGCGGCAGTGCGGTGCATGCGCCGACAAAAGCTACCATATCCGCTGGCCGCCGCTCGCTGGCAAATGCCGCAAAGACCGCCGCTGTCAGGGCCAGCGACAGCGCCGGGGCATAACTGCCCGGATCTATGAACATCGCCGTTCTCCAGTCACCCCTGCGCACTCCAGACATAGACCGCAAATCCCGCAATCAGGCACAGACCGCCCCTCCGGCCCAAGCGCTGCCCGCGCAGCAGGACCAGCATCAGCAGGATGGAGGCCGCCGCCATCACCGGCAGGTCGAACACCAAAAACCGCCGGTCAACAGGGACCGGCATTATGACAGCGGTCAGCCCTAGGATGCCCAGCACGTTGAAGATATTCGAGCCAACGATGTTGCCCAACGCAATGTCCGGCTGCCGCCGGTATGCGGCCACAATCGAGGCCGCCAGTTCTGGCAGCGAGGTACCCACGGCGACTACGGTAAGGCCGATATAGGCCTCCGGCAACCCTAAGCCCTGAGCAATCACCACTGCTCCGTCGACCAGCAGCCGAGCCCCCGGCACCATCAGCGCCAGCCCCGCCGCCGCCCAGAGCAGCGGCCACCTCACATCCCCAGTTGCCTCCGCCCCGGTTCCAGCGTCTCCAGCCCCATCGCGTGCGCTCCGGTACGCCCAGACGAGGTAACCCGCCAGCCCCGCGCACTGGGCCGCACCTGCTGCCCGGCCCACCATTCCCTGCGAAAAGGGAAGAAACAGCAACAGCGCCGCCGCGGTCATAACCACCGTATCCCGCACCGGCGCAGCTTGCGCCAGACCGATGGGCCGGACCAGCGCCGCCAGTCCGATAATCAGCAGGATGTTGCTGATGTTGGAGCCAACCACATTGCCGATCGCTATCTCCGGCAGGCCCTTCAAAGCCGCGTCCAGGGACACCAGAAGCTCCGGCATCGAGGTGCCAAACCCCACGACCGTCAGACCAATGAGGAATGGCGGCAGCCCCAGCTTCGCGGCAAGGGCAGCCGACCCGCGCACCAGCAACTCGCCGCCGATGAACAGACCGCCCAGACCGGCGGCAAAACCGGCAAAATCCATCGGTGTCATGATCTTGCACTTTGCAGGACATGCCGCCCGCCGCAACCCTGACGGGTCCGGCGGCAACCCGCCGGTGCTGGCAATCGCAAAACAGCATCCATTTCATATTTCCTGAACAGCCGACCCGAGCCAAGTGCAAGCCTGAACCGGCGCCGGTAAGGTACAGCGCATCCGTGCCGGACCACCTCAGCACATGGGGTTCGGATGGAGTGGGCGCAAGAGGCCCATCACCATACTCGAAAGGAATGAAGGCCTGTTCAGGGGAATATCTTCGCCCCGAACCTGGGGCAACTGGAGTTTGCCAAGCAGCTCGTCAGCGTTTGCCAGGCCTGCCCCAATCCTGTCGTTGCATCGCCGCGGATTGTTCCGGGCCTCAGGTTTTAATCGCCAGGCTGCATCTCGGCCGCCGGACAGGATTCCTGCCTGCAAGTATTTGATTAGTCAGGTCGGCGACTGTCCGGTGCATTTCGGCATCAAGGTGCCCGCTTCGCATGACCGCGGGCAGTGATTTCACGGGCTCATGGGGAGAACTGGTCGACGAACCGAGCATACCCCCTCTGAAACACAAGAAGGGGCTGAATGCCGAAAGGACGTCTGGCTTCACCGGCATGGCCAAGGCGCTGGACGAACAGCGCCGCGCTGGCGCCAAGTTCGAAAACCTTGACTCCGTGGAACGGCTCAACCTTCTGGTCGACCGGGAAGCCGCCGAGCGCGAGGCCAGGCATGGAAGAATCCATTGAGGCGCTGGTGGAGCGGATCGTGCTGACGCCTGCGGCGGCGGGCACTGGCCTGGATCTGACGCTAGAGGGCGATCTGGCGGGGCTTTTGCGTCTGTGCACGGGCAGCGCGGGCCCTAACGCAGAAAAGGCTTCGGGCGGGATGCCAGAAGCCTTTGATAGAACGAAGGAAATTTCGTTATCTGCGGGAGCAGGCAACCGCCGCAACCTACCTACCCCCCGAAATCATGTAAACGTATGATAGCGCACAGCTAACGGCAACTTTGCGCAAAATCGCGGGGATTGAAAAGAGAGGTGGTCCTGGTTTTTTCGACCAGTTTTCCGCCGGTTAAAGCTAAAGCATGGGTTTCATCTCAGGCGGTGGCCTTCAGATTTTGGTCTCCAGTAACATAGCCCTCCGTCGGGGTCAGCAAGCCATGCGATGAGTGCGGTCGCATTTCGTTGTAGTATCTGCTCCAGGTACCGATCCCGGAGCGGGCCTCCGAACCGGTCTCGAAGGCGTTCAAGTAGACGCATTCGTATTTCAACGAGCGCCAGAGCCGTACGATCATGCGATTATGGACCCAGCGGCCACGCCCATCGATTGATATCTTCACCTTGGCGGCACGCAGCACGCTGGTGAAATCTGTACTGGTGAACTGTGAACCCTGATCAGAGTTGAATATCTCGGGCGGGCCATGTCGGGCCAGCGCTCCCTTCAAGACCTTGATGCAGAACCCGGTGTTCATCGTGTTCGATAACCCCCAGCTCAACACCTTTCGGCCGACCAAAGGCAGTCTCCCTGCTCTGGAATGTTTTTTTCTGTCCAAATCACTCCAGTGAATTTTGCTCGTGCGAACTGGAAGGCCGGTGAAACTTGAAACAACGATCCACCTGCGGCACGATTGACCGCTAACTGCTGAACAATGCAGAGACTTATTTGATTTTTAGTTAATATGCCTCAATTATGGGGAGAATCGTTCAAAAGAGGATCTGTCCATGACGTGTATTGGCAAGATAGTTAGTGTTTGCGGTGCTTTCATTGCATTGTTGAGTGTGCTGCCCACAGTCGTAGCGGCTCAATCGATCGGCGTCGATCTCGGCGCCGTTGATGTAAGCATCGGCGGAGGGCGGCCGGCCTCTGTTCCTGAAATTGACGCATCGACAGGAGCAATGGCTCTCGCAGCTCTAGCCGCTGCTCTGGTGCTGGCATGGGAGGTGAACCGGCGCCGCAAGGCAGGGTAAGCTCTGCTCAGATCAAAGACCATTGCTCGGTATACCAGGCGACTGCGGCGACGGATGCATTCGCGACAATATGCGCGACAACCGCATCGCCCAGTCGACCCCGGCGTAACATTGCAGCCGCGAAAAAAAGGCCTGCGATGCCTGCCAAAACCAAGCGCCCATGCAGCGCTGCAAACAAAGCAGTCGACACAAAAACTGCGATAACTTTTGCGACCGTAGAGCCGGTATCGAGCCTGGCTAGAACGTAGCCGCGAAAGAAAGCCTCTTCCACCACGGGAACCAGAAATGTGGTTCCCAACGCGCGTACCATCGCCCAGGCCAAGAACGCGCTACCGCTTAAAGCTCCCAAAACCAGGTCATCTCCTTGAGAGGGCTCGGACAACCACACCCATCCGCCTCCTACGGCAAGACCTATCGCGATTGAAAACGGGTCCAACGACAGCCGGATCTGAGGAATTAGCGCGCTGCGCATCCAGGCCAATACGCCAAGCAGAACCGCCGCCTGGAACGGATATCCAAGAGCAGGGTGTTCCCAGAATGCATGAACAATTACGCCCGAAATCATAAAGGCAATAAAAGGGACAATCAGAGCGGCTATAGGGTTGGCGCTCAATTTTTCCTTGTCTGGGAGGGCATAATTCACTCGGCGGAGTGTCGGCATAGCTTGAGCGAGATTGAGCACTCCAAGCGCCAGAACGATGAAAAGCAACCACCCGGCGAAGCTGTGAAAGCCGTTTACCGCCAGCTCCGGCGAGACATACCTGCCAAGCAGAATCAGGACAGTAATGCGCAGGATATTAAATACCCAACTGGCCAGAAGAGCGATTGGCCAAAGAATGAGCCAGAATACGCTCTGCCTTAGTGTTTCGCGAAACAGCACAGCATATATCACCATGAACCCGCTGATCAGTGCGAACCCTTCAATGCCGGAACACTGGCTGGCGACAGCTACAACAAATCCTGGAAGCCCGATCCAGGCACGGCCTGGATCAATGAAAACCTCAGGATCAACTGCAGAGAGCAAAAACGCCACACCTTTGAATGTGCCGGTGGACACGAGCTCGACCGCCCACAGCGGCTCTATCAAATGTGCCAGGGACGGGATCAATGCAGCCGACAGCAAGATTACAAGCGGCTGGAAACGCGCGGTTCCAAGCCAATTCCACCAGGACAACGGCCTTAGTACCCAAAACAAGAATCCAAGTGCTGCTATGGCACCGCCACCGGCAAGCAGAATGGAAACATAAAGGAATTTTTCGTTCACCTCCCCTGGCGGGATGATCAGTACTGGCAGAAATATGATCACGATGCCCAGCAAGTGTACCTTACCCCAAAAGGTCTTTTGATTGGGTACCCTCATCAGTTCGAGAAACCGGTGCCAACTTCTGGTACGAGCGCACATCAGGACTACAAAGGCAGCGGAAACGCAGATGGCGCTGATAAACGCCCCCCTCAACCCGCGGCACAATCCCGCTATTCCGGTCGCGTGACATTCGATGGGAAATACAATCTGATAGGTTGCTATAACAGCAATGCTCTCGAGGACGAACAAGACCATCAGCCACCTGATACCCGCTTGACCCAATAACCTGTACCTCTGTCAATTTCCCTAACCATACTGAGACAACCTGTCGAGTATGGCGAAATTATGGGGTTTTCAGGTCGCCGGGAACTTTGCTGCCATGGGGTCAGGACTTCGGTAGCGGGGAGTGCCCAGTCAAGCGTGTTTGCGCAAGATTTTTGATCCACCGAAATGGTGTTGTCCGACCGTGTTGCAGGGATCGGCTTCTCGAAGTATCCTCAGCGTTTTCTATGACGTGAGCGACGATCGTTTCCCCACAAATTGAATGATGCCCGTCGGGACTAGTTTAAAAAGGCACGGTATCAGGTGGCGAACGCATCAGAATACAACGAAAGCCTTCGGCAACGTGGTGATGTGGCCGTATGGCTGTCAAATGATGTGGCTGAATTTTGGGCATCGTCGCACTGCAAAACCCGCGGTGGCCAGGCGCGTTACTCCGATTTGGCAATTGAGATTTTCGTTACTCTGCGGGTCGTATTAGCAGTGTCCCAACGGTTGGTGTAAGTTCCGCCGGTAGCGCGGGCCGCTTGGCGGCCACGGTTGTTCTTCGGCTAAGGTTTGGTTTGCCGACCTGACCTATGACCGAGGAGAACGACCATGACCAAGGACAGCCTATCAGACGCCGCGACGCTGCGTGCACTTCTGTCGGAGACGTCCGGCACCAACCTGCTTGCCGAGATGCTCGGGTTTGTCGCCGACCGCCTCATGCCGCGGGATGTCGACCAGCTCTGTGGTGCTGGCGCGCACGAGCGCAGCGGCGACGTGAACCGCCCCGGTTTTGCCGGAGGCTGATTTCAGTTCGTTACGCGGCTCGTTCCTCAGTTTCCATAGCCGCATAGAAATTGGCCTCTGCTTCTGCCGGCGGAATATTCCCTATAGGCTCGAGCAGGCGGCGATTTTTGAACCAGTCCACCCATTCGAGTGTTGCGTATTCCACCGCCTCGAAGTTGCGCCAAGGGCCGCGGCGGTGAATGACCTCGGCCTTGAAAAGACCATTGATCGTTTCGGCCAGCGCGTTGTCATAGCTGTCTCCAACGCTGCCGACCGAAGGTTCTGTACCGGCTTCGCCCAACCGCTCTGCGTATTTGATCGACAGGTTTTGGGCGGATTCAAACGGTTGTCGCAACGGTTCCGAATTGGAGGTTGTGATGACAAACCGCAAACGCGCATCAAAGCGCAGCACAGGAGGTAAACTGCATTTACCGGGACGGCCACGGGCGGTACTGCGTTCCCAGCAAGTCATGTTTTGGCAACTCATCAAGCAAGGCGTTTCCAGCGAAGAAGCTGGCGTGCAAGCTGGCGCGTCTGCCCCAGTTGGCGGTCGTTGGTTTCGGGAGGCCGGAGGCATGCCGCCATCCAAGTTTGAAAATGCATCTCAGCCGCTTTCCAGCCGGTATCTGTGTTTTGCTGAGCGCGAAGAGATCGCCTTGTACAGAGCGCAAGGCTTCGGTGTCTGCGCGATTGCAAGGAAGATTGGACGATCCGCCTCGACCGTTTCCCTGGAACTTCGGCGGAATGCAGCGACACGCTCAAGGGGCTTTGAATATCGGCGACAACAGCGCGATGGCATGCGGATCGATCAGCGCGCCGCCCCAAGAGACCAAAGCTGGCTCAGAACGATGCATTGCGGCACTATGTCGAAGAGCGGCTTTCAGGTCATATCGAAGGCCCAAACGGGAACATCTTGGCCGGTCCTGACGTGTCTTGGACGAAGAGACGGTCTGTGCGCCGACAACATCGCAGATGGGCAACGGCCTGGAGCCCAGAGCAGGTCGCCCGCCGTTTGCCTCTTGATTATCCGGATGACCCGATGATGCGTATCAGCCATGAGGCCAAATATCAGTCCTTGTTCATTCAAGGCCGTGGTGCGCTGCGGCGGGAGTTGGTTGCCTGCTTGCGTTCCGGACGGGCGCTACGTCTCCCGCGAGCGCGGCGAAAAGGCAAAGGCAAAGGCAAACCGTTTGTGTCCGTTCAGTTCATGATCAGCGAACGCCCCGCCGAAGCAGAAGACCGCGCTATGCCGGGTCACTGGGAAGGCGATCTTATCCTCGGCCTGAAGAGCTCGGCGATCGGCACTCTGGTGGAACGCAAAACACGGTTCATGCTCCTGCTGCATCTGCCCCCTATGCCCGGCCATGGTGCAGGTCCGCGCAAAAAGAACGGTCCCGCGCTTGCAGGTCACGGTGCTGAGGCTGTTCGAGATACCATTACCAAATCAATTTAGAGCCTTCCAAGCCACTTGTGCAAATCACTCACATGGGACCATGTGCTGAGATGGCGCAACATGAGACGCTGAAGACAGACACTGGTATCCAAGTTTTCTTCTGTGATCCTCAAAGCCCCTGGCAGCGCGGCAGCAACGAGACACCATCTGCTCGAGGGTGGGATGTGTGAGCATCTGTTTGTCCTTTCCGGGGTTACTCGTAGTAGCCGGGTCCACGGATATTGTCGTGGATCGGCGTAGCGGTGATCGGGTCTGGTGGGCTGGGCAGCACCGTCGTATCGTAATGTGTGGCCATGTCGGAGACACGTCTTGGTCAGTGACGGCTCGAACCAGAGCGGTTTAGCCACGGCGGCCTTGAGATTGTCGCAGACAATTCCCCTGGGGACCCCGCCGAAAAACTTCAGGGCCCGGACCTGGGCTTCAATCCAATCCGGCAGCTTCTGGCTGAGGCTCGCCCAAACGAAGGTGTAGTTTGATGCGCCCAGAACAGCGGCGAAGATTTGCGCACGATGTTCAACCCCCGTGGCCGGATCGATGATTGAAATCGTCTGGCCGGCAGAGTCCGTCTGCATCACTGCGCCGGCCTCATGGCGGTTGCGATACCGGGGGCGGATGCGGTTCTCGAACTCCCTGTAACGCTCGCAAAACCAAGTGTAGCCATAGCCGTCGGGATGCGCCGCCCGGTATTCCTCCCAGAGCAGCACCAGCGTCACCCCTTTGCGCTTCATCTCCGCCGCCATCTTCGGCCAGTCGGGCTCCGTGAGGCCACGGGGCGGGCGGCCGACACGCTGGAAAAGGACTTGCTTCAGCGGCGCATCGTCATTGCGGCCAGCTGGCAAGGGCCAGCAGTTCAGACCTGCCTCCCTGGCCCGGAGCAGGTAGGTCGCCACCGTCGTCTTGCTGAGCTTCAGGCGCAGGCCAACCTCGCGCACCGAAAGCCCCTGGTCATGCGTCAGTCGTAAAATCGTTCGTATGTCTTGCACAGTCATGCGCCTCGGTTGCTTCCGTCGTGGCCTGTCCCCTCCCGATCCGGTTGAAAGATCGGCAGAGTGCCGTGACGGGACAGGCGATGACCAACCGTGTTCGGAGCCCGGAGCTGTCCGGGAATTACCGAAATCCCTGTCCGGGAATTTGCGAAACCCGCAAGCTGGAACACAGCCCTGCCCCGGACCCGGTGGTGTTTCACCCGTCGATGGCGGAGGCCTACCGGGAGCGGGTGTCGCGGCGGATCAAGGGCCTTGGCACGGCCGAGGGCATGGTCGAGGCCAAGGAGGCGCTGCGGGCTCTGGTGGAACGGATCGTGCTGACGCCTGCGGCGGAGGGCGCTGGCCTGGATCTGACCCTTGAGGGCGATCTGGCCGGGCTGCTGCGCCTTGCGGCGGGTGCGGCGGGTGCAAACGCAGGAAAGGCTCCGGGCGTTATGCCTGAAGCCTTTGAAGGTATTGAGGAAATTGTGTTGGTTGCGGGAGCGGGCAACCACCGTAACCTACTCATTCTGTCCGTGAACGTATGATTGTTCAAAGACGGTTTCAAATTTGAACAGGAAAAATCCACGAAAATCGTACCTTTCCGGTCCAATCAGGCGATACAAAACAGAGCTCAGCCGGATTATCGCAGAATCTATTGGGCGGCAGACTAGAATATAGACATTCGCACTTACGGAAGATCGCTGGGAAAGACGCGGTGACCCTAATCTACCCAGCCACCCCGGCAGCGAAATCAGCCGATACTTGTCCTTCCCCCCATCCCTCAAGCACTATCTTGCCTTGGAGCGATCCGCTTTCAACCCGCGCGTGGGCCGAGAGGAGCGAGGTAGCATTAATGCGGCCGCCAACCTCTCCCAAGGGAGAATTGAGACGGCCTGCAGCCGCGAGGGAAGCGATTTTTCTTAGGTGCTTGCCTTGTTCCGATATGTCCGGTGTTCCAAAGACAGGCCGGGTGGACATCGCCTCCCAATGCAGAGAAACGGCCTTTGCCATCAGGGGCATTGCGTCGATACCGTTTCTCGCATCGTCAGTCACTCCCAGCCGACCTTGGGGCGCGATCAGTTCGGCAATATCCGCCAGATGCTCGGCCGTGTGGCTAGTCGAGAGAACGAATCCCGGTGCGCCGATGTTCAGTGCCTCGACTTGCGGTGCCATTGGCTGCCTGTGGCTGATTACGTATTGCGCTCCGCGTGCCTGGACGCGTGTCCGGGATGCCGAATCCGAGGCGGTGCCGATGACCGTCAAATCAGTCAACTCACGCAAGAGTTGAACGGCCATTGAGCCGACGCCTCCATCGGCGGCGATGACGAGAATGGTTCCGGCACCTTCGGTGGTGGGGCGGCTGACAGCGAGCCGGTCGAAGAGTGTTTCCATTGCCGTCAACGAGGCAAGCGGCATGGCTGCCGCCTCGGCGTCGCTGAGCGTGGACGGTTTGCGCGCAACGATGCGTTCATCGACAAGGTGGTATTCGGCGTTGGTGCCCTGCCGCGCCGGCGAGCCTGCATAAAACACCGCATCACCCGACTTGAAATCCTGCACCGCGCTGCCGACGGCCTCGACGACACCGGTAGCATCCAGACCCAGTACCTGCCACTCCCCGCTAGCGGGCGCCACGTTCTGGCGGATTTTGACGTCAGCCGGATTCACCGTGACGGCATGTATCTTTACAAGCAGGTCCCGGCCCCTCGGTACGGGCTTAGAAAGCGTTATGTTTTGCAACGCATTGTCGCGATTGATCGGACCGGGTGTCCTGTAGCCAACGGCTTTCATTTGCATCTCAAAACTCCGAATAAGCGGTCCGGCAAAGGTCGGCCGCCCCAAGTCGGGGCGACCGATTTCTGGCCATAGACAGATCCCGGGGTCAAGCAGCGTTCATCTGGTCCCAGGCCGCCAGGATCTTGCCGTCGTCGGGCATAAAGGCCTGCTCCACGTCCCGGGCGCAGGGGATCGGGACATCCGGATGCGCCACTCGTTTCGGCGAGGCTTTGAGGACTGACACGTCGTGCTCGGTGACAGTGGCGATGATCTCACCGGTTATCCCGTAGCTGAGGTAGTCGTCGTCCACCACGATCAGCCGCCCGGTCTTGGCCACGCTGGCGCGGATCGTATCGCGATCCAGCGGCACCAGGCTCAACAGGTCGATCACCTCGGCGCTGACCCCCTGCTTTTCGAGCTGACCGGCGGCCTTGAGGGCATTGTGCGCCCCCATGCCGAAGCCGACGATGGTGACGTCGCTGCCCTCGCGGGCGATCTTCGCCTTTCCAATCTCCACGGTGTAGCTGTCTTCTGGAACATGCACCGCAGCGGCTTCTTCCGTGCCTAGCCAGGCCAGCCCGTGCAGGCGTTTGTCAAACAAGTAGACCACCGGGCTGTCATCGCGAATGGCCGCTGCGAGCAACCCCTTGGCATCGTAGGAATTGGATGGCGAGACAACCTTCAGCCCGGGAAAGTGCGCGAACGCAGCAAAGGGGCTCTGCGACTGGGTCGCGCCATCCGCATTGCCGCCACCGGTGCCGGTCATCAACACCATCGGCACCTTGATCTTGCCCCCAGAAAGAAAATGGTGTTTGGCCATCAGGTTGTAGATCGCATCATAGCAGACACCGAAAAAGTCCGCGAACATCAGCTCGATAACCGGGCGCATGCCATCCGCAGCGGCCCCAACCGCCGCCCCGACAATTGCAGTCTCGGAAATCGGCGTGTCGCGCACGCGGTTCTCTCCGAACTCATCAAGCAAGCCGCGGGTATTGCCATAAAGGCTGCCGAATGTGCCGATATCCTCGCCCAGAACGAAGACGCTTGGATCATTCCGCATTTCCTGCGCCAGCGTTTCAGCGATAGCTTGCGAACTGGTCATCACACGTTCGTTTGTCTTGTCCATTTCAGCCTCCTTCGGGCTCAAGCCGCAAAAACAATGTCGTGCGCGAACTGGGGCGACGGGTATTCACTTTCAACGGCAAATTTGATCGCGCGCTCGGCGCGGCTTTTGCAGTCCACCTCAATGGCGTTCAGCTCATCCGGCGTAGCCACGCTGTCGGCGAGCAGTTTCTTCCGCATTGTCGGGATCGGATCCTTGGCCCGCTGACCTTCCAGCTCTCCCTCCGGCAAGTAGCTGAAATCATCGCCGACAAAGTGCCCTTGAAGTCGGTAGGTTTCGACCACGATCAGCGAAGGTCCTTCTCCAGCGCGTGCCCGAGCAATCGCCTCACCCGCGACCCGGTAGATTTCGTAGGGGTCATTGCCTTTGACATGGTAACCCGGAACACCGTAGGACGCGGCGCGCACGCTGTGGTTTTCCACTGATGTCGACGCGCTCTTGGGGGTCGAAATGCCCCAGCCGTTATCTTCGATCACCGAAATGAACGGCAGCTTCCAAACCGCTGCCAGGTTCATCGCCTCATGCCAGGCACCCTCGTTTGCCCCCCGTCGCCGATGAAGTTGACAGCGACACCGGGCTTGCCCTGGATCACGCGGCTGAGCGCGGCACCAACGGCCGGGCCGAGCCCCTGGCCAATGATGCCCGAACAGCTGAAGTTCACCTCAGCATCGATCAGATGCATGTGCCCGCCCATGCCTCCTGAAAGACCAGTTTTCTTGCCGAAAATCTCGGCCGCCATCCTGTCCAGATCCACGCCCTTAGCAATCGCTTCGTGGTGAGGACGGTGGGAACCGGTCACTACATCTTCGGCAGTCAAATGGGCGCAGACACCCACCGCGACTGGTTCCTGCCCGTCGCTGCGGTGCATCTCGCCAGGCAGTGGCCCTTTGGCAAAATCCATTTTGGGCTGCTTTCCATCCATGTAAATTTCGCCGATAGCCTCGTCAAACCTGCGGCTGGTTACCATCGTCCGGTACATCCAAATCTGTTCATCACGTGTTGGTTTCATGGGGTCCGTCCTCCTAATACTGAAGTCGCACCCCAAGAGTAATTTTGTTGAAAAAAATAAAAAGCGACCAACAACTGAAATTAGTATATCCTTTTCCTGTATAAAGTTGCATTCCGAACCGGATCTATGCCCTATCGCAGATCCGAACAGTTGACTGACCGCATTGCGAGTGCTATCTGCGATCTCAGATCACACTTAAACCAGCGGACCTTAAAATGGAACTGTTCGGCGCCAAACCAAAATCCAGCAAGCAGCCATTGCAGCGGGACAGTCTGCAGCAGCAAATCTATGACAAACTGCGGCTCCAATTGATAACTGGCGCCTACCGGCCGGGCGATACGATCTCCAGCCGTGGACTCGCCGGGGAGTTGGGTGTGAGCGCAATGCCCGTACGAGAAGCGCTGACACGGCTCACCGCCGAGGGCGCATTGGAATTGACAAGCAGTCGTGTCCTACGGCTGCGCTCGCTCAGTTTCGACGACTTCCAGGAGATCACCACAATACGGCTAGACCTCGAAGGCCGCGCCGCAGCCCGTGCCGCAACCCAGGCTACCGAAGGGGACATTGCGGCCGTGCGCCAAGCCCACAGCGTTCTGCTCGAGGCGGCCAAAGCCGGAGACACCGGTGCCTATCTGGTTGCCAACGCCGGCTTCCACAGCAGCATTTATACCGCCGCGAGCTGGCCGCTGCTGCTGGAAATGATCCAGCGCCTATGGATTATCGTCGGCCCCTCGATCCGCGCCAGCCTGCCCGACCAGACCCATATGGCCAATTCGATGCAGTTCCACGACTCCGCGCTGGAAGCCATGACAGCAAGGGACGCAACCGCCCTGCGCGACGCGATCATTAATGACATCCAGACCGCCGCAGCCGAAATTCAGGCCTTCCTTTTGGCCGGGCACGAAAAACAGTCTGCAGGAGCAAGATGACATGTCCATTCTCCAATCGCTGACGCCCCCGCCGGGCCTCAGGGTCCTGATCACCGGCGGCGCCGGCGGGATCGGCGCCAAAATCGTCTCCGGTTTCGCCGAAGCCGGTGCCAAGATCCACCTGTCCGACATCGACAAGGAAGCGGTTGCGGCCGCCACTGGCGACGCGGTGACCGGCTCTGTGGCTGATGCCAGCGACGAGAACGCTTCTCGTCGCCTCTTCGTCGAGGCCACCGAGGCAATGGGTGGGATCGACGTTGTTATCGCGAACGCCGGTATTGCCGGGCCAACTGCGGCAGTGTCCGAAATAGCCGCCCCGGACTGGGACAAAACCTTGGACGTGAACTTACGCAGCGCCTATCTGGCCGCAAGGTTCGGCGCACCACATCTGATTGCCAGCCAGGGCGTCTTCATCGCTATGTCCTCGGTCGCCGGGCGGCACGGCTTTGCCTACCGCACGCCCTATGCCGCCGCGAAATGGGGCATCTCCGGTTTGGTGAAAAGCCTGGCATCAGAACTGGGGCCCAAGGGCGTACGCGCCAACGCAGTGCTACCTGGCTTGATTAAGGGGCCTCGTATTGAACAGGTGATCACTGCCCGCGCTCAGGAGCTCGGGATCAGCTTTGACGAGATGCAAGCGCAGAACCTCGCCAAGGTTTCGCTACGCCGGATGGTCAGCGCCGAGGAAATCGCCGCAACCTGCCTGTTCCTCTGTGCCCCCGGCGGCCGCAACATCTCAGGCCAGGCGCTCAGTGTGTGCGGCAACGTTGAAGCCATGTAATTGCCCCAGACCAGCGCAACAAGCAGCCCCAGACATCCCGGAGCCCATACCAATGACAAAACTACACCGAAAAGTCATCATAAGTTGTGCCGTAACAGGCGCAATCCACACCCCCTCGATGTCACCGCATCTGCCAGTCACGCCGGAGCAGATCACCTCCGACGCGCTTGCCGCCGCCGCCGCCGGGGCATCTATCCTGCATCTGCACGCCCGGGATCCCGAGACCGGCCGCCCCACCCAGGAACCCAATGCCTTCCGCGCCTTCCTGCCGCAGATCAAACAGGCCACCGATGCAGTGATCAACCTCACTACCGGCGGCAGCCCCCACATGAGCGTGGCCGAACGGATGCGTCCCGCTGCCGAGTTGAAGCCGGAATTAGCCTCACTGAACATGGGGTCGATGAATTTCGGGCTGTATCCGATGCTCAGCCGCTTTACCGAATTCAAACACAGCTGGGAGCGCGAACACCTCGAAAGCAGCCGCGACCTGGTGTTCAAGAACACATTCAAAGACATCGAACACATCCTGCGGATCGGCACTTCCAACGGCACTAGGTTCGAATTCGAATGTTATGACACCAGTCACCTCTACAATTTGGCCCATTTCGCCGACCGCGGCCTAGTAAAGGGCCCGTTCCTTGTCCAAACAGTCTTCGGCCTGCTGGGTGGCATCGGAGCGCATCCAGAGGACGTTTTGCACATGAAACGCACCGCCGACCGGTTGTTTGGCGGCGACTATATATGGTCCGTCCTTGGGGCCGGCCGCAATCAGATGACAGTGGCTTCGCAGGCAGCTTCACAGGGCGGAAATGTCCGTGTCGGGTTGGAGGATTCGCTCTGGATCTCGCCGGGAACACTGGCACAAAGCAACGCCGAGCAAGTCACCAAGATCCGCAGTATCCTAGAGGGGCTGAGCCTGGATGCCGCCACCCCGGCTGAAGCTCGTGAAATTCTTTCTCTGAAGGGAGGCGCCAATGTCGCATTCTGAAAATGGCGCAGTTATCGTCACCGGCGGCAGCCGCGGCATCGGTGCTGCCACGGTCGAGGCACTGGCGAATGCAGGACGCCCCGTAGTGTTTTCCTACGCTTCCAACGATGCTGCTGCTACCGCGCTGTGCGAACGAATCGCAGCGCAGGGCGGCCAAGCCATAGCGTGCAAGGGCGACGCCGCAGATCCTGCTGCTATCGAGAAGATGTTTCAGACCTGCCGTGACCGCTTCGGAGCACCGACAGGCCTATTCGCCAATGCCGGCATCACCGGCCCCGCCTGCCGGCTCGAAGATCTGGAGGAATCGGATCTGCGCCGTGTGTTCGACGTCAACGTGATGGGCACCTTCCTGACCGCACGGGCCGCCATACGCGAGATGCCCCCCGCTGGCGGCGCTATTGTACTGATGTCCAGCCGCGCCGCGCGGCTGGGTGGCGGTGGCGAATGGGTGCATTACGCCGCCTCCAAAGGTGCGATTGACAGCCTGACCGTCGGTCTCGCCCGCGAGGCCGGGGCTGCAGGCATCCGCGTCAATGCCGTTGCCCCTGGTCTCATCAATACCGAACTGCACGCAGCCGCAGGCCTCGGCGACCGGCTGAAAAAAAAGGGCGCTGAGGTGCCACTGGGCCGCAGCGGCAGCGCGGAAGAGGTTGCCGCATCCGTCTGCTGGTTGCTGTCCGACGCCTCGTCCTATGTCAGCGGCACAATTCTGGACGTATCCGGCGGGCGCTGAAACGGACACCGCATATTTCCCCGCAAGCCATAAAGTGCGCCGGTTCAAAGTTCAGTTTCCCGCCAGCACCCAACGGGCCGCCTTTTCCGCAATCATCAGGGTTGGGGAATTGGTATTGCCGCTAGTGATCGCAGGCATGATGCTTGCATCAACAACCCTTAGGCCGGCGACGCCTTTGAGCCGCAGATTCGGATCGAGCACGGCGCTGTCATCGTTGGCGCGGCCCATTTTGACTGTGCCCGCCGGGTGAAAAATCGTGTTCGCGATGTCGCCGGCCAGCTTGGCAAGATCCTCATCGCTCTGATACTGCGGACCGGGTTTGAATTCCTCAGGCGCATAAGACTGCATTGCCGGCTGCGACATGATCTTGCGCACCTGCCGCAGGCTGTCGGCAGCGACCTTGCGGTCATCCTCGGTCGCTAGGTAATTGGGTGAGATCATCGGCGCATCGCGGAAATCGGCCGATCGTATGCGCACGTGGCCCCGGCTGGTCGGGTTCAGATTGCAGACGCTGACCGTCATCGCCGGAAAATCATGCAGCGGCTCGCCAAACGCCTCAAGACTGAGGGGCTGCACGTGATATTCAAGATTGGCATGGCTGCGGCTCGGGTCCGAGCGGGTAAAGGCGCCTAGCTGGCTGGGCGACATGCTCATCGGGCCTGTGCGTTTCAGCAAATATTCCGCGCCAATTTTTGCTTTTCCCAGCAGATTGCTCGCCAGCGTATTGAGCGTAGGGGTGCCGTTAACCTTGTAAACCGCGCGTATCTGCAGGTGATCTTGCAAATTCTCCCCCACCGGAGCATCACGCAGCACTTTGATCCCGTGTGACTGCAGCAGCGCCGCCGGACCTATCCCCGACAGCTGCAAAATCTGCGGCGAGTTAACCGCCCCGGCCGAGAGCAGCGTCTCCCGCCGAGCGGTCACACTCAGCAATTGACCGTTCCTGTGTACCCGAGCACCAGAACAGCGCAACGCGCCACTGGCACTCTTCCCGAAAGTGAGCTTCTCGACCTGCGCCTCGGTCCAGATCGTCAAATTGCGGCGGGATCTGACGGGTTTCAAAAAGGCTTTTGAGGTGTTCCAGCGCCAGCCCGAGCGCTGGTTGACGTCGAAATAGCCAACGCCTGCGTTGTCACCGTTGTTGAAATCGTCAGTCTTCTCGATTCCCGCCTGGACCGCTGCTTGTTTAAAGCTGTCGAGCACGTCCCAGCGCAGCCGCTGCTTTTCCACCCGCCACTCGCCACCCTTCCCGTGCATGTCGGAAAACCTGCCGTTGCCGTCACCCATCGGATCGGCGCCGCCATCAAGCTTGTAGTGATCCTCGTGCGCCTTGAAGTCGCCGAGCGAGTTGCTCCAGTTCCACCCATCCTCGCCGCTGAGACGCGCCCAGTTGTCGTAGTCGCGAGCCTGGCCGCGCATGTAGATCATTCCGTTTATCGACGAGCAGCCCCCCAGCGTTTTGCCGCGCGGATAGCGCAGGATCCTGCCGTTCAGCCCTTTGTCGGCTTCGGTGCTGTACATCCAGTCGGTACGCGGATTGCCGATACAGTAGAGATACCCAACAGGAATGTGGATCCAGGGGTAATTGTCCGCCTTTCCCGCCTCCAGCAAGAGCACCCTGTTGCCCGGGTCGGCACTCAGCCGGTTGGCCAGCAGACAACCGGCGGAACCGCCGCCAATCACGATGTAGTCATAATCCGTTCCGGTATCCGGCAAGGTCGCCCCCTAATTTTGGCCTGCAACGCCAAAGCGGGCCGCCGCCAGCATTCCGGACCAAAAAAAGACCAGCGCATTTGCGGTGCAGCGCACATTCGGGTGCCGCGTTTCCCGGGAGACTAGGCAGGGCAGCGGCACTTTCCAAATGACAAATTTCGCAGCGTGATATTAGAGATCATAATATGGACAGATACTCGAACCTGAACAACATCCTCGCCTTCGTCACCGTCGCGCGCGAAGGCAGCGTTTCGCAGGCGGCTGAGGTTCTCAGCCTGACCCAGCCTGCGGTCAGCCACCAGATCAAACGGCTGAGTGAGGACACCGGGATCACCCTGTTCCGGCGCACGCCCCGGGGGCTGGACTTGACGCCCGGCGGCGCGGCGATCCTGCCCAAAGCTGAACAGGTGCTACGCGCGATGGCCGAGTTCCGCCGCAGTGCGAGCCGCCAGTGCGGGCGTGTCTCGGGCACGCTCAGGATCGGCACGATAGTCGACCCTGAATTCATTCGCCTCGGCCGGCTGCTCAGTCGCCTTGGCTCAGAACATCCGGATATCAAAACCGAACTGGAGCATGGCGTCAGCGGCGGCATCCTCGACAAGCTGAAGCGGCGCCAGATCGACGCAGGGTTTTACCTGGCCAAACCGGATGAATTGGGTGCCATCCCGTCTGATCTGCCGCTTTACACGAAGACGCTCGCAGATTTTTCTTACTGCGTCATCGCGTCTTCCGGGTGGGAAACGCGGGTTGCGACTGCGGACTGGACCGATCTTGCGGCGTTGCCCTGGATCGGAACACCGGAGGCCTCGGTTCATCACCGGTCGCTGACAAAGATCTTTGCGCAACATGGATGCACACAGAACACCGTGGCGATGGTGGACCAGGAAGCCTCGATGTTGGAAATGGTCCGCTCTGGTGTTGGGTTAAGTCTTTGCCGCGAGTCCGTGGCTTTGCATCAGCGTCAGTCTTTCGGACTTGCCATCAGCGAAATTCTGCGTGTCCCGGCGCGTCTCGTCATGCTGACGCTGGCAGAAAGGAAGGATCATCCGATCATTTCTGCGCTTTTCGGCCAGCTTGGAGCTGTCTGGTAGGCGGCAAGCGATAGAACTCAGAAGCGCTGACTAGGATCTGAAAAACTCCATTGAAGCCAATCAAATAATTCAGCAACGCCTCGTGCCCCTACCGGCGAAAAAGTCAACTCTTGGGACTTGGACGGATTTACACCATAAGATTGCTTAGTGGGGCAGCACCGCTAGTAGTGGAGGCGTTTACAGAGCGGCGCTCAAAGACGGAATGTCCGGCTGAGCGCTGTACGCAGCGGACTTCGCCTGAAGGACTTGTTGCGTACTTAATGCCTGAAACCCGAATTCTGTTTTACTGATCCGGCTTCTAATCCGCCGGACCGCCATGGCCTAGATCGGCGTCATCAGATTTGGAGCAAGACCCATGAAAGACATGACCGACACCGCCCGCATCCAGGCCGAGATCATTGAGGCCTTTAATTTCCGCCACGCCACTAAGGTCTTCGACCCCGAGCGCAAGATCAGCGAGGGCGACTTCGAAACCATTCTCGAGGCGGCGCGCCTGTCACCCACCTCGTTTGGACACGAGCCGTTCAAGATCCTGATGATTCAATCTCAGGAAAAGCGGGAGCTGTTCCGTAAATTCACCTGGGGTGCAAACGGCATGATGAACGGCACCAGCGGCCAACTGGGAACCGCCAGTCACTTTGGCATCATCCTGGTGAACACCGCCAAGACGATGACCGCAGGATCGGACTACCTGCAGGACTTCTACCGCAGCGTTAAGCAGCTGCCCGACGACGTCATCGAGTTCTTCAACAGCGCCTACGGAAAATTCCAGACCACCGACCACGGGATCACCACGGACCGCGAAATCACCGACTGGGCCGGAAAGCAGGCCTATATCGTGCTTTCCAACATGATGACCAGTGCGGCGCTGATGGGCATCGATTCCTGCCCGATTGAAGGCTTTGACATGGCACAAACCATCGAGACGCTGGAGAAACACTTCGGCGTCGACCCCAAAAAGTACAAGCCTGCGGTGATGTTCGCCTTTGGCCACCGTGCAACCGATCCGGAGTTCCCCAAAACCCGCAGGGCAATGGAAGACACCGTCAGCTGGTTCTGAGGGCACCCACGGGGATGCTTGCAACAGACCGCGCCCGGAAATGGGCGCGGTATTCTTTAAGCAGCATCGTTTCCATGCGCCTCCCAAGCCGGCGCCTTGCCAATGCGGGCGATCAGGAAATCCATGAATGCGCGCACCTTCGGCGACAGCACGTTGGCCTTGGGATAGACCAGCCAAAGCACCGACTTGTCAGCCACCTCATAGCCGGGCAGCACCTGCACCAGTGCCCCAGATTGCAATTCCTGATGCACGCTCCACAGCGAGTTGATCGAAACCCCCGCCCCCGCCATTGTGGCCAGCTTCTGGGTCAGCCCGTCGTCCAGGATCAGTCGGCCCTGAGCCTGGCGCGGATCGAACTCCCCGGCCGCGCCGTCCGGCCCCGCCAAGGTACGCGCCGACTGGCTCTTAAAACCGATCAGATGGTGCCGGGCGAGGTCGTCCGGATGCGCAGGCGTTCCGTGGCGGGCGAGGTAATCCGGGGAAGCACACAACACCCGCCGGTCCTCCGCCAGCTTGCGCCCCTTCAAACTGGTATCCGCCAGGGGCGAGTTGCGCACGGCAAGATCAAAACTGCCCTCGATCAAGTCGAAGATGCTGTCGGACAGGCGCATGTCCAGTGTCATTTCGGGAAACTCCTGCAGGAAATCCGGCAGCAGCGGCGCCACATAGAGCTGGGCAAAAGTACTGGGCGCGGTAAAGCGCAAGACGCCTGCGGGACGTGCCCTGCCCTGCCCCAGCGCAGCCCGTGCAGCGTCCTCCTGCGCCAGCATCTCGCGCGCATACGGCAGGAATTCGGCGCCCTCCAGCGACAAAGAGACCTTGCGCGTACTGCGATGCAGCAGATCCGCGCCGAGAGTGTTCTCCAGCTTGGCCAGCCGCGCTCCGGCCACCGCAGGCGCGAGGCCAAGCTGGCGCCCGGCGGCGCTGATGTTCAGCTTTTCCGCTGCCAGCACAAACAGGCGAAGCGCATCCGTGTCCATCTTTATACCCAAAATCCGAATTATGATTTCCTGAATCGGTCATTTATTCGCCGACGGCAACACATAATTCTGGGTGGCAACAGAAATAGGCCGTCAAACATGGCGGGCGCGAAGGGCCTCAGTAGGGCCGCGCCTCCCAGGCAGGAGAACTCCGATGTCCCAAGCTGGATATGTCAATTACCACGTTCACACCCCACACCGTCAGGCCTTTCAGATCGATGCCGGCGGCAAGTCTGGCCGTTTGATCTCGCCTGAACTGATCGAAACACAGGTAGTGCTTACCGACGTGCGGGCGGCCGGGACCGAGCAGCCCGTCTTTGCCCATGACGGCGTCGCCTTCGAATACTTCCCCAGCACCGTTCTCCCCGCGCCAGATACGGACGGCTGGCAGGCCGGCTACGAGGCCGAACTGCGAAGCCTGCTTTACCGTCGGATCGGCGCACGCGATGTGATGATCTTCGACCATACCCTGCGCACCGATAGTGACGCCTCGGACCGCAAGCCTGCGCGCAACGTCCACAGCGACTACAGCCCGGAAGGCGCCGAAAAAAGGCTGGAGGATCTGCTCGGACCAGAGCAGGCCGCCGAATGGCGCGGAGGTCATTATGCCTTCATCAATCTGTGGCGGCCAATCGGAAATCCCGTCAGCAGTGCGCCTCTCGGCTTCATCCGCCCGGACAGCGTTGCACCTGAAGACTGGGTGGAAATCGACCTGATCTATCCGGACCGGCGCGGACACATTCTGGGGCTTGCCGCCAATCCGGGCCACGAATGGATCTACACCTCCCGCATGACACCGGAGGAGATCGTCTATTTCAACATCTACGACAACCGCGGCCTGCCTTCGGTGGCCCACAGTGCCGTCGACCGCATCGAAGACCCAGGCCTGAGCACAGTTCGCCAGAGCCTCGAGAGCCGCGCCGTGGTGCGGTACTGATCCTTAAAACGGGAGCCCCCGAATGCGAGACCTGCCCGAACAGACCCATTTTGACCCGATCAACCGGGCCTACGACGCAGTATTCCGCCCCAACCGGCTGAGCCTTGGCCTCGTGGTGCCGATTGAAGCGCACGGCGCCACCCCCGTGGCCTCGATGGAACGGCATATCGAACGGGCGCAGCTTGCCGAAAACCACGGCTTTGCCGCGCTCTGGCTGCGCGACGTGCCGTTCAATGTGCCCAGCTTTGGCGATGCCGGGCAGATCTTTGACCCGTTTGTTTACCTTGGCGCGCTGTCAATGGCGACGCAGGACATCGCCCTCGGCGTGGCAAGCATTGTCCTCCCCTTGCGCCATCCGGCGCATGTTGCCAAGGCCGCCGCGTCTGTTGATGTGCTGTCGGGTGGTCGTCTGCTGCTGGGGGTGGCGTCCGGCGACCGGCCTGAGGAATACCCTGCACTCGCCAAGAGCTTTGCAGACCGCGCCGCGCGCTTCCGCGAGGCTGTACGATATATCCGTGCAATGGCAGATCCATATCCTGCAGCCGAAACGGCACATGGCACGCTTTCTGGCCAGATGGATATGCTGCCGAAACCGACAGGCACCCGCCTGCCGGTGCTGATCACCGGTGGCAGCCAGCAAACGCCGGACTGGGTTGCCGCAAACGGCGATGGCTGGATGACCTACCCTCGCCCAGGAGACTTGCAAGGGCGGGTGATCGCCGATTACCGTCACCGTATTCAGGATGCAGGACTGGCCGACAAACCGGTCATGCAGTCGCTTTACATTGATCTTCTGGACGACCCCGAAGCCCCTGCCCGTCCGATCCACTTGGGGTTCCAGTCCGGCATCCACGCCTTGCGCCACCATCTGACGGAGCTGCAGGCGCATGGCGTCAACCACGTGGCCCTCAACCTGCGCTTCAACAACCGCGATGAGGAGGACACTCTTAAAGATCTGGCAGAGAATTTGCTGCCCGACTTCACCTGACAGGAGGCAACAATGCCCAAGACCATTCTCATCACTGGCTCCACCGACGGCATCGGGCTGCAAACGGCAAAAAGTATCGCCAGCCAGGGCCATACCGTCCTTCTGCATGGCAGAAGCCAGGACAAGCTAGAGGCCGCAGCAGCAGAAGTGGGCGGCACGAACGAGATTTACCTTGCCGATCTCTCGGATCTTGGCGCCGCAGCAGCGTTGGCAGACGCGGTCGCTGAACGGCACGGCCAACTGGACGCGCTGATCAACAACGCAGGAGTATACAAGGTCCCGCAGACGCGCACGGCAAATGGGTTGGATGTGCGGTTTGTGGTGAACACGCTGGCCCCCTGGGTGCTCACCCAGCGGCTGCTGCCTATCATCTCGCGGGACGGGCGGATCGTGAACCTGTCATCGGCAGCCCAGGCGCCTGTGGACCTGCATGCAATGTCCGGGCAAGGCGCCCTTGCCGACTTCGCAGCATATGCGCAAAGCAAGCTCGCCCTGACCATCTGGACGCAGGAGTTGGCCCGCGCCCTACCCGATGGTCCGGTCCTGATCGCCGTGAATCCCGGGTCCCTTCTGGCGTCCAAAATGGTCAAGGAAGGCTTTGGCGTCGCAGGGAATGACATTGGCATCGGCGCGGAAATCCTCTGCCGCGCCGCGCTGGATGCGGAATTTGCCACTGCCTCGGGCAAGTATTTCGACAATGACGCGGGGCGCTTCACCGAACCCCACGCCGCGGCACTGGACGCAAGTCATCGCAAGGAGGTGATGGAGCGCATCCGGGCACTGACAACCGGGCTAATCTGAGCAGTTGCGGCGAATGAGATGATCGGCAGCTGGATCTCCGTTCAAACGCCACGCAACTTCGTTTGCCGCAGCGCCCGCCGTTGCTGTAAGCTGGTGTGAGGGAGGAACGGATGGCAGTGACAGGAAATCCGTCACAGCTGGGCAATGCCATAACGGCATCCTGGGAACGTTGCGAGCTGCGCTACAAGCTCGCGCGCGATGCCGCCCGTCCGATCCTTCGGTTGCAGTCCACCGAAGTGGCCCCCCGCCTTGAAGAGATGGTGGAGCGCAGCGGCGGCCGCCAGGGAATCATCCGCCAGCTTGCAGAGATTGCGGCCAACGCCGGGCATTGCCTGGTGGTCACCGATTCCGATGGCGTTCTGGTCCGGCTGGAGGGCAACGAGAAAGGACGCGCCACATTTGAGGAGCACGGAATCGCCGTGGGGTCTTGCTGGGACGAGCGCATTGCCGGTACCAACGGCGTGACCATGGCCCTGTCTCAGGGAAAACCTTTCACCGTCAGCGGTCAGCAGCACTATTTCTCTGCTTTACGCCCCTTTGCCTGCTCCGCCGTGCCGCTGTTCGATGCCGAGAACAACATTCTCGGTGCGCTTAATTTCTCCATGCTGGACCGGCGGAACGCCTCTGACTACTTGTTTGCCACGCAGCTGTTGAGCGCTGCGGCCGACCGCATGCAGCGCGTTCTATTTGAACGGCGGTTTCAAGGAGAGATGATCGTCTCGGTCTCTGTGCCGCAGGACCGCAACCTGCTGAAACGGGATGAGCTGGTGGCTATCAACGAGTCAGGCATTATTCTAGGCACCACTTCGGGGGCGCATAGTCTGGCAGGCGAAGATACGCCGGGATCGCTCAAGGGCCGCGCCTTCGAATTAGTGTTCGGCGCCGACGCGCGTGCCCTCGAACGCATACCGGAGCGGGTGATGAGTGCCGGAACCAGCTCAGGTCCGGAGGTGACCATCGCCCCCAGAACACTGGAGCCGACCCGCAACCGTCCGACGTCAGGTGCCGCATTTCGCGCATCCGAGCGCAGCAAACCGAAACGCACGCGGCTGGCCCCCTCCTTTCGGCAGCTTGCAACCGGCAGCGCGCGGATGGCGACCATGTGCAGCCGGGCGTTGGCCTACTTCCAAAAAGGGCTGCCGTTTCTGATTCAGGGTGAGTCCGGCACCGGTAAATCCGCGCTGATCGAAGCTCTCCGGATGGCAAACGGTGCGGACACGGCGCAGTTTCTGACCATAGATTGCGCCAGCCTCAGCGACGGCCCGGAAGACCGCCAGTTTTTCCAGACGATACTGGAACAAACCCGCATCAGCGGAGCTTTCGACACAGCTGATGCGCGCCTGGGAGTGCTGGTTTTCGAGAATGTGGATGAGCTGCCGGGTTTTGCCCAAGCCGGGCTGCGTATGCTCATGGGCGAAATTGAAGCGGACGCCTTGCAGAACTGGGATCAGACGATCGCCGCGCCCCCGAGGATAATAGCAACGTGCCGCCAACCGCTGATGGAGGCCGTTGCCGAGGGCAGGTTCCGCGACGACCTGTACTTTCTTCTGGCCGGGACGGTGGTTGAATTGCCGCCCCTGTGCCAGCGTGAGCGGCTGCAGGAACTGGCCACTCATGTCGCTGGGCAACTGGCCGGAACGCCTACCGAGGTCAGCAAAGAGGCCATGGCCGCCATCTTAGCTCACGGCTGGCCTGGCAACGTCCGCGAGCTGAAGAACGCGATCCAGCATGCGCTGATGGAAGGAGACGGCCGCCGGATAACCGCTGTCGACTTGCTGGAGCTCATCCGACCCGCTCCGTCCGTTTTCCCAGCCGCTGCTCAGCCTAAAATGCCGATACGGGCATACGATGAGCGCGCGATGATCGAGGACGCCCTCGCCGGAACCCGATGGAACGTCTCCCAGGCCGCGCGCAACCTCGGTATCGGGCGCGCGACCATTCACCGGAAAATGAAGCAATACGGCATCTGTCGGCCCTAGCAGCAACGGGGAACCGCTCCTGAGGCCACTACAGGCGGACGGCTACTTGTGGAGAACCCGTCCGAAGGCGTCGAGCACACTCTCGTGCATCATTTCACCAAGCGTCGGATGCGGGAACACCGTGTCCATTAGATCCGTGCCGCTCGCCCCCAGTTTCTGCCCTACAACATATCCTTGAATTAATTCGGTCACGTCAGCCCCAATCATATGCGCGCCAAGCAACCGTTCAGTCTCAGCGTCGAAGACTGTCTTGATCATTCCTTCACCTTCGCCCAGAGCAACGGCCTTGCCGTTTCCTTGATACGGAAAACGCCCGACTTTGATTTCATAGCCTGCTTCTACCGCCTGCGCCTCGGTCAAACCGACGCTTGCGACCTGAGGATGGCAGTAGGTGCAGCCTGCAATGCTGTCCGGTTTGACCGGGTGAGACTTAAGACCCGCAATAAGTTCGGCCACCATCACACCTTCATGGCTCGCCTTGTGCGCAAGCCAGGGGCCACCGGCGACATCCCCGATGGCGTAGACACCATGCACGGCGGTGCGGCAGAATTCGTCGGTGACGATGTGAGTGCCTTCCACGGCCACACCGATCTCTTCCAGCCCCAATCCCTCGACGTTGCCGGTGATGCCTACCGCGGAAATGACCGTGTCGAATTCTTGAATCGTGACCTCGCCGCCCGTCTCAATGTGCGCTGTCACATGGCCGCTATGGCGGTCCAGCTGAACAACCCTTGTGTCTTCGAGAACCTTCATGCCCCGTCTAGCAAAGCTCTTCCGCGCAAGCGCCGAAATCTCCGCATCCTCCACCGGCAGGATCCGATCCATCACTTCCAAAACGGTGGTCTCGGCCCCAAGCGCATTGTAAAAGCTGGCAAACTCCATGCCGATCGCCCCGGACCCGATGACCAGCAGCTTGCGCGGCTCATGAGGCGGCTGCAGTGCGTGCCTGTAGGACCAGACACGCTGGCCATCGGCTTCCAGACCGGGCAGCTCCCGCGCCCGGGCGCCGGTTGCCAGAACGATGTTACCGGCCTTCAGCTCCTGCTCTCCGTCCGCGGTTTTCACGATGACCTTGCCATCCCCGGCTAGCCGGGCTTCGCCCATGATTGATGTTACCTTGTTCTTCTTAAACAGGTAGCCGACGCCGTTCGACAGCTGCTTGGCAATCCTGCGCGACCGCGCAACAATTGCGTCAAGGTCATGCTCCGGATTTTCGATCTTGAGGCCAAAATCCTTGGCTCGGCGGGCCAGATGCAACACTTCGCTCGACCGCAACAGCGCCTTGGTAGGTATGCAGCCCCAGTTAAGGCAAATACCGCCCATGTGCTCGCGTTCGACACAGGCCACGTTCAGCCCCAGCTGTGCGGCCCGGATGGCTGCGACATACCCTCCAGGTCCCGCTCCGATCACGATCATGTCAAAGGTCAATTCGGTCATCTTGGTTCTCCTTGGAATGCGATCAGACAAGGCCAAAGGCCGTTGTAGTATCAGAAAGGCGGCTGAATGCCGTGGTGATGGCTAGGACAGCGATGCAAGCCGCCAGCCCTTTTCGCCAAGCTATCTCCAATCCGGAAAGAGCGCGGTCGGCGAGCCAGATCACCGGCAGGACAAGGGCGTAGATTGCAAACTGGCATGCCTCCAGTCCGGCCGCGAAGGCTGTCAGCTCCAGCGCGTCGATAGAACCGGCAAACACAGCCTGGGAGGCTGAGGCGGCAAAGCCGTAACCATGGATGAGCCCGATCACGAACATGCTCGGCATGCCCAGCGGATGTCGCCTGCGCAGGACAATGCAGATACCGGCTGCAACGATGGTGAGCGCGATACCCAGCTCGACCATCGGAATGAACCAAGCAGCGGCGGGTGCGGCACCATAGAGACCGGCGGCCAGTGTGATCATGTGCCCAATAGTGAAGGCCGAGGCCAGGGCAAGGGCCTCACGCCAATGGAATGCGGCTAGGGCAATCAGGGCTATGATGGCCAGATGATCCAGGCCAAGGTATATGTGCTCCGCCCCCAGCAGGGCCGCGCCGCCAAGGACCTGCCAGACAGTCTGCGCTGCAGGAAAGGAAACATCGAGAACCCCGATCATGGCGCGGGTCTCGGTGGCGCCGTCGCGGTGCAACTTCACCACCGTTCCGAAGCTCTCGATCACCTGAAAATTCCGGCCGAGCGCTGACGTAATATGCAGCTGTCGGCTAAGGACTCCGGAGGGTATCGACAACGCCACATCGAGGGTGAGATCGAAATACGGCGCGACGGAGGGCACCGAAGCAGGCCCGCTAACCGCCGCCTGGGCGGACTTCAGGGTTCCGAAAGCGGGCCGGGAAGCATCAGCATGAAATCGGACGTGTTCCAGCTGTGTCTGCACGTAGCGGCCCTCGGCCCGGATAGAGATTGACCGTTTTAGGAGCGTCTCCAGCTCCAGCCTGCGGGCCTCTATCGCCTGCGTATCCAGAAAGGCCTCCTCACCTTTTTTGACGCCAAACGGCGGCAGCCGGGTCTCTTCCTGTCCCTGCCAGTCATCTGGCAGCAGTGCGAGTGGCGCAGGCATGCGGATGAGGATCACCGCGCGGCCCGGACCGTCTTGCGCAATGTGAATGATGCGCGGATCGGAGTAGCTGAAATGCGCTTGCGCGGCCCGGGGCAGGCAGAACACCGCGCTTAGCAAGGCCGCAAGAATAACAGAAAGGTACAGGTGCCGCGCGGTCTGCGCGAAAGCGATCTGGATCATGAGCGCCCTCGTCTATTGAGGCTGCGGCAAAAGCTGCCGCGGCTTGGCTGCGTGGATGTAAGCCGCGTCAGGAGCGCGGGTCCCAGAAGGAGCGGTTGTTCTCCTGCTCGTCGAGAATGCCGCCGGGCGCGCTGACGATTTCCATCTGCATGCCCCAGGGCGTCAGGAAATAGACCCAGTCCATGCCTTCCAGAAGTGTGCCGGTCAGCGGATGCGGGTTTTCCAGAACCTGCACACCCTTGTCGCGCAGGTACTGCGTCGCAATGTTAATGTCATCGACGTAGAAAGCGATGTGATAACCGCCGATGTCGCTGTTCTTCGGCGGCTTGGGATTCTGGTCCGGCGAGGTGTACTTGAAGACTTCAAATGCCGGCCCGTTTCCGCATCGCACCATGGTGATCACCTCGATCACCGCGCGCGGGTTGACGTTCAGGTTCTTCTGCATCCAATCGTCCTCGAACGGGCCAAACGGGCCGAATGAAAAGAAGGCCTCGCATCCCAGGACATCAACGAGGAAGTTCACCGCTTCGTCCACGTCCGGCACGGTGATCCCGATATGCTGGGTTCCGCGCATGCCCGGCAGTTCGGCCGATGCGGCCGCCGGAATACCAAGGGCCAGCGCAGCTGTGCAGGCAAGTTTGCTGAGTGTCTTGAACATAGTCTTATCCTTTGTATGGGGTACGGGTGCGGGCTGCGGCAGACCGGGCAGGCCTGCCCTTCGCGCGCACGATCACAAACCTCCAGCGCAGCCAGGCTCGAGGACCTGACCGCACCGGTGAGGCACGCTTTGTCTCAGATGTTCTTGGCTGCCATTTGCTGGGCGACGTACTCGGCCTGCCGGATCGCCAGGGCGACGATTGTCAGTGTCGGGTTGGCCGCGCCGGATGTGGTGAAGGTGCTGCCGTCAGACACAAACAAATTCGGAATGTCATGTGTCTGGCCATAGCCGTTCACAACCCCCTTATCTGGGTCCTCGTGCATCCGCGCCGTCCCCATATTGTGGCTGGCCGGGTACATCGGCAGGTAGTGCGTCGATTCAGCACCAACGGCATCGTGAATCTTGCGCATTGCCCCATAGGCATGATCCAGCATGCGCATGTCGTTGATGTGCGGGGTACGATGCACGACGGGCACCGGCAGACCATATTGGTCCTTTTCGTCGTCATGCAGCGTGATGCGGTTCTGCTCCTGCGGCATATCCTCGCCCACGATGTAGACGCCGGACATATAGTCGTATTTTTCCAAAGGCGCGGTAATGTCACGGCCCCACCCGCTGTTGCCGGGACGCAGGAAAAGCGACATGAAAGGCAAGCCCAGTGTCAGCTTCTCGATGTGATAGCCGCCGATAAAACCGCGCTCAGGCGCGTTCACCGCTTCGTCCGACACGATCCCGGCAACTTGGGTGCCGCGGTGCATATGGACCCGTTCCGGCATGACACTGTAGACACCGCCATTGGTGTGAACCATGTAGTTCTTGCCGACTTGGCCGGACGAATTTGCCAGTCCGTCAGTGTATTGCGAGCTGTTCGAATTCATCAGAAGCCGAGGGGTTTCAATTGCATTGCCCGCGACGGCGACAATGCGGGCCTTCTGGCGCTGGAGGTTGCCGTCGGCATCCGCGTAGACGACACTGGTCACCTTGCCATTGTCGTTGTGCTCAATCTGAACGGCCATCGAATTGGTGCGGACCTCGCATTTTCCGGTATCCACCGCTGCCGGGATTTCGGTGATATTGGTCGACCATTTGGCTCCGATCTTACATCCCTGCATACAGAAGCCGATCTGCTGGCAGGCGGGACGACCGTCCCGGTCTTCCGAATTGATCGCCATCGGCCCGGACGCGATGTCCTTGTAGCCAACCCGCCGGGCCCCTTCAGCGAGGACACGGAAATCATTGTTCCACGGCAGATGCGGCATGCCGGTTGTCTTGCCGGTTACCCCCATCTTCATCTCTGCCCGATCATAATAGGGCGCGAGTTCCTGAAGCGTCACCGGCCAGTCTTCAAGGTTGGCATCCTGGATTTCGCCGTTGACCGTCTTCATCATGAACTCGTGCTCATGCAGCCGCAGCGAAACTGCAGCCCAATGCACGGTGGAGCCGCCCAGCCCCTTCACCAGCCAGGTTGGAAGCGTCGGGTGGTTCTGCGTGCCATGCCAGCCGCCGGCCGAATAACGCCGGTCCAGCCAGGTCAGCTTATTGAACATACCCCATTCGTCATTCTCGATATCGTCAAACTCGAACTCGCCGCCTGCTTCCAGAACAACAGACGAAATACCCTTTTGCGCCAGCTCGTTCGCCAGGGTGCCCCCGCCGGCGCCCGAGCCGATGATGACGACCACGCTGTCATCGTTCAGATCAAATTTTGCAGTCATGATATATGTCCTCCAATCCGCTCAAGCACCGACAGCTTTGAGACGCTCTTCCAGCGTGGGGCCTTCGGGAATCCAGGTTGCATCGCTGAATCCGCGGTCGATGTAGCCGCCGTGTTCCCAAGACGATCCCTCGTAGCCGAAGCGGGGCCATAGGTCCTTGTTCACATAGATTCCGGACCAGGTGGCCCACCGAAGTTTCTGGAAAAAATCGCTGTTCTCGATGGCCCGCAGCAGGCCCTCGCGTTTGTCGTAAACATCGACAGATGCGTAATTCACGCTGTAGAGCTCAGTTGCACGTGCGTTCAGATCGCTCAAGCCCGCAGTCAGCAGCACTGCCGTCTCAGGCGTGGTATCTGCTTCGTCCAGCACTCCACCGATCACGGCCCGGTAGACGCTGACCGGCAGAAACTGCGGATGCGGATAGATGTCTTGCACGATTTGCAGCAGAGCGGCGGCCTGATCTTCATCCAATGCAGCGGCAAAGGATGAACCGGCGGAGCCAATGACCGTTGCGGCACTGACACCTGCCAGCGCGGTTGAAACCAGGAATTTGCGCCGGCTGACACCGGATTGATTTTGTTCGGGCTTTAACCCGTTGTGAGTACGCGTCATCACTTTCTCCTCCAAAAAGTCTGCTGTTTGATCGGCGGGAACCGCCGAAACTGCGGCCAGGGCCTGGGTACAGGCGCACGTGGTTCTCCGGCGCAGGCGTATGGGTCCCGGCCGCACTCATCGAACCTTCGATTTCCGCTGGATCGCCCGCGCATAAGGCGGGCTGAGTTCAGAAGCGGTTGAAACCGCCCTGCTGGCGCAGATAACCGGGCTTCACCGCTTCCAGAACACCCCGGATATAGGGTGTCGCGTTGTCTGAAACGATTGCCTCGCACCCTTCGACCAGTTCGAAAAACCGGCCAGCGTAATGGTCTGCAAATCCCTTGACGTGCAAATCTCCGCTGGCACCGTCCGCGTATCGCTCGACGGTGTGCCAGGTGACGCCGTCATCTTCCATGTACCACTCGTAGACCGAGGTGCCCTGCTCCTGCCGGGCGCGTTCGACAAGTTCGTCCATAAGCGCTCTGAAACCGGCAGTATTTTCAGATGGAACACCGATTTTCAGGTGAACGTGTATCGTGTTGTTGGACATTATTTCCTCCCTGTTTTTACAGCCGCCCTCCTCCGGCAGCTGTTTTTCAGATCACGCCGCCGGGGTGGCGGTCCTCCTCGTTTCGATTGCTTGCAGGTCCTCGACCGCGACTGCGTGCAACTCACGCGCAAGCTTTACCATCTCCGGCCGGGTACCGCCCTGCACGCGCTCAAGCGTGGTGTGCGCCTTTGCAAAGACGGGACCAAGACCGATAGCCCCGTTGAAAGCGCTGACCGCTTCAGTCCGCGCTTTGATCCCGCCGCCCGCCAGGATCAGCGCGTGGGCCAGAACGCGGCTGCGTCCGGCGCCAATCGGCCGCCACCGCTGGGCGGTTCCAACAACCTTCTTTCCCGCAATGGACAGGTTCCAGTCACCGTCGCAGAAGCTGCTCGGCGTAGGGCCCGCGGTCATAACGGAGCCAACATCACCAAGCGCGCGGCGGACGATGTCCGTTATCAGCCTGTAGCCGTCTGCAATCGCAAACCCGCGCGGCACAGCGAGGGCAACTGCAAGGTTCAGCACACCCGCTCCCTGGGGCACAGCACCACCCCCGGTCGGCCTGAGCAAGACAGGCCAGCCGTCTCCCGATGAAGCAACGGCGGCAGCACGGAAACCCGGCTTTCTGCGATAGGAGAACGGGCAGACAAGTATGTTGGCCTTGCTGGTCCAGACGCCTGCAACGGGCTGCCGCGCATTCAGGAGGTCGGCCTCAAAGGCCAGCCCCTCTCTGGCGTCGGAGAATTCCCTGAGGACGGCAGTCATTGCCCCATCCTTTCGATCTCCTCGCAGATCGCGGTCAGCAGATCACCGGCCGGCGCCCCATCAAGCGCCCGATGGTCAAAGGTCAGCGACAAACCCACATGCGGGCGCAGCTCGATACCGCCATCCGCAGCGCGAACGGCCCTGTCCGTCAGACGTCCGATCCCGAGGATGCAAATCTGCGGGGCGTTGATGATCGGCGTAAAGTGCTCCACCCGGGTGAGGCCGAGGTTGCTGACGGTGAACGTTCCGGCGGTCATCTCCGTCACGCTGAGCTTATTGACCTTGGCACGGGCAGCCAGATCCTGCCGGGCTGCGCGCAATTCGGATACATCCATGTCTCCGGCGCCAAAGATCGCCGGGGCAACCAGCAGATTGCCCGGCAGGGCAATCGCCACTGACAGATCGATGGCGCTTGAAAGCTTGACCTCCCTGTCCTCAACCCGGCCATTGGCGTCCGGATGTCTTTTCAGCGCGCGGATGACGGCGGCCATCAGCAGGTCCTCGACCGAGACCTTGGTGCCCGCCTCTGCCAGACGCACCTTTTCCGACAGCAGCGCGGTCGCGTCGGCGCTTCCGTGATGGGTGAGCTGCGCTGCGGTCTGCAGGCTGCCCACCATCGCATCGGCAATCATCCCACGCACGCCTTTTAGCGGTACGGTTTTAATCTCTCTGGTCATTCGACGGATCCGATCACCGCACCCTTGGCGACGACGGCATCGGCCTCCTCCTTGATGCGCAAAGTGCCGGAGGCAGGCGCAAGGATTTCATACTGGACCTTGGCGGTCATGATTTCGGCGATCAAAGCGCCCTCTTCGACGCTTGCACCGTCATCCGCCAGCCATCCGGTGATGACGGTATCCTCATCCTCTTCCCAGAGATCCGAGGGGATTACGATATCAGTAGCCATTTCGGCATTCCTTCTCTGTCCGGGGCCGCAATGCGCGACCCCGCTGTTTCTGCGTTTTTCGGGTATGGCGGGTCAGGCCGCGTTCATCGCGTCCCAGGCTGCGGTGATCTTGTCCGGGTTGGGCAGGCAGTGCTGCTCAAGCACGCGGGCAAAGGGGATCGGAACATCGGGGAAAGCGACCCGCTTGGGCGCGGCCTTCAGCACCGAAATGTCATGTTCGGTCACCGTGGCGATGATCTCGCCCGAAACGCCATAGCTCATGTAATCCTCGTCCACCACGATCAGCCGGCCGGTCTTGGCCACCGACGCACGGATCGTGTCGCGGTCGAGCGGCACCAGGCTGACGAGATCCACCACTTCGGCACTGACGCCCCGGGCTTCCAGCTTGGCCGCCGCCTTGAGCGCATTGTGAACCCCCATGCCGAGGCTGACGATGGTGACGTCCTGGCCCTCGCGCACGACCTTCGCCTTGCCGATTTCGACGGTGTAGCTTTCCTGCGGCACATGCACGGTTGCCCCCGGTTCGGTGCCAAGCCAGCCCATGCCCTGCAAACTCTTGTGGTACATGTAGACCACCGGGCTGTCGTCGCGCATCGCCGCCGTCATCAGCCCTTTGGCGTCATAGGCATTGGACGGCGCTACCACCTTCATACCCGGCAGATGCGCAAAAGTGCCGTAGACGCATTGCGAGTGCTGGCCTGCGTCCGAATAGCCGCCGCCGGTGGACGTCATCAGCACCATCGGCACCTTGAATTTCCCACCGGAGAAATAGGTATTCTTGGCCATCAGGTTATAAATAGCATCAAAGCAGACACCGAAGAAGTCCACGAACATCAGTTCAACGACCGGGCGCATGCCATCCTGCGCGGCCCCCACTGCGGCCCCGATAAAGGCAGTTTCCGAGATCGGCGTGTCGCGCACCCGCTCGGGGCCGAACTCCTCCAGCAGCCCGCGGGTGTTGCCGTAAACACCGCCAAGCGCGCCAATATCCTCTCCCATCACGAAGACGGAAGGATCGATTTGCATTTCCTGCTGTACCGCTTCGGCCATGGCGCGGGCAATGGTCAGCTTTCTTTCGTTCGATTTGGTCATGTTTTCCTCCCTCAGGCTCAGGCAAAGACGGCTGTCAGCGCGTCTTCGGGGGCCGGATCTTCGCTTTCGCGGGCAAATTTGATGGCGGCGTCCACGCGGGCCGAGCTGTCGGCTTCGATCGCAGCCAGCTCCGCCTCCGTGGCCGCGCCCTCGGACAACAGACGCGCCCGCATCTTCGGGATCGGATCCTTTTCCAGCAGCGCATCCTTCTCGCCTTCGGGCCGGTAACCTTCTGCATCGCCCATGAAGTGGCCCGCCAGACGGTAGGTTTCGACTTCCAGTAGGCTGGGGCCCTCACCCGCCCTAGCGCGCGCAATGGCTTCGCCCGCTGCTTCGTAAATGGCGTACGGGTCATTGCCCTCGACCCGCTGGCCCGGGATGCCGTAGGCCGCGGCGCGCTCGGCGTTGTTCTCAATCGCGGTTGAGGTTGTTTTCGAAACCGAAATGCCCCAGGCATTGTCCTCGATCACGCAGACAAAGGGCAGGTTCCAGACCGCGGCCAGGTTCATCGCCTCGTGCCAGGCGCCCTGGTTGACCGCACCTTCGCCAACGAAAGCAACGGCGACGCCCGGCAGCCCGCGCATTTTGCGCGACAACGCAGCGCCGACGGCGGGGCCCATGCCCTGCGCAATAATGCCCGAGCAAGCAAAATTCACATCCGCATCAAAGATGTGCATATGCCCGCCGCGCCCGCCGGACAGACCTGTCTTCTTACCGAAGATCTCTGCCGCCATCCGGTCGAGATCCACACCCTTGGCAATGGCCTGATGGTGCGGGCGGTGAGTGGCCGTGACCACATCCTCGGGAGCCAGGTGCGCACAGACACCCACCGCCACCGGCTCCTGCCCGTCGGACAGGTGCATCTCGCCGGGTATCGGACCGTTGGCCATGTTGAAAACCGGCGATTTACCTTCGAAATAGATTCCCGCAATGGCCTCCTCGAACCTCCGGCTCGTGACCATGTTGCGGTACATCCAATGCTGTTCTTCGTGTGTTGGTATCATCTGCTCCTCCCAGAACTGCGGCTGACGTGCCGCTCAGATAACTGTCCAGAGGTTGCGGGGAGAGCACCCAGCACTGCAATCCGGTAGACCGGCAAGCCGGGCCTCGAAGGGCTTACATGTTTCATGGCGAGACAGTTTGAGACAGTTTGGAACGCTGCCCGATACAACCGTTTTGTAAGGGCTTCCGGTCCGGGCCAGCGGGCGGGTTCCATTCAGGTATGGGTAAGCCACCCGAGCCCGGCGAGCGAATTTATATAGAAAATCGAAAAACTGAAGCAATAGATTACTCAGTTATCATGGGCACAGAGATGATCTAGCTAATCCTCATCAACTTCCACCAGGAGACGCACGATGAAAGCTATGACCCTCACTGAATACGGCGCCGACGCCAAGTTCGTGTCCGCAGAGATCGCAAAGCCCGAAGCAAAGCCAGGCCACGTTGTCGTCCGCGTAGCGGCGACCAGCGTGAACACTGTCGACACGATGATCCGCAGCATGGGCAAGGACCTTCCGCTCTCCCCCGAACTGCCCGCCGTTCTGGGCATGGACTTTGCAGGCACGATCGACTCGGTCGGCGAAGGCGTGACCGGTTTCAAGCCGGGTGACGAAGTCTATGGCTGCGCCGGCGGCCTGCTGGACTTGCAAGGTGCTCTGGCCGAATACATGCCCGCTGATGCCCGCCTTATTGCCCACAAGCCAAAGACCCTCTCAATGCGGGAAGCCGCCGCAATGCCGCTGGTCGGGATCACCGCCTGGGAAGGCCTCGCACGGGCCGGCGTGAAAGCGGGCGGGAAGGTTCTCGTGCAGGGCGGTGCCGGAGGTGTCGGCCATCTGGCAGTTCAGCTGGCCCGGCATCTTGGTGCGGACGTCTACTCGACCGGCACCGGCGCAGCGCAGATCGAGACCATCCAAGGCTACGGCGCTACGGCGATCGACTTCATGAAAGAACCGATTGCAGAATACGTCGGGAAATACACCGGCGGCGCTGGCTTCGAGAAGATCTTTGACACCGTCGGCGGCGGCAATCTGACCAATTCCTTTGCGGCGGCGGCGCTCAATGCGCATGTCGCAACGACTGTCGCACTGCTCGAGCTCGACCTATCGCCCGCGCATTTCAAAGGGCTGTCGCTCCACATCATCTTCATGCTGCTCCCGATGATCCACGATCACAAGCGCCAGGAGCATGGCGACTTCCTGGCCAAACTGGCTGAGATCACCGACGCCGGCGCCTTGACGCCCTTGCTTGACGAGATGTCCTTCAGCTTCAGCGAGGTCGGCAAGGCCTATGACCGCCTGACCAGCGGAGAGGCCATCGGCAAGGTTGTCGTCGACATCTAAGCGGGCCGTTCCGCTAAAACTGCTGCGGGCAGCGCACCAAAACCGGCTGCGCTGCCCATCCTTTCTCTTTGCCGTAGAAAAGGTAGCGCCCTCATGGCAATCCACTCCAAACCTCCCCGCCTCCCGTCGGCAAGTACCAAGAGGTTGGACCCGTCCACGAGAGACTATCCTCCCGGCGTCAGCCTGTTGCGACGCTGTCATCTGCCGGTAGAGCCAGGAAATCACACCGATGCGGAGGCTATCAGCCAGTGGCTGCTCGGTGACGCCTCCCGCACATCCGGCATGATCGGCTTGATCGAAGGTTTTGTCAGCTTTCTTGCCCAGGCGGACCTTGGCGTCAGCCGGTTGAGTCTGAACGTCGGCACACTGCATCCACAAGCCTTGGGCTATGCCTGGAACTGGAGCAGAACAGACGGTTTTTGCGACGAAATCCAAATCAGCGAAGAGGTTCTGCAAACCGACGCCTACAGGAAAAACCCGCTGTATCGCGCGATGGAGCATGGCGAGACCGTCAAGGTACAGCTGCGTCGCTCTAGGCAGATAGCCGAAAGCAAACTAATGCAAGCCTTGCAAACCGAGGGTTTTACCGAATACTTGGCAGTTCCGTTGTCAGCCAGTTGCGAACGCTTCAATGCGGTTACGTTGGCGACCCGGCAGACGGGCGGCTTTGCAGACAGCCAGATCCGAATCCTAAACCAGCTACTGAAATTGTTCGCCTTGCATGTGGACCGGCACATTGCGATCAAGATCACGGAGAACATCTCATACACCTACCTGGGACGCGAGGCGGGGAGCAAGGTGGTCAAGGGTACCATTAAGCGCGGCACTGGCGTCGTCGTGGACGCCATCGTCTGGCAATCGGACATGCGCGACTATTCCCGGCTCGCCGACACTTTAGACAGCCATGTGCTGGCATCCATGCTGGACAGCTATTTCTCGGTCATGGCTGAGGCCGTGACAGCACATGGCGGCGATGTATTAAAGTTCATAGGGGATGGCATGTTGGCGATCTTTCCTGTGAAAGACTTTGGTGATCGCCGCAGTGCTGCCTGTGCTGCAGTCTGCGCGGCCCGCGAGGCAATCAGACAACTGCGGCAGACCAACAAAGAAAGCCTCCGCCGACAAGGACTGCCGCCGCTTAAGAGCGGAATCGGGCTACACGCTGGCGATGTATTTTTCGGAAATGTTGGTGCTTCCAGGCGGCTGGACTTCACCGTCATCGGCGAAGCGGTCAATATTGCCAGCCGCATCGAAAGCCTTTGCAAGCCGCTCCGACGCAGCATTCTGGTTTCCGAACAGGTCGCGAACCTGCTGGATGCCCCTGCGGAACCCATCGGCACACAGTGCTGAAAGGAACCCGCTCACCGCAGCCCTTATTTGCGCCGCACCCATAAGCCCCGAAACTATATTGAATATCGAAATTCTGAAGCGAGAAATTGCAGATTAATATCATTCTTAATGGGCATTAGTGTCACTGGCAGGAGAGCATTTGCATCGCTCTTTCACCGCGTCGCCTCCGGAACGCTACCTCTGCGGCACCGTAAGGAAAGGCGCCCAGCCAGATTGGGGACAAGAATGAACTACGACAATTTCACCACGCTCACTGCGGAGAGGCGACGGGGCCACCGAACGCACAAGCAGCAAGCGGTTGCCGGAAATCCTGGCGGTAGGGCCTGTGCGCTATTGCCCCTCAATCAGGGCCTTGCGGCCTGAAACAAAGGCAGATCAACCATGTCACCGACTTCACTTGAACAAGCACGGGCCGTTGCCCGGCCCAGTAGAGAAGAAATGCTGGAGCGTTCGCCCTCAGTACAGCACTTCTGGCACCGGAACCGCGACCTGTTTAAATCCGCCTGGGCGAGATGGGAGCAAGAGGAAGAAGGCCGCGCCGCAGCGCTGGACGAATCCCTATATGACCCTCGCCTGCGTGCGGCGATCGTACAGGCCTGGGCTGACCCCACTACGGAAGCATCCGTCAAAGACCTGTGGGAAGAGGTATTCCCCGGTGTCTATGCAGCCCAGTTCTTCGACCCTGAACGCCTGGGCGTCCTGCGCGGCTACCTCGATAAGGTGGCCAATGCAGAAATCCCGCTGCGCCCGCCTTATGGCATCGTTCTGAACCGTGGTGGCGCCCTGCTGGATCCCCGTTCCGAAGGCTATCTGGCCGCACCGAATTTTCAGACGTTTTACCGGGATCTAATGGACAGCTACATGCGGCCGGTCTCGCGCCTGCTATTCCCGGATATTCCCGGCTATGACAGCCAGACCTTCGGATTTTCCATCCGCTGGCAGGAGAACAAAGATACGTCTCTCCGGCCTCACACGGACGCGTCTTCAGTGACGCTGAACATCAACCTGAACCTACCCGGAGAGGAGTTTTCCGGTTCAGCCGTCAGCTTCTATGATAACCGGACCCGACAGGTCAAAAAGCTGTCCTTCGCTCCTGGCACGGCTCTGATCCACCATGGCAGTGTCCCGCATGCGTCCGAACCGATCACAAGCGGAGAGCGGTACAACTTTGTGCTTTGGCTTTATGGAAAGTACGGACAGATTCCACCGCAAGACTCCGGCTCCAGCTGCCTCAGTCCCCAGGAGCGCTGGACCATGCCGCAGAACGCCTCTGACGGGTTTGCCCCGTTCTAAGACCGGGTAAGGTCCAAGGGGCCGCGCCTGATGAGCGTGGCCCTTGCCGGTCAACAACACACGGCCTGCTCGATTGGGCAAAATAGACATTGGGCCTTGGGGAAGGCACCAATGCCCTAAATCATCGTTTACTTTAATGGCATCTGCACCCTCCACGAACTGCCGTGGGACGGCAAGGAGGGCGGTGTGTCAACGGCGGCGCAAAATCCGGCCACGGGGCGGAGCAAAGTCGGAAAGCCTGGATCAGCTTCAGCTCAGGCTTAAGGAAGAAGAAACAGCGGCAACGCAGGTTGCAGGTGAAGAGGTTCCTGACGGTGACGCCGAAGGACAGAAGGCCAAACCAAGACGCAATCCGCTGCCGCCCGAACTGCCCCGGATTGATCAGGTTCTGACGCCCGGATACGCCTGCACACGCGGCGGCCAGCTTCGGACCATTGCCAAGGATGTGACGGAAGAGCTGGAGTATGGGGCAACTCAGGGGGAAAAGGGTGGTCGTGACCGGCGCGAGCCGTGGCATTGGTTCGGCAATTGCGCAGGCTTTCCTCGAAGAGGGTGCCGAGGTGATCGGGGTGGCGCGCGGCACTGCGCCGGACGGCGACTGGGCTGCGCACCCTCGGCTGCATTGGCAATACGCAGATCTGTCTTCTGCTCCGGAGGTCGCCCGCCTGTTTGATGCGGCAAAAACTCGTTGGGGTGGTCTCGACGTGCTGATCAACAATGCAGGCGCGCAATTGGCCAAATCTGTTGAGGATTGCAGCGAAGAGGATTTCACGATGCTTTCGGATGTGAATATGCGCGGCGTATTCTTGTGTTGTGCGCAAGCGCTACCGCTGATGCGCGCTGCGGGCGGCGGTGCGATCGTCAACATCGGCTCCATTGCCGGGATCACACCCGACTACGGCCTTCCGCTCTATAGCGCCTCCAAGGCATGGGTGCATGGTTTTACAAAGGCCCTGGCAATTGAACACGGGCCCGAGGGCATCCGTTGCAATGCTCTGGCGCCGACTTGGACGCGAACCGAGCTTTCTGTCGAGCTGTTTCAGGAGGAGGCCGACCCGGCCTATGCCGAAAATGCCACTAATCGAAGGCATCCGATGGGGCGCATGGCGGAACCGGAGGATATCGCCCGGGCGGCAGTCTACCTTGCCGACGCTGGAGCCGGTTTCGTCAACGGTCAAATTCTGGCCGTTGACGGTGGGTTGGGCGCAGCCTCTCAGATCAACCCGGCGTTGGATTTTCAACTCGGCTAAACTGAATTAGTCTTGATGTGATCTGACACCGCCCCCTTCTCAGCAAGCTGAAACGGGGGCGGCGCATCTCTTGAAGGAGATGATGGTTGCCCGTTTTGATGGTGGTGCAAACCCAACCACAAAACGAGGAAACCACGATGTTGAATACTACCGACAAGATCATCAAACACAAAACCGGTCTGCTGAACCTGGCCGAGGAATTGGGTAATGTGTCGAAAGCCTGCCAGGTCATGGGCTACAGCCGGGACACATTCTATCGCTATAAGGCGGCGGTTGAAGACGGCGGCGTGGAGGCGCTGTTCGAGCGCACCCGGCGCAAGCCCAATCTGGCGAACCGGGTGGACGAAGTCACGGAACAAGCGGTCATCAAATCCGCCACTGATTTCCCGGCCTATGGCCAGGCCCGCACCTCAAACGAGCTGCGCAAACTGGGTGTGTTTGTCTCGCCCTCGGGTGTCCGGTCGATCTGGCTGCGGCACGATCTGGCGAATTTCAAAACCCGGCTCAAGGCACTGGAGGCCAAGGTCGCCGAAGAAGGCACCATCCTGACCGAAGCGCAGGTGCAGGCGCTGGAAAAGAAGAAGCTGGACGATGAAGCCTGCGGCGAGATCGAGACCGCTCACCCAGGCTATCTCGGGTCACAGGACACGTTCTATGTAGGCACCCTCAAAGGCGTCGGGCGGATCTATCAGCAGACCTACGTCGACACCTATTGCAAGGTGGCGCATGCCAAGCTCTACACCACCAAAACGCCCAT
>NZ_JBVVXU010000009.1:0-196302 GCF_055902035.1 Leisingera sp. SA215 | reverse complement strand
AGATGATCGTCCATTGCCCAGCCGACGATTTCACGTGTTGCCATGTCTTTGATAGCGGCGGCGTAGAGCCATCCTTCGTCCGTATCGACGTAAGTAATGTCAGCAAGCCAAACCCGGTTTGGAACGGCACAATCGAACCGCTGCTCCAGCAGATTTGGCGAGGGTCTGAGGCTGTGATTGCTGTCTGTGGTGCGTGGCTTCCGGCGCTTGTGCAGGCGCGGTGAGACATTGTTTTTCCGCATTATTCTGGCCACGCGCCGCTCCGAGACATGGGCCCCATCGGCGATCAGATCCTGGTGGACCCGCTTTGACCCATATCTTTTTTTGCTTTGGGAAAACGCCGCTTTGATCTTGGCCAGCAGGTCTGCGTCCCGGTCGGTACGCAGCTTTTGCCGCTGATCTCGGGCTGGTTGCGACTGAACAAAGCCATAAAACCAGCTGCGCGCAATGCCAACAATGCGACAGAGATGAGTGATCGGGTAAACAGTCTTGTGGGCAGCGACAAATGCATGCTTGTGTGTCATGGTGTCGATACCCCCCCGCCAGCTTGAACTTCCGCTGATGCCTGCAGCTGATGCTTCGGCTGCCGGGCAAGTCCGCGTCTTTGGAGCGGAGGTGAAACCAGTACTCGTCGAGCTGATCCGCAGCCCTCCTGGCCCGAGCTTCCGCCACACGAGCGGCCCTTGTTCGCAGAGAATAGGCGATCCGGGGGGATGAATAATGCTTCTTCAGGTCTTTGGGGATGCGGCGGCTGAAGTAGAAGACGCCATCCTTCACGAATGTGAACGCAGGCGAAATGGTCTCCGACATGGTCTACGGCTCCTTGCACGTGCAAAAAGCTGGAGCGAAACCAATGTGTTAGCTGAAGTGATGGTGCCCCCACACGGACTCGAACCGCGGACCTACTGATTACAAATCAGTTGCTCTACCAGCTGAGCTATAGGGGCACTCACAATCACAGGTGTCCAGAACCGGAGCCGGCGCGCGACCAAGGACCTGAGTCTCAGGTGAAGAATGCCTCCCCGCCGGACCTGCTGGGCGACTGGTACTAAAGTACAGAATGACCGTCAAGCCGGTTTGAAATGCAAATTGCGCAACTGCCCCCCTCCTCGCCAGGCCGGGCAGAACCGTCCTTCGCCGCCCTCCGCGGGGAACGCGGAAACCGAGACTGACCGCCGCAGCGGGTGCCGCGCCCTCCGCGGTGCAAAGGCGGCGCGAACCGCAGGTTTGACCTCCCTGCTGCTGCGCAGTACTTCTGGGGGCCGGAAACCCGGAAAAACAGGTCGGATCATGCAGGTTATCATTCACTGCGGGGCACACGCCACTGAAGAAGATCTGTTGCTGAAGGCGCTGCTTAAAAATGCCGGCACCCTGGCGAAACAGGGTACAGCGGTGCCAGGGCCCGGCCGCTACCGGTCCCTGCTGAAAGATTGCCTGGCAGCGATGAAGAACGGCAGCGCGGCCGAGGACGCGCCGGAGGTTCTATGGGACGCGATCCTGGATGACCGCGAGGCGGACCGGGTGGTTTTCTCCAACCCGCATTTCTTCGGTTCGCCGCGGCATGCGCTGCAGGACGGAAGCCTGTATCCGGAGGCCGGGGAACGGCTGCAGGCGCTGCAGGCGCTGTTTCCCTACGATCAGCCGGAAATCTTCATGGCGCTGCGCAACCCGGCGACGTTCCTACCGGCACTGTTTACAAAGTCCAGCCGGCCCATCGTGCAGAACGCATTGCAGGGCAGCGACCCGGTGCAGCTGCGCTGGTCCGGGCTGCTGGCGCAGATGCGGGATATGGTGCCTGGCATGCCGGTCACCGTCTGGTGCTATGAGGATCTGCCGATGATCTGGGACCAGCTGCTGCGGGAGCTGGGCGGAATGGAGGGCAATGCGCCGGTCAAGGGCGGGATGGATCTTCTGGCCGCGCTGATGAAGCCGGAGGGACTGGCGCGTTTGCGCGCCTATCTTGCCGCGCATCCGGATCTGACGGAGACCCACAAACGCCGGGTCTATGCCGCATTTCTGGACAAATTCGCCTTCGAGGACGCGCTGGAAGAGGAGCTGGATCTTCCTGGCTGGACCGGTGCCTTGGTCGAGGAGATGAGCGTGCGTTACGAGGAGGATCTTTATCTGATCCAGCGGATGACGGGCGTCACCCTGATTGCGCCCTGATTGCGCCCTGATTGCGCCTGCCCCGGTCCCTGCGCCGCAGCCGGGTTGCAGATCCGGCGCGCGGCAGGCGGGCGGCGGCCGCAGCTCAGTGCAGGGGCTGGCCGTTTCGTCCGAAAACCAGGGTTTCAGTGCTCAGGTCGTCATATGTGACCTCGACCGCGACCTGCTGCAGGGACCCCAGCGGATAACTGCGGTAAGGCATTCCGTCTTCGTCCTTGATTATATTGGGGAAGCCTTCCTCCAGGTGGCAGTCCGGCAGCGGCCAGATTTCCGGCGGGTTGCCGTTCACCCCCAGCTTGACCTGCGCCAGCCCGCAGCGCCAAGACCAAAGGTGGGTCACGTAAAGCAGATCCTGGCCGTCGAACTCCCGCACATGAATCCAACTGCCGTGGGTCGCTGCCAGGATCGGTTTCACTTCCAGCGCAGTGGTAAAGCGCCCGGTGGCCTGCTGCGGCTCAGCCGCCAGTGATGATTGGGTGGATGCTGCCTGCGCTGCAACCGGAGCGGCTGCAGGTTCCGGAACGCCAGGCTGCGCCCCAGGCTGGGCTGTTGCCGCAAGAATTGCCAGGATCACATCAATCATTCTTGTCCCTCCCCGGGTTGCGCCTCCTGCGGCACAGACCGCCTGAAATTGCCTGCAGGCCGGTTGCGCGGCGCCTTGCAGGCTTGTAGCTACTCTATCAGGCAGTCCTATCCGCCCGGAAGAGACGGAAAACGGGGAAAACAATGGTAAATGCCCCCTTCAACGTGATGATCATCGGCCAGGCCGGCCGGCTGCAGTATGAGGCGCTGCTGTTTGCCGCCTCTCTGCGCCACTGTTCGCCTGGATTTTCCGGGCGGCTGTTTGTGGCTGTGCCGCAGCAAGGGCCGCTGTGGCAAAAGGACCCCGGCATCCGCAACCAGGAGGTGCTGCAGGCGCTGGCGGATCTCGGCGCCGAGATCCTGCCGTTTGAAAGCAAGGCCTTCGGCGCCGCCTACCCGTACGGCAACAAGATCGAAGCGCTGCAGGCGATGCCAAAGGACGAGCCGTTTGTGTTCTTTGACACCGACACGCTGATCACCGGCGAGCTGGCAGAGGTGCCATTTGACTTCAGCCGCCCTTCGGCCTCGCTGCGGGTGGAGGGCACCTGGCCCAAGCCGACGCTCTACGGGCCCGGCTACAGCGGGATCTGGCAATCGCTTTACAGCCGCTTCGGGCTCGACTTCCTGTCCAGTCTCGATCTCAGCCAGCCGGAGGAGTACTGGAAGCGCCACCTCTATTTCAATGCTGGCTTCTTTTACGGCGCCTGCCCGCGGTCCTTTGGCAAGCGGTTCCTGGTCTATGCGCAATCTGTCCGCAACGATCCGCCGCTTGAGCTGACCGGCCAGACGCTGGAGCCCTGGCTGGACCAGATCGTGCTGCCGCTGGTGATCCACTCCTTCGGCGGCGGGCGCGATGCGCTGCCTGACGGCTACCTGGACGGTCAGACGAGCTGCCACTACCGGCTGTTTCCGCTGCTCTATGCGCGGGAAAGCGACCGGGTGGTGGAATTGCTGCAAGAAATCGCGGCGCCGAACCGGCTCAAGAAAGTGCTGAAGGGCTACGAGCCGATCAAGCGGATGGTCTATCAGGGGCGCGGCGAAAAAGTGCGGGCGCTGTTTGACCGCGCAAACCTGCCGCGGCGCGAACAGGCAATCCGCAACCGGATCAAATCCGAAGGCTTCTGGATGCGCTGACCCTGGCCTGCGGATTTTAACAAACTCAGGGTTCCCGCCCGCTCAGGGGCCCCGATAGAGCCCTCTTTCAATTGGGTCAGGCCCAACGGGTGCAGGCGCCGCCAGGGGCCGGCAGCGGGCGGGTGCCTTTCCCTGCGGCATTCCCGCAATTGCCTTCCCAGCGCAGCCATGCTGTTGTGCGCCCGGACTAACAGAGCTTTCAGGGAGACCAATTCATGACCGACGCTCCGACATACGGTTTTGACACCTTGCAGATCCATGCCGGCGCCAAGCCGGACCCGGCCACCGGCGCGCGGCAGACGCCGATCTACCAAAGCACCGCCTATGTGTTCCGCGATGCCGAGCACGCCGCCGCGCTTTTCAATCTGCAGGAAGTCGGCTTTATCTATTCCCGCCTGACCAACCCCACCGTTGCGGTACTGCAGGAACGTCTGGCAACGCTGGAAGGCGGCGTTGGCGCGGTCTGCTGCTCCTCCGGCCATGCGGCGCAGATCATGGCGCTGTTCCCGCTGATGGCTCCGGGCTGCAATGTGGTCGCCTCGACCCGGCTTTACGGCGGCACCGTCACCCAGTTCAGCCAGACCATCAAGCGTTTCGGCTGGTCCGCCAAATTCGTCGATACCGACGATCTGGACGCGGTGAATGCTGCCATCGACGAAAACACCCGCGCCGTGTTCTGCGAATCCGTGGCCAACCCCGGCGGCTATGTGACCGACATCCGCGCCTTGGCGGATATCACCGACACAGCCGGTATCCCGCTGATTGTCGATAACACCTCCGCCACGCCTTACCTGTGCAAGCCGATTGACCTGGGGGCGACGCTGGTGGTGCACTCCACCACAAAATACCTCACTGGCAACGGCACCGTGACCGGCGGCTGTGTGATTGACAGCGGCAGTTTCGACTGGTCCGCCAGCGATAAATTCCCATCGCTGTCAGCCCCGGAGGATGCCTATCACGGGTTGAAGTTCCACGAGACCTTCGGCCCGCTCGCCTTTACCTTCCACAGCATTGCCATCGGCCTGCGCGACCTGGGCATGACGATGAACCCGCAAGGGGCGCATTACACGCTGATGGGCGTTGAGACGCTGTCGCTGCGGATGCAGAAACACTGCGAGAACGCCGAGAAGATTGCTGCCTGGCTCGAAAACGACAGCCGCGTTGACTACGTGACCTATGCGGGCCTGCCGTCCTCGCCCTATTATGAGCGCGCCCGGGCCTGCTATCCCAAGGGCATCGGCGGCCTGTTCACCTTTGCCGTAAAGGGCGGCTACGACGCCTGCATCAAGCTGGTGGATTCGCTGGAGATATTCAGCCATGTGGCCAACCTTGGCGACACCCGCTCGCTGATCATCCACTCGGCCTCCACCACCCACCGGCAGCTGTCGCCGGAACAGCAGGAGGCTGCAGGCGCCGGCCCGAATGTGGTGCGCGTCTCGATCGGGATCGAAGACGCAGACGACCTGATCCGCGATCTGGACCAAGCGCTGGCCAAAGCCTGCGGCTAAGCGGCTGCGGGAGCCTCAAAGGAAAGGCCGGGCGCCCTGCCCGGCCTTTCCTGTTGCCGCGGGTTACTCGCCGCCCGGCAAAATCATGTCGAAGACGACCGAGACATTGTGGCTGAAGGTCAGCTCCCCGGCTTCAATCGGCATTGCGTCGCTGCGGGCCATTTCCATTACCATCTTCGGACGCCCGCCACCGCCGCCGTGCTCATTGATTGAACGCACCGGTCCCAGCTCCATGCCTGCCGCTTCGGCCAGCTGCTGCGCCTTGCGGATTGCATCCTTGACCGCCTCGCCGCGGATTTGATCGGCGACCGCGGACGGATCCGCCACCCCGAAGCTCAGCCCCTGGAACTGATTGGCTCCGGCCGTCAGCACCGCATCCAGAACCGGGGCCAGCCGGTCCAGGTCGCGCACCCGCACCATCAGCGTGTTCGACGCCTGAAACCCGGTGATCTCACGCCGTCCGCCGCTGTCATAGGAGCGGTCTTGCGACCAGACCGGATGCATCGAGATCTGCCGGGTCTGCATGTCCTCCGCAGCAATACCGCCATCCTTCAGCCGGGCGATCACCGCGCCCATCGCGTCTGATACGGCCGCCATCGCGGCGGCGGCTTCCTCGGCTTCCTCGGTGACACCCAGGGTGATGGTTGCCAGCTCCGGCGCCACCTGCATCGTGCTTTCTCCGGTGACGGATATCTGGCGCAGCGCTGCGGCCTCGCTTGCAGCCAGGGCGCCGGCGCTCATCGACAGCATCAGCGCTGCCGCCAGAATTTTCTTTGCCTTCATAGTGAAAAGCTCCTTTTGCAATGGCTGCTAGATAGGGACGGCAAACTGCCGCCTGCAAGTGCTGGAAGGCGTCTTTTCCTTTCACTTGGCGGGTTCCTGCTTTAAAGTCCGCGGTAAAACACCGGGCGCGTCAGGCGGCCCCGGGGCAGTATGGATTTTGATGGTTTGACCCAAGGCATAAAACCGGCTTTTGCGCTTTCGCTTTCCTCAGTTGGCATCGAACTGATTTACCGGGCCAAGGACGGCTGGCGCAGTGTGGGCGGCACCCCGTTTGACGCCGATGATCTGCCCGCTGCGCTGGCAGCGTTGCGCGAGGATGCGCAGCGGCTGGCGCCCGGGGAGTTCTTCTGCAAGCTTGTCCTGCCCGATGAACAGATCCGCTATTTGACGGCGGAAACCGGCGATCTGCCCGTTGAGGCGCGGATTGAAGCGGCCCGCCAAGCGCTGGAAGGCGCAACCCCTTATCCGGTGGATGAGCTGGCCTTTGACATCTCCGTTGAGGGCAGCCGGACTCATGTTGCTGCGGTGGCGCTGGAAACCTTGGACGAGGCTGAGACCTTTGCGGTCGCGCACGGGTTCGGCCCGGCCAGTTTTGTCGCGGCGCCGGAAAACAGCGGCTTTCGGGGCGAGCCCTTCTTCGGCACCACGCGGGCAATCCGCGGCACCGAGGTTGAGCCAGACGATACGGCTGTCAAGGTAATCGGGCCTGCTGCCCTGCCGCCACCCCGAAGCGAAGACAGAGCGGAGACCGGCGCAGCCCCGGCCCTGACTGGAGACAGCACAGTACCGGCAACTGTTGCCGCCGTCACGGAACCCCTGGCAGAGCCCGCAGGGCCGGAAGCGCTTGCTGAAGCGGAAGAGATGGCTGCAGCCGCCAAACAAGTGCCCAAGACAAAAGACGCCCCGCAGACCGCCCGCAGGGACGGCCCGGCGGAACCGCCTGCCAAGCCCGCCGGAGTAAAAAAGCCGGCGCAGGATGTTCCAGGTTCTGCCAGTCAACAGGCCAAGGCCGCCCCCGCGCCATGTACAACCGCGCCGGCAGACCCTGCGCCGGTCTCTGCCGCGCCATCCCCAATGCCCCCTGCGCCGCTGGCGGCGGCGGCAATTGCGGTCAAAAAACCGGATACAGCAGTCCTTTCCGCGTCCCGCCCGCCTGCGCCGCCGCCCCCCTTGACGGTTTCCCTGCCGCCGTCCGGCACGGTTCCGCCTCAGCCAATTCCGCCGGCGCCGCCAGCCTTGCACGACACCGCCCCGGCAGCCGTCGCGCCAGCAGCCTCACAGTCGCCTGCCCCCCAAAAAGCCGCCAAAGGCAAGCCACGCTATCTGGGAGTGATCCTGACGGCAGTTCTGCTGCTGTTCATGGCTACAGTTGCGGTCTGGGCAGTGTTTGGCGAGGGAGGGTTCTTTGCCGCGGCGCCGGAACAGAATTCCGGCCCGGCACCTGCCCCTGCGGTCAGCTCAGAAGACCGGCAGCCGGAGGAAGCCGCCCCCCGGCCGGCCGCTCCCGCCGCCGCGGACGGCCCCGCCACGGAAACCGCCCCTGCCGCCATTGCACCGCAGCTGAGCGTGCTGGCAGACCAGCCCGATCCCGGCCTGCAGGAAACCAGCGCCTCACCGGCAGGGGGGGGACCCCAGGGGCAAACTGCCCTGGCTGACGGCAGTGAAGCAGACGGGCTTCCGTCAGCTGAGGATGAAGCCGCCGCCGATGGTGCAGAACTGTCCGAGGAGGGCACGGACACCGCCTTTTGGGACCCAAGTGCCCTGAAGCCGGGCGGCGCAGGGGAAAGCGCAGCCGCATCCGCTGACCCCGAGACAGAAGAACCGCTGGATGAATTGGCGCAGGCCGCGCGCTATGCCGCGACCGGGGTTTGGCCGGTTGCCCCCAGCCTCGGCGGCATCCCCGCCGCGCCCCGCCTGGACGAGCTTTATACCGCCTCGGTCGACCACACGGATATTGCCGCCGATGCCGTTGCGCTGCCGCAGCAGGACGCTTTTTCCGGGGATGACGAGCCTGGCGCTGTTGCCTCCCCCGCCGCAGCAGGATCCGCGTTTGATCTGGACGCGCGCGGATTGGTCAAGGCCACCCCCGAAGGAACGCTCACCCCCGATGGCATCACTGTTTATCTTGGCCGTCCGGAAAAAGTGCCGCCGCGCGCACCGGATCGCAGCGACCCCGCCGCCGAGGCGCTGGCGGAGGAAGTGGCGCGCAATCAAATGTTGTCGCGCAAACGCCCCAAGGCACGGCCTGCGGATCTGGAGGAACAGGTGGAACGCGTGCAGCATGGCGGGCTCAGCCGGGCTGAACTGGCCAGCTTGCGTCCGCGACAGCGGCCCGCCAGCCTGAAGCCCGCAGAAGAAGAGCAGCTACCGGTCACCGCACAGGCCATTGCCGCTTCGGCGGTGCCACGCGAACGGCCCGCCAATTTTGCCAATCTGGTTGATCGTGCCCGGCGCAATGCGCAGAACCAGGTCCAGACCGGCGCCGCCGTGCCCGCTGCGGCCGCCGCGGCGGCGCCGCGTATCCCGACAGCCGCTTCGGTTGCCCGCCGCGCCACTGTCGGCAATGCCATCAACCTGCGCAAGCTGAACCTGATCGGGGTCTATGGCACCGCGTCGGACCGCCGCGCATTGGTCCGGCTGCCGTCGGGCCGCTACAAGAAGGTGCAAGTCGGCGACCGGATCGACGGCGGCCGGGTAATTGCAATCGGCGAGAGCCGGTTGCAGTACCAGAAAGGCGGCCGCAACCGCACCTTGGAAATGCCCAAGGGGTAACCCCTGCCTGCCCTTCGATGCCCGCGAAAAAGCCGGCCCCCCTGATCAGGCCCGGCTATATCAGTTTCTCAGATCCTATTATCCCGCGGCTTGGATCTCACCGTTGTTGATCTGCTCCTGCTCGATGGATTCGAACAGCGCCTTGAAGTTGCCCTCGCCAAAGCCGTCATCGCCCTTGCGCTGGATGAACTCAAAGAAAATCGGCCCGATCACGGTTTTTGAGAAGATCTGCAGCAGGATGCGGGTCTCGCCGCCGTCCACAACCCCTTCGCCGTCGATCAGGATGCCGTGTTTCTTCATCCGGTCCAGCGGTTCGTCATGGCCGTGAACCCGCTCTTTGGACATCTCATAGTACGCATCATTCGGGCCCGGCATGAACTTCAACCCCTTTTCAGCAATTGCATCGGTGCTGGCATAGATGTCGTCGCTGCCCACAGCGATATGCTGGATGCCTTCGCCGTTGTACTTTTTCAGATATGAGACGATCTGACCGGTTTCCCCCCGGTCCTCGTTGATCGGGATCCGGATACGGCCGCAGGGCGAAGTCAGCGCACGGCTGAGCAGGCCGGTGAACTTGCCCTGAATGTCAAAGAACCGGATCTCCTTGAAGTTGAACAGCTCCTGATAAAACCTGAACCACTTGTCCATGTTGCCCTTGTAGACATTGTGGGTGAGGTGATCGAGGTAGAAGAACCCGTCGCCGCGCGGCTTGGACTGCTTCAGCCACTTGAACTCGGTGTTGTAGGGCGAGGTGTCGTAGTACTGATCAACAAAGTAAATCAGCGAACCGCCGATGCCCTTGATCGCGGGCACGTCCATGGTCTTGTCATCGCCCTCATAGGCTTCGGCGCCCTTGGCGACGGCATGCTCGAACGCCTTCTGGGCATCCGCCACCCGCCAGCCCATCGCAGGGGCGCAGGGGCCGTGCTGTTCCACGAATTTGGCGGCAAAGCTATCGGGGTCGGCGTTCAGGATATAGGTGACATCGCCCTGCTGCCACAGCTCCACCAGCGGCTGGTCCTTGCGATGGCCCGTCAGCTCATAGCCCATTTGGGTGAACAGCCCGCGCAGCTCGTCCGGGTCCGGGCTGGCAAATTCAACAAATTCAAACCCATCGGTGCCAGCCGGGTTTTCGGGGCTGATTTCGGATTTCGGGGCGTTATGCGGGAACGGACCCATTGCGCGTCTCCTTCGGATCATGCGGGAAGCCAAGTGAATTCTTGCATCAAGAATACCGCATATCCAGTGCAGGTTTTCCGCGTTCTTTCGCACCCTGACCTTGAAATGCGCGCAACATTCGCGCCATGATGTCAGAAAACGGAAAAAACGCGCATGCTGGACCCTGCCGATACCAAGCTGCTTGCAGCCCTTCAGAAAAACGCCCATCTTACCGCGCAGGACTTGGGCGAGATGCTCAACCTTTCGCCCAGCCAGGCCGGACGGCGGCGCCAGCGGCTGGAGGCAGAAGGCTATATCCAAGGCTATTCGGCCCGGCTCGATCCCGCCAGGCTCGGGCTGTCTGTGCAGGGGTTTGTGCAGGTTCATCTGGGCAGCCACGGCCCCGAACAGTCCAAGGGGTTCGCCCGGCTGGTGGCCAGCCAGCCGGAAATCACCTCCGCCTGGACCATGACCGGGGAGGCCGATTACCTGCTGCGGGTCTACTGCGCCGATCTGGAGGCATTGAATACGCTGATCCACGGCATCCTGCTGCCCCATCCCGCTGTTTCCAGGGTCCAGAGCCAGATCGTGATGGCACAATTAAAACGCGATGCGCCGCTGCCGACTTAACCAACCGGGAAGGAATTCGGCGTAAAGATGCCCTGACCTATTCCGTAACCGAAAGTGGAACGTGCCGTGTCTTTTGTTGACCGCCGAGTTGAAACGCGCCCGGCCAGCGGCGAGGCCCCGTTCGGCCTCAACGAGGTGTTCTTTTCCAGAACCGACAGCCGCGGCGTGATCGAGGCCGGCAACTATGTGTTCCGCCGGGTCGGTGCCTACTCCTGGGAAGAACTGATCGGTGCCCCGCATAAGGTGATCCGCCACCCGGACATGCCCAAGGGGGTGTTCTCCTTGTTCTGGGACACCATCCAACGCGGCGAGTTCATGGGCGCCTATGTCAAGAACAAATCCAAGGACGGGCTGTATTATTGGGTGTTCGCCGTGGTGGTGCCTTGCCAGGAGGGCTACCTTTCCGCCCGCATCAAGCCCAGCAGCGCCTTGTTTACCGAAGTGCGCGGTCTTTATGCGAAGATGCTCAAGCGGGAGACCGATGACGGCGCCACCCCCGAGGACAGCGCCCAGTATCTGCTCGATTGGCTGAACGGCCAGGGCTACGAGAATTACCACCAGTTTGCCGCCCACGCGCTGAGCCAGGAGCTGATCTCCCGCGACGAGGGGCTGAACCAGCCGCCCCACATCCGGATCCAGGATTTGACGGGCATGCTGCGCATCGCCGAAACCCTGGTCGAAGAGACCGAGGGGCTGATTACTGATTTCGATGCGATGCACACGATCCCGCATAACCTGAGGGTGCTGGCGTCGCGGATCGAACCTTCGGGCGGCCCGGTGACGGTGCTGTCGCAAAACTACGGGTCGATGTCACGGCAGATGTCGGACTGGTTCGGCGCGCATGTGATGGGTGAAAGCAGCAACTTTGCCAAGATCAAATCCTCGGTGAACAGCAGCCTGTTTGTCGAAGGCATGGCGCGCATCCTGATCGAATGCGACAACCAGCTGCAGAAGGAACGCCGCGAAATCGGCGAGGCCGACATGGAAACCGAGCGCAAGATCCTGTCCGATCTGGTGCAGGATCAGGTCAAGCGGTCGAAGGACGGCATGCAGGAAGTGGATGAAGAAGCAGCCCGGATCACCAGCGCTTGCCAGATCATGCACCGGCATTTCCTTGGTCTCAGCTCTACCCGCGTGCTGCTCAAAATCGAAAGCGCGCGGCTGACCGATTCCGGCGAAACACTGGCTGACATCATTGACCAGCTGGGCGGCTTTCAGGAACGGATTTCGCGGCGGCTGGACCGGATCGGCAAGCTCAGCGAAGAAATCCGCCTGTTCGAGAAATAACCGGGCCAGACAAGAAGACCCGGCCGATAGCCGGTCGGTGACTGCCGCTGGCAGGCACCGGATTTCCATAACAAGCGGCCGCGGCCAGCAAACCCATTGCCAAGGACCCGGCCGGCTTGCGATACCTTGAATATGGAAGAGTTCTTTTACCAAGCAACCCTGTATCTGGGGGCCGCAGTCATTGCGGTTCCTCTGGCTGCGCGCCTTGGGCTCGGCTCGGTTCTGGGCTATCTCGCCGCCGGAATTGCCATCGGCCCGATCTTCGGGCTGACCGGCACCGAAACCGAGGATTTGCGCCACTTCGCTGAATTTGGAGTGGTGATGATGCTGTTCCTGATCGGGCTTGAGCTGGAACCGCGCGCATTATGGGCCATGCGGGACAAACTGATCGGCCTGGGCGGGATGCAGGTCACGGCCTCAACCCTGGTTCTGATGGCCGCCGCCATGGCCGCGGGTGAACCCTGGCATGTCAGCCTGGCGGTCGGGCTGGCGCTGTCTCTGTCTTCCACCGCGATTGTCCTGCAGACGCTGTCGGAAAAGGGGCTGATGCGCACCGGTGGCGGCCGGTCTGCCTTTTCGGTGCTGCTGACCCAGGATATCGCGGTGATCCCGATCCTCGCCTTTCTGCCGCTGCTGGGCAGCTACGCGATCCCCCAGTTTGCTACCGACGGCTCCATCAGCCGTGACGGCGCAGGCGGCCATGGCGGCGGCCACGGGTCCCTGTCGCTGGTGGACGGGCTGCCGGGCTGGGCGGTGGCGCTGGTCACCCTGGCCGCCATCGCCTTTATCATCCTGGCCGGCATTTACCTGACCCGGCCGCTGTTCCGGTTCATCCACGCCTCCAACCTGCGGGAAATGTACACCGCGCTGGCGCTGATGATTGTCGTCGGCATCTCCTTCCTGATGACCCTGGTCGGCCTCTCGCCCGCCCTTGGCGCCTTTCTGGCCGGGGTGGTTCTGGCCAACTCCGAATTCCGGCACGAGTTGGAAAGCGACCTCAACCCTTTCAAAGGGCTGCTGCTGGGGCTGTTTTTCATCACCGTCGGCGCGGGCATCAACTACCGCCAATTCCTCGCCGATCCGGGCGATCTGATCGGCTTGGCGCTGCTGGTGATCTTTGCCAAAGGCGTGGTGCTGTTTGCCGTCGGCCGCGCCTTCGGCCTGCGCCGCCGCCGTTTGTGGCTGTTCACGCTCAGCCTGGCCCAAGCCGGGGAGTTCGGCTTTGTGCTGCTGGCTTTTTCCACCCAGCTCAACGTCATTCCGGCGGCCCTGTCCGAGAAGCTGCTGCTGGTGATTGCACTGTCAATGCTGATCACGCCGCTGCTGTTCATCGCCTATGACCTGCTGTCCAAACGCATGGGCGACGCCCGGCAGGATTTTGAACCCGACGAGATTGACGAAGAAGGACCGGTGATCATCGCGGGCATCGGCCGTTTCGGCCAGATCGTCAACCGGCTGGTGCAGGCCAGCGGTTTCAAGACCGTGGTGCTGGATCATGACATGGAGGCGGTGCAGCTGATGCGCCGGTTCGGGGTCAAAAGCTTCCTTGGCGATCCCACCCGGCCCGAATTGCTGAAAGCTGCAGGCATCGCCAAGGCCAAAGTATTCGTGGTGGCGCTGGATGACCCGGAAGGCGTGGTCAAGATGGTTACCTACGTGCGCCGGGCCTACCCGGATCTGCACATCATCGCCCGCGCCAAGGACCGCAATCATGTCTATGAGCTGTACAAGGCCGGCGCCGATGACATCGTGCGCGAGATGTTCGACAGTTCGGTGCGTGCAGGCCGCTATGTGCTGGAGAACGTCGGCCTCAGCGAATATGAGGCGGCGCAAGCAACGCAGACCTTCTATGCGCATGACCGCGCCAACCTGCGCGACCTTGCCCAGCACTGGATCCCCGGCGTGCCTGCCAGCCAGAACCCGGCCTATATAGACCGCGCCCGCGAACTGGAAAAAGCCATCGAAAGCGCGATCTTCGAGATGGCCGAACGCAAGCGCAAGAAGTCTGCAAACGCCGCCGAATAACAAAGGCCCGGGCGCAGACCCGGGCCTTGCGGCAGTAAAACATGCGGGACCGCCTGGTCAGCCGTCTGTGACCCCGGCCTCGGCAAAGGTCGCCATGCCGCTGTGGCAGGCAACGGCGCCTTTCAGCACTTGGATCGCCAGCGCCGCACCGGACGCCTCGCCTAGACGCAGCCCAAGCGCCAGCAAAGGTTTCTTATTCAGTTTCGCCAGCAGCGCCGGATGGGCCTCTTCGGCGCTTTGATGGCCCGCAACTGCATGGTCCAGCGCCCCGTCTGCAGTCTGCAGCAGGCAGGCTGCTGCAGCGCAGCAGATGAAACCGTCCAGGATCACCGGGATGCGCAGCACGCGGGCGGCAGCAATCGCGCCCGCCATGGCAGCAATCTCGCGCCCGCCCAGGCAAGCCAGCGCATCCAGACCGTCCCGGATTGCATCTTTGTGCAGCGCAACGCCTTCGGCCACCACGCGGATCTTGTTCGCCAGCCCTGCATCGTCCACGCCGGTGCCGCGCCCGGTCCAATCCCCAGCTTCGCCACCGAAAAGCGCACAGGCCAGAGCCGCTGCAGGCGTGGTGTTGCCGATCCCCATTTCGCCGACCACCAGAAGGTCAGCGCTTGGGTCCACTGCCTCCCAGCCGGCTTTCAGCGCAGCCAGCAGATCGTCCTGGCTCATAGCCGGCCCTTGGGTGAAATCGGCGGTCGGGCGCTCCAGCGCCAGCGCATGCACATCCATCCGGGCGCCGGCCAGCCTGGCCAGCTGGTTGATAGCCGCGCCGCCATGTTCGAAGTTGATCACCATCTGCGCAGTGACTTCCAGCGGGAAAGCCGAGACGCCCTGTGCCGTCACCCCGTGATTGCCAGCAAAGACGATCACCTGCGGCGCGGAGATCTCCGGCCGGTCGCTGCCGCGCCAGCCGCCGTACCAGATCGCCAGCTCTTCCAGACGGCCCAAGGCACCGGGCGGCTTGGTCAGCTGGGTGTTACGCGCAGCCGCGCCATCAAGCGCGGCCTGGTCCTGCGCGGGCGCACCGGCCAGTGCGGCGCGGAAGTCATCAAGGGAGGAAAGCTGTGGCAGCATGTAAAAGCCTCGTTGCATCGGAGCGGGGGACGCGGATAAAGCGGATGGCAATCTGTTTAACCGCTGACGGCAGTGCCGCAAGCCCCCCAATAGGCCGGTAGATGAGAAAAAACGACATCCAGGCAAATGACATTCTGCTGGCGCTGGTTCTGCTGACCCGGCTGCCGCTGCCGCATCTGCCCGCGACCGCCTTTCAGCGGCAGGCCAAGGCGGTCTGGGCGTTTCCGCTGGCCGGGCTTGCCGTCAGCCTGCCCGCGGCGCTGGCGGCATCCCTTGCCTTGCACATGGGCCTGCCCGCCGCGGTGGCCGCAGGGCTGGCGCTGACGCTTCAGGTGATGCTGAGCGGGGCCATGCACGAGGACGGGCTTGCTGATACCGCCGATGGTTTATGGGGCGGCAATAGCCGGGACCGGCGGCTGCAGATCATGAAGGACAGCCGCATCGGAGCTTATGGCGTGATTGCGCTGATCCTCGGGTTTGGCCTGCGCTGGAGCGCCCTGGCCGCACTGATCGCCGCCGCAGGCGTCTGGCCGCTGCCGGCCCTGGCAATGCTGAGCCGGGCAGCGATGCCTGCGCTGATGTCGGCACTGCCGAATGCGCGCGCTGCCGGTCTGTCGCAAACCGTGGGCCGCCCCCGCGCCCTGCCCTGTATGCTGGCAGCCTTGCTTGCTTTTGTCCTGTCGCTGCCGCTGATTGGCGCTGCGGCCTTGGCTGCTGCCTTGGCTATGGGCGCGGCTGCCCTTGGTTTGGGCGCTTTGGCCAAAGCCAAGATCGGCGGCCAGACCGGGGACATTCTGGGGGCATCCCAGCAAATTGCCGAGATTGCCGGCCTGCTCACGCTTCTCGTCTTCTGCACCTGAGCCAAGCCGGTGCATGAAAAAGGCCGCGCCCCGGGGGCACGGCCTTTCAAAAGCTTAGTACAGCAGATATTCAGGCTGCAACGCGGGAGGTCAGAACCTCGTCCACCTGCTTGGCGGCAGCGATTTCGTCATTGCCGGATACAGCTGCGACTTCGCGGGTCAGGCGCTCAAGCGCGGCTTCGTACAGCTGGCGTTCGGAGTAGCTCTGCTCGCGCTGATCATCGGTGCGGTGCAGGTCTCGGACCACTTCGGCGATCGAGATCAGATCACCGGAGTTGATCTTCTGCTCATACTCCTGTGCGCGGCGCGACCACATGGCGCGTTTCACCTTTGCTTTGCCTTTCAGGGTTTTCATCGCCTGGGCAATCACGTCCGGCGAGCTGAGCGAGCGCATGCCCACTTCGGTAGCCTTGTTGGTCGGCACCCGCAGGGTCATCTTGTCCTTTTCAAAGGTGATCACGAAAAGCTCCAGCGCAAAGCCGGCCACTTCCTGCTCCTCGATCGAGATGATCTGGCCAACGCCGTGCGCCGGGTAGACTACATACTCATTGGGGCGGAATTCGAGCTTCTTCGATTTGGTCATACAGATTGTTCCTTACTCATAGCCGGGCGGCTCCGGCATGTTAGCGAGCAAAATGCCCGGCCCCGGTCAGTTCGATATGACCAGCCCTCAGGACATTTTATCCGCAGAAATACCGCCCAATCTGCGCACCACTGCTGGCGTGCGCCGGGGCGGACTCCGATTGTTTATGTCTTTTGTGCCTTAAGCATACCACAAAAAAGGGCCGCCCGGAAGGCGGCCTGCCGGCCATGGCCGGTAAAAACCCCGTGCAATGCGGCGGTTTTCCGCAGATTTGCGGCACCGGTTGTCAAAGGCGGAGAATCAGCCGCCCTCGCCGGGCGCCTCAGAGAAATACTTCTCCATCTTGCCCTCTTCGCCGTCGCGCTCCTCGTAGCCCGGCATCGGGTCTTTCTTAGAAACGATGACCGGCCACAGTTCAGAGTATTTGCGGTTGAACTCAACCCATTTATCCATATCCGGCTCGGTATCCGGGCGGATCGCATCAGCCGGGCATTCCGGTTCGCAGACGCCGCAGTCGATGCATTCGTCGGGGTGGATCACCAGGGTGTTCTCGCCCTCGTAAAAGCAGTCCACCGGGCATACCTCGACACAGTCGGTGTATTTGCAGGCGATGCAGTTTTCCGTCACGACATAGGTCATAGTACCGAGTCCCGTTATCCGTTTGCGCCTAGCTAATCCAGACCGGCGAAGGCTTCAAGCCGTCAAAGGGTATCCTGCTTGCGAGTAAGATCAAGCGCTCTGCGGGCTTTTTTGTCCGGGCGGCCTTTTCCTTCGAACTTGGGGTTAGCCGGAATTTTTTCCTGCCTTTCCGTCAGATCAAAGTACAGGCCCTGCGCCTCGGGCGCCGGGCCGCGGCGCGTGCCGATGGCTTCGACCCGCACCACGCGGATCACTTTGGCCTGGGCAAAGGTCAGAACGTCGCCCGGGGCGACGTTCTGAGCCGGTTTCAAGGTCTTGGTGCCATTAAGGCGCACATGGCCCGCGCTGACCTGTTTCGCGGCCAGGCTGCGGGTTTTGAAAAACCGCGCATGCCACAGCCACTTGTCGATGCGGATCTTGGGCGCGCCCTCGGCCATGGCAGGATCAGTCGCCCTGTTTCAGCCCCATCAGCGCAGCGGCAAAGGGGTTGTCGGGGTCGATCTGCTTTTCCTTCTTCGCGGGACGCGCCGAATAGGTCTTGGCACCCTGGTCCTGGCGCGGTCCGCCCTTGCGGCCCGGCTTGCCGCGGCCGCCGTCGCGGTCGCCGCCCTTGGCGCCGCGCGGCTTGCCCTTGCCTGCCGGCTTGCCGTCGCCCTGCGGACGGCGGTTCTGCTGGCGCTGGCCGCCGCCCTGGCGTCCGCCCCGGTTGCCGCCCCAGGTGAAGGTGAAGAACACTTCCATTTCCGGTTCGGCAGCAGCCTCTGCAGCGGTAGCCGCTTCGGGCTTGGCTTCTGCAGTGTCTTCCGCAGGTGCAGCCTCGGCCTCAGCAGCGGGAGCTTCGGCAGCGGCTTCCTCAGCCGGCACTGCGTCCGCAGATTCGGCAGCGGCATCAGCAACCGGGTCTTCAGCAACCGGGTCTTCAGCGGCAGGCGCCTCTTCAGCCGCGGCCTCAGCGGGCTTGACTTCGGCTTCTGCGGGCTTGGCTTCCGCTTCCGCCGCAGCCGGCTTCACCTTCTGGCGCTCGCCCTTTTCGGCCTTATAGCCCAGGCCCTGCATCAGATCGGCGAACTGCTCCAGTGTCATGCCGGTGATCGACAGCATGTCGGCCTTGGCTTCAAAGCCGCCGCGGCTGTCTTCGCCGCGCAGCATGTCGGCCAGACGCTCCAGCATGTCGATGCGGATCATCCGCTCCCCCGCCGCGCGGTAGCCGGACATGGTGTCATAGCCTTCGGGCGCGTCCTTGGCGGACGGCACAGTGACCAGGCCCGGAGGCGGGGATTCAGGGAAGTCCTGCAGACCGTTGGCCAGCGACCACAGCACCAGCCGCAGACGGGTCGGCGCCGGTTTCAACAGCAGCGGCATGAAGATTGTGAACTGGCCGAAACGGATGCCGTGCTTGCGCAGCGCGCCGCGGGCATCCTGATCCAGGTCCTTGACCTCTTGCGCGACACTTGCGCGCGGCAGCACGCCAAGGTTTTCAACCATGCGGAAGGCAAAGCCGCGCGCAAGGCCGGTCAGCTCTTCGTCCTTTTGCAAGGCCAGCAGCGGCTCAAACAGCGCGTTGACCTTGCGAGTGATGAAATGCAGCAGGCGGCGTTCCACCTTCTGGGCCACATCCGGTCCGGCGGACTCGTCCACAAAGACCTCGATCTGCGGGGTCAGCGCATCGGCGCCGGCAACCAGCTTGCCCACCGCATGCTCGCCCCACATCAGGCCGCCCTGCTCGGTGTAATCGATTTCGGTATCGGGCGCGTTATAGAACCGGTCCGCTCGCAGATGGAATTGCGGCGCCAAAGCCTGCAGCGAAGCCGCCTTCAAGGCTTTTGCCTCGGCACCCTGCGCTCCCTTGTCCGGGCTGAACCGGAACCCCTCGAGACGGCCGACGAATTCGCCTTCAACCGTCACTTCACCCTTGTCATTCACTTCGGCCAAAAGGGCCTCCTTCTGCTTGAGCCGGCGCAGCAACACAGACGTGCGCCGGTCCACAAATCTTTGCGTCAAGCGCTCGTGCAGCGCATCTGACAACCTGTCTTCTACAGCGCGCGTCTCCCCGCGCCAATGGCTTTCGTCACGCAGCCAGCCATTCCTTTGCGCGACATAAGTCCACGTGCGGATAAATGCCAATCTTTTCGACAGGGCATCGATGTTGCCGTCGGTGCGGTCAATCCGCTTGATCTGGCGCGCGATCCAGTCATCCGGCACCACGCCGCCGCCATGCAGATGCTCGAAAATCACCCCCAGCAGCGCAGCATGCTCCGCGTGGGAGATACCGCGGAAATCGGGAATCCGGCAGATATCCCACAGCAGCCGCACCGATTGCGCATTGGTGGTGCGGGAGAGGACCGCGGATTCGCGCGACAGCATTTTCAGCGCGCCCAGATCATCCGCCTCGCGCGCTTTGATCAGGTTTTCATCCGCAGGGCTTGCTTCGAGCGAATGGATAAGCGCCTCGATCGTGCCGAATTGCAGATCGGCGGAGCGCCAATTGAGCTTTTTCAGCGGCGTAAACTGGTGGTTCATGATCGCCGAGGCGGTGCCCTCGTCCAGCGGCCTTGCATCGCCGGTGACGCCGAAAGTGCCATGGCTCATCCCGCGGCCCGCCCTGCCGGCGATCTGGGCCAGCTCGTTCGGGGCCAGCTCGCGCATGCGGCGGCCGTCGAATTTTCTGGTAGAGGAAAACGCCACATGGTCGATATCCAGGTTCAGCCCCATGCCGATGGCATCGGTGGCGACCAGATAGTCGACCTCGCCGTTCTGGTAGAGCGCCACCTGAGCGTTGCGGGTGCGGGGGCTGAGCGCCCCCATCACCACAGCCGCACCGCCCTTCTGGCGGCGGATCAGCTCGGCGATCGCATAGACATTATCAACCGAAAACCCGACAATCGCGGTGCGCGGCGGCATCCGGCTTATCTTTTTCGAACCTGCATAGACCAGATCCGACATCCGCTCGCGCCGGTGGAACTCCACCCCCGGCACCAGCGCTGAAATCGGCCCGCGCATGGTGTCGGCGCCCAGAAACAGCGTCTCCAGCGTGCCGCGGGCGCGCAGCAGACGGTTAGTGAAGACATGACCGCGCTCTGGATCGGCACAGAGCTGGATTTCGTCGATCGCCAGAAAGTCGCAGCCCATTCCTTCGGGCATCGCCTCGACGGTGCAGATCCAGTATTGCGCCCGCGGCGGCACGATACGCTCCTCGCCGGTGACCAGCGCCACCACCGACGGCCCGCGGGCCGCCGCCACCTTGTCATAGACCTCGCGCGCCAGAAGCCGCAGCGGGAAGCCCATGACGCCAGTGCGGTAGCCCAGCATCCGTTCGATGGCATAGTGGGTTTTGCCGGTATTGGTCGGGCCCAGGACGGCCACGATCCGCGATGCGTTTGCCATTGCTTGAGCCCCCGCCCCGGTGGGGCTTACAGTTTCCGGCCCTCGACCAAGGGCGCCAGTCGTTCAAGGGCGCTGCTTACTTCCTCGTGGTGCGGATGTATAGCCTTGGCCCGCTGATAGGCCTGATAGGCGCGCTCGGGATTGCGGAACTGTTCGAACAGGGCGCCCAGCGCGTAGATCGCGTTGTAATCCCTGGGGTTCAGTGCCAGCGCGCGTTCCAGATCCGCCACTGAAGGCCCGTAAAGCCCCAGCGCGAAATAGACGCGGGCCCGTTCGTACCAGCCGCGGGCGAAATCCGGCGCATGATCGGTCAGCGCGGTCAAATGCTCTGCTGCCTGCTGCAAATCTCCGCGCTCCAGCGCGTCGGAGCCGCGCCGCAAGAGCAGATCCATCGCAGGCGAACCGCTCTTGGCCCAAAGCGCCTGCAGTTCGCGGTCGATGGCCGCAGCCTCGGACAGCTCCGCCGCGGCGAGGTTGCGCAGCAGCGCATCGGCGGAAAGCTGCTGCGCCGCACCTGCCCCGGGCAAGGAATACGTGACTGTGACCGCCGTTGCCGCCACGATAGCTTTGAGCTTTGGGAGATTTGCCAGCATGATGCCCCCAGTGTAATCCAGCGCGCGGCATTTTCCAGCATCGGATGCAAATGCTTCACAGGTTTGTGCTATGAAGCGCGCAGAACAGATTGAGGACGGACATGAGCGACACCCTTGCGCAGGCAGCTGAGGCCCTGAACCGCAAACTGGACGCAGGCGAATTTGACGCCTCCGCGAAATTCGAGATCGAAGGGCTGGGCTCCATCGTGCTTGATGGCGCAGGCGCCCGCGTCGGTGACGAAGACACCGATGTCACCATGAAGGCGGATGCCGACACATTTCAGTCGATCCTTGAGGGCGACCTGAACCCCACTGCCGCCTTCATGTCCGGAAAGCTGACCATTGATGGCGACATGGGCACCGCGATGAAGCTGGCCTCGGCCCTGTCCTGATGGACGGCGCCCCGATGGACCTGCCGGCCGCCCCCCTGTTCGCGGATATCGCGCGGGGGCCCGCAGGCGGCCGGGCCCATTGGCTGCGAACCTCAGACGGTGTGCGCATCCGCGCGGGCCACTGGTGCCCTGACGGCGAGGCAAAGGGCACGGTCCTGCTGTTTCCCGGGCGCACGGAATATATCGAAAAATACGGGCTGGCCGCGGCCGAGTTTGCGAATCGCGGCTTTGCCACCCTCACCGTGGACTGGCGCGGCCAGGGGCTGGCGGACCGGACGCTGCCAGACCGCCGCCTGGGCCATATCGACGACTTCAGCGATTTCCAGAAGGACGTGCAGGCGCTGACCCGTCTGGCAGAACAGCTGGACTTGCCGAAACCCTGGTTTCTAGTCGGCCATTCCATGGGCGGCGCCATCGGATTGCGCGCGCTGATGCAGGGGCTGGAGGTCCGCGCCTGCTGCTTTACCGGCCCGATGTGGGGCATCCAGATCCCGCCGCTGCTGCGCCCCCTGGCCAGTTTTCTAAGCAGCGTTGCGCCGTTTCTGCGTCTGGACAAATTGCTGCTGCCGACAACGGCGCTGGAGCATTATGTGCAGATCACCCCGTTTGAGGGCAACACGCTGACCACCGATCCGGACATGTACCGCATGATGCATGCCCAGTTGGCGGCACAGCCCGATCTGGTGCTTGGCGGACCAACGATCCAGTGGCTGCGCGTCAGCCTGCAGGACTGCGCCTGGCTGGCACAGCAGCCGTCGCCCGCCCTGCCCTGCATCACCTTTGTTGGCTCCGGCGAGCAGATCGTCAACACGGGTGCCATCCATGACCGGATGGGCCGCTGGCCCGGCGGCGAGCTGGATTTAATCAGAGGCGCCCAGCATGAAGTGATGATGGAAACCCCGGAAATCCGCGCGCATGTGTTTTCCAGCATGTGCCGCCTGTTTGAGCAATACCGCAGCTGACGTCCCGTTGCCTGTGCGGCGCACGCCCCGTTTACCCGGCCCTTACCCGCTTCTGTCATTCTCTCCCGGTTCCGCGCCCCGCCGCTTGTGATCCCGCAAGCCGCCCCTTAGATGTTGGTCAAAGCATTTCACATGACAGGAGCCCGCATGTTCCAGCTTCCCTTCCCCGTTCGCGACGCAAACGCCACCGCCGGTTCCGGCGGCCTCGGCAATCTGCCGGAATGGGACCTCAGCGATCTTTATGCGTCTGAGGACGCCCCCGAACTGGCCCGCGATCTGGACTGGCTTGAGCAGGAATGCGCCGCTTTTGCTGCCAACTATGAGGGCAAGCTGGCCGATCTGGACGCAGACGGTCTGCTGCAATGCGTCGAGCGCAATGAGAAGATCAACAACATCGCCGGCCGCATCATGTCCTTTGCCGGCCTGCGCTACTATCAGCTGACCACCGATGCCGGCCGCGCCGCCTTTCTGTCGGACTGCCAGGAAAAGGTGACCGTGGCCACCACCCCGCTGGTGTTCTTCACGCTGGAGCTGAACCGGATCGAAGACGGCGCGATGCAGGCGCATCTGGCCGCCAATGCGGACCTTGCCCGCTATGCCAGCGTGTTCCGCCGCATCCGCGCGATGAAGCCCTATCAGCTGTCGGATGAGCTGGAACGGTTCATGCACGATCTCGGCATCGTCGGCGATGCCTGGGAGAAACTGTTTGACGAGACCATCGCCGGCCTGACCTTCACCGTCGATGGCGAAGAGCTGACCATCGAAGGCACCCTGAATCTGCTGACCGACCCGGACCGCGCCAAACGCGAGGCGGCAGCGCGTGAACTGGCTGCCGTCTTTGCTGACAACGTCAAAACCTTTGCCCGTGTTCACAACACCCAGGCTAAGGAAAAGGAAATCATCGACCGCTGGCGCGGCATGCCCAGCCCGCAGACCGGCCGCCACCTGTCCAACGATGTGGAGCCCGAGGTGGTCGAAGCGCTGCGCGAGGCTGTCGTCGCCGCCTACCCCAAGCTGAGCCACCGCTATTACGAACTGAAGCGAAAATGGCTGGGCCTGGACGTGATGCAGGTCTGGGACCGCAACGCGCCGCTGCCGCTGGAAGACCCCCGCACCATCACCTGGGAGCAGGCGGAAAAGACCGTGATGGACGCCTATAACGCCTTCGACCCCCGCATGGGTGAGATCGCAGCGCCCTTCTTTTCGGACGGCTGGATCGATGCAGGTGTGAAGCCCGGCAAGGCGCCGGGTGCCTTTGCCCATCCGACCGTCACCAATGTGCACCCTTACGTGATGCTCAACTATCTCGGCAAACCGCGCGACGTGATGACCCTGGCGCATGAGCTGGGCCACGGCGTGCATCAGGTGCTGGCAGCGGAACAGGGCGAGATGCTGTCCTCCACCCCGCTGACGCTGGCGGAAACGGCCTCCGTGTTTGGCGAAATGCTCACCTTCCGCAAGATGCTGGATAAGGCCGAGACCAAGGAACAGCGCAAGGTGCTGCTGGCGGGCAAGGTCGAGGACATGATCAACACGGTGGTGCGCCAGATCGCGTTCTATGACTTTGAATGCAAACTGCATGCGGCCCGCGCCGAGGGCGAGCTGACCCCGGATGACATCAACGCCATCTGGATGTCGGTGCAAGCCGAGAGCCTGGGCGAGGCGTTTGAGTATATGGATGGCTACGAGACCTTCTGGGCCTATATCCCGCATTTCGTGCATTCGCCCTTCTATGTCTACGCCTATGCCTTTGGCGACGGGCTGGTGAACGCGCTCTACTCGGTCTACGCCTCAGGCGCGGAAGGGTTCGAGGACAAGTATTTCGAGATGCTCAAGGCGGGTGGCTCCAAACATCACAAGGAACTGCTGGCCCCCTTCGGCCTTGATGCCACCGACCCGAAATTCTGGGACAAGGGCCTGTCGATGATCTCCGGCTTCATTGATGAACTGGAAGCAATGGAGGGCTGATGCCCCTTACCCTGCGCCCGGTTGCCCGCAGCAAATTTGACAGGGTTTCCCATTTTCAGGTGGAGCCGGATCAGATCCGCTATCCCGGCACCGTGGCGCAGGCGTTTGAAGAAAATGAGAACGGCGTGGATTTCCATGCCGTCCTTGAGGCAGATCGCGCGGTGGGTTTCTTCCAAATAGACCAACTGTATCATGAGACCTTAAGCTTGGTCCGCGCTGATGACCTGGGCCTGGGTGCCTTCATGATTGATCGCGTCGCGCAAGGCAGAGGCTATGCACCTGCTGCCGTTGCGGCGCTGATGACCTATCTGACAGCGCGCCACCCGGACCGCCGTGCTGTGATGCAGTGACCGCAATGCCGGCCCCGGCTACTTCAGCTGGCTGTCTTTCGAGCCGCGCCGGTTGAAGCCGCCGCGCGCCTGATGCGCGCCATCGCGTTCCTGCTGGCAGTCGATGCAGAGCTTGACGCCGGGAATGGCCGCACGGCGCTTCTCGGGGATCGGCTCCTCGCATTCGGCGCAATGGGTCAGGCTTTCGCCCACCGGGCGTTTCTGCGCCTTCAGCCGCGCAAGCTCGTCATTGATCGACGCTTCAATCTGTTCATTCACTGCGCCGTCCTGCGCCCAGCCGCCTGCCATGGACCGTCCTCCTGTACCAGAGGAAGTGAATGTAAGGCCGCACAGGCGCTCTGCCTAGGGCTGCCTGAAAGCAATTCCCGAGTAAATCTATCAACTAATTGATTTCATTGCATTTTCTGTTGACCAGCGCCTTGGGTGCGGCTAAACAGAAAACAGAAATTGCACGCAAGCCAGAATCACCAGGCCGCCAGCAGCCAGCTCTCCAGCCATCCTTCGGGACAGCCAGACCGCAAGCAACGCCAGCAACCAGAGTGATTTCAGCCAGCCACGCGTAAAACCGTCAGCCAGCGTTTCTGCCAGCCTCCCATTCAGCCGCGCACCCAGCCCTATTGCCAGGCCCGTGCCAGACAGGGTTCACAGCCAGCTTTCAGGGCAGCAAGCCTGACGCGATGTTCCGCGCGCGAACCATTGAACCAGGACCCCTGCCGTAAAGCCAGCGTCATTGTCAGCTGACAAAAAAGGCGGTGCCCGGCACCGCCTTATCCGTCTGCCGCCGGGCGCGGGGATCAGGCGCCGGCCAGCATGCCTTTTTCACTCGCCAGTTCGCGCATCTTTTTCTGCAGCTTCTCAAATGCCCGCACTTCGATCTGACGGATCCGCTCGCGGCTGACATTATACTGCGCGCTCAGCTCTTCAAGGGTGACCGCCTGATCCATCAGACGGCGCTGGGTCAGGATGTCCTTTTCCCGGTCGTTCAGCACGTCCAGCGCAGCGGCCAGAAGCTCGCGGCGGGCCTCCAATTCGTCGCGGGCCTCGTAATCGCCGGCCTGATCGGCATCCTCGTCTTCCAGCCAATCCTGCCATTGCATCGTGCCCTCGCCCTCGGAGCCGACGGTGGCATTCAGTGATGCGTCCCCGCCCGACATGCGGCGGTTCATCGACACCACTTCGTCCTCAGTCACGCCAAGGTCGGTTGCGATCCGTTTGACATTCTCGGGCCGCAGATCGCCATCTTCGAGGGCGCCGATGCGGGCCTTGGCCTTGCGCAAGTTGAAGAACAGCTTTTTCTGTGCCGAGGTTGTGCCCAGCTTGACCATCGACCAGGACCGCAGGACATATTCCTGAATCGAGGCGCGGATCCACCACATCGCATAGGTTGCCAGCCGGAAACCCTTTTCCGGATCGAATTTCTTAACCGCCTGCATCAGGCCGACATTCGCTTCCGAAATCACTTCGGCCTGCGGCAGGCCATAACCGCGGTAGCCCATGGCGATCTTGGCCGCGAGCCTAAGATGGGAAGTCACCATCTTGTGGGCCGCCGCTGCGTCCTGCTCCTCGACCCAGCGCTTGGCCAGCATGTATTCCTCTTCCGGCTCCAGCAGTGGAAACTTGCGGATTTCCTGGAGATACCGGTTCAGACCGCCTTCGGGCGTCGGGGCAGGCAGGTTTGCATAATTCGCCATATAAAGTGTCCCTCCCAGAATGTATAAGGACTTAACATTAGCGCATATGTGTTAGCGCCAAATCCTTTTCAAGGACTGCTTAAGCAATTCTTCTATGTTAGCCCGGCTAAGCGCGTCTGTGAATTGCATCACATGCTGGAACACGCTTAATTGCTGGCAATTTACTGGCGCAGCGCCGCCAGCAAGTCTGCCATGTCCTGCGGCAGCGGCGCTTCAAACCTAATCGGTTCGCCCGTCACCGGGTGATCGAACCCCAGAACCGCAGCGTGAAGCGCCTGGCGCGGGAAGGACTGCACAGCCGCCTGTGCGGCCGCGTTCAAGGCCTTGGCCGCCAGTTTGCGGCGCCCGCCATAGGTGGGATCCCCCACCAGCCCGTGGCCGGCATGGGCCATATGCACCCGGATCTGGTGGGTGCGGCCGGTTTCCAGCCAGCATTCGATCAGCGCCGCGCAGGCCGGATTGCCGAACCCCTCGCAGATGCGGGCACGGGTCACCGCGTGGCGGCCGCCCTGGAACAGTACCGCCTGACGTTGCCGGTCGGTCTTGTGACGGGCCAGCTGGGTGGTGAGCTTGAGGATATTGCCGGGTTCGAAACTGGCGCCCTTGACGCCGCGCAAGCGCGGGTCGTTGCCATCGGGCACGCCATAGCAGACCGCCTGATAATAGCGCTCCACCGAGTGTTTTTCGAATTGCACTGCCAGCCCCTGATGGGCGGCATCGGATTTCGCCACCACCAACAGGCCGCTGGTTTCCTTGTCGATCCGGTGCACGATTCCGGGGCGCTTGACGCCGCCGACACCCGAAAGGCTGCCGCCGAAATGATGCAGCAGCGCATTGACCAAAGTGCCGGAGGGGGAGCCTGGCGCCGGATGCACAACCATGCCTGCGGGTTTATTGATGACGATCAGGTCGTCGTCTTCGAACACGATCTCCAACGGGATGTCTTCGGGACCGATGTGGCTGTCCTCAGCCTCCTCCACGGTGATCACGATTTGCGCGCCGGCCTCGGCCTTTGCCTTGGCATCCTGCACCACGGCGCCATCCACTGTCAGCGCCCCCTCTTCGATCAGCCGGGCCAGACGGGTGCGCGACAGCGCCGCCTCCTCTGGCACATCGCGCGAAACCGCTTTATCAAGCCGCTTAGGCGGGTTTTCCGCGATGACAAACTCAATCCGGCGGCTGCCCATGACTGATCCTTCCGAGACCGAAACCCAACAGGAACCACCGCAGATCCGGTTCCTGCGGCGGCTGGTGACCACGCTGACCGTGGTGATGATTGGCGGGCTTGTATTGATAATCTCACTGCTTGTCATCCGCTTGCAGGCAGGCGATGCGCCGCTGCCTGCAGAAATCGCACTGCCCGACGGGGTAAAGGCCGAAGCAGTAACCCTGGGACGCGGCTGGATTGCTGTGGTCAGCGAGGACAACCGCATCCTGATTTTCGACCGCGAGTCCGGCGCGCTGCGCCAGGAAGTGCAGATCAAGGACTGACCCGGCGGGGTCAGGACCTGAGCAGCACCTTGTTGGAATCGATAGCCGCGGCGATCTGGGCGTATTGGGCCTGCCGCTCCTGCGCGGTTTCGGCGCTGCGCAGCAGAACTGTGCCTGCGTCCTCGAAGATTCGGGCGGCTTCCCGGTTCACTGCGGCCTGAGCCGACGGCCGGACAGGCGTCAGCGGCCGGGCGGTGCGTTCAGCGGGATTTGCGGAACTGGTGACGCTGACCCTGCTCCGTCCCGGGTCGCGGTTCTGGCGGGCCAGCCGCTTCAGCCGGGCCGAGGTGTCCTGCAGCACGCCGCGCACCTCGTCGTAGTCGGTGCCCGCCGGGATGCCATCCGCAGCAGCTTCCAGCCGTTCGGAGAGGCAATCGACCTGCAGTGCCGAATCGCCTGTGGCGCGGCAGAAGGCCTTGGCAGCGGACAGAGTGCCCAAAAGCTCGGTCAGAAAAGCAGCCGAACCGAATTCCCCGGCGGGCACCACCACCGTGTAGACCAGGGGCCCGGTGGCCTGTGCCAGTGCGGGTGCTGCAGCAAGACCCAGGCAGGAAACCCCTGCGGTCAAGCTCTTGACGGCTGTCTTTAACATATCGTTACCCTCGCATCCCCCGGATGAACCGCGCCAAGCGGGACCGCAGCTGCGCGGCATCTTGCCGGAACATCCCTGCTGCAGCGCCGCCATGTTGCCTGGCACCCGGGCCTTCATTAACCTTAAGATGTTCCATAGCATAAGGTTGTTTTATCATGGTCACCAGTATCTTGCGGGCAGCGGCATTGATTATCCCGCTGTCTCTTGCCGCACCGCCCGTTTTTGCGCAGGCCACGGACGCTGCGTTGAACGAAGCCAAGCGGCGTGTGGCCTGCGGTGCCGGCGTTCCGATCTCCGCCACCTATCTGGCAAACGGTACGCTGCAGGTGACCTGCCAGGCTCCGGGCACCGAGGCTGTGGCCCAGGCCGCTGCAGGCGGTCTGCCGGACACCGGACTGTCAGCCGGGGCAACCGCCGGAGCCGTTGCAGGCGTGCTGTTCCTGGTTCTCATTGCCGATGATGACAATGGCACCGGGACCACCACAACGACCACCAGCACAACCGATTAAGGCCTGCCCCGCTGCCGGGGGCTGCTGGAGCGCTTCTTGCAAGTGCTCCAGCAGATCAGGCCGCACCGTCCGGCACAGCGCCAGTGCGCTTGCCGCCCCCGCAGCAAACCGCAGACCCGCACCGAATTGCGTGGTCTGACGTCTCCCCTGCCGATCCCCCCGCGATTCTGGCTTCCGGGCTGGACGAGAGACGCAAACCAGCCGACCGTTTAGCAGCCGGTGGAACTTGGATTGGAGGGAACCCGCATTTAGATTGCGGCTGCAATAACCGCGCCCTGCACAGGCCTGGACCGGTACCGCAGCAGAGATTGACCGAATTGGTGGATTGGGTGGTACCACCTCCCCGGCTCGAACGGGGGACCTCCTGATCCACAATCAGGCGCTCTAACCAACTGAGCTAAGGCGGCACTGTGGGGTCATTTATAGCACGTCCCGGAGGCGTGCAAGAGGTTTTTTTTCCTTTCCGCCGCAGAAATCCGCCGCACCGGATTGCCTGGTCCGACGGTCCGGACCCGGCCGCAGTGCGCGGCCTAAAGTGACCCACAACCCGTTGCAAACAAGCGCATTTTTCCGCTTCAATCAAGGTGCCTGACTGTCTGAAACCGGAAAGGACAACCGCCAGGTTTGCTCCACCAGATCCTGCCCATAGCTGTGCACCGGACGGCTGTCCGTCAGCTGCCAGCCGAAAGCCCGGTAAAGCGCGCAGGCGGTCTGGTGGCTTTCATGGGTTTTCAGCATCATGCCCTGGTACCCGGCTGCACGGGCAAACGCCATGCATTCACGCAGCAGCCGCTTGCCCAGCCCCTTGCCGCGCGCCGCAGGCGTCAGCAGGAACAGCCGGAGCTGCGCTGTGGCGGCATCCTTTTTCATGCAAAACACCGTGCCCAGCCGCTCGCCGCCGCCTTCCGCCATCCAGCCGCGTTCGCAGGCAGGATCGTGGTCAGCGCAGAAACTGTGCAGAATATCGGCGACCAGCGGTCCGAAGGTGTCATCGAACCCGGCCTCGCGGGCGTAGAGATCCTGGTGGCGGGCGGCCAGCCATTGCATGTCGGTTGGAGCGAATCGGCGCAGGGTCACATTCATCATGCAAACAGCATAACGCAAAGCCGGCTTGCGTTTCAGCCTGCCCCGGGCTAGCACCGGCCGCAATCCGCTGACCGGCATTGGAGTGTACTATGAGTATCAACACCGAACGCGACATCGAGGCAAACATGCAAATCGGCCCGACCGATCAGGGTATGGTGCGGATTTTCATTGATACCGGCAGCGTTGAAATCCCGATGGATTTCGACCCGGAAGAAGCCGAGGAGATCGCCGAGGAGATCCGCGCCGCAGCCCAAGCCGCGCGCAGCGTCAAGTAACACAGCCATCGCGGCACGCCCTCTCTGCCTGATCTCTGACAAGGCAGCATCAAGAGCGCATCCAGCGCGCCGCAGGCGCGCTGCCGGGCCCAAGGCCGCCAAGCGTGCCCCGGCGCAAGCGGGGCACCTGCGGGCGCTAGAGGCCCGCCAGTACTCATTCCTCCGGCGTGTCGCCTGCTGCGCCGCCCAGCAGCAGCCCGTCGCAGCCAAGGCGCGGATCGCGCAGAGCCTGAAGGCGGCGGGCGGAATCCATCGCGAACTTCTGAATCAGCTTTTTGCGGCGCGCCGGCGGCAGCCTATCTTCCGGCGCCATGCGGATGATCTCGGCATAATAAGGGTCTGCAATGATCAGCCCGGAGCCCTCCGGCAGCAGCTCGGTTGGAAACGCCAAATCCACCGCCCAGAAAAAGCGGTCGCACCAGTCCAGATAGCCCTCCCACTTGCTGTCGGACTGGAAATCAGCGCGGCTGGACTTGCACTCGATCACCCACAGCTCCCCCTTGGGGCCCAGCGCCATCACATCGACACGCAAGCCCCGGACCGGCACAAATTCTTCCAGCGGCGCATAGCCCAGCGAGCGCAGGTAGCGCGCGACCCCGCGGGCGAGTTTCTGTCCGGGCTGAAGATCCTCCATCATGCGGGAGAATGTGAACAATCAGGGAACAAATTGCAATCCTGCGGATTTACCCGGAATTCGCCTGCCGTCGCTGCGTTCCCCTTGTAACAGCAGTCCGGGAAGACTATTTACGGCCTTGGCGGGTTCTGCCCTTCTTGTGACAGGCAGCATTCCAGTGGCCTTAAGCAATTCCACGGGAGCTGGCTCTGTTCGGACCCTGGTCCGTTTACCTGGCGCCCACCTGTACATACAGGTCCCCGGGAATCAAAGCCGCACGGTTGTTTGGTGGTCCCGCCGCATTTTCCCTAATCCCACAACCAAAAACCGCGCCTTCCGGATGGAAAGCGCGGGCTGCAATAACAGCTTGCTCCAGGTTCAGCGGCCGCTGCGCAACTGGTGCTGGCGCTGAGAAGGCTGATCAGCCGGCACCCGCACCGGCTGGAATTCCTTTACCACCGGCGTGCCGCGGCCGGGGCCGCCATCCTTTTCGGCCATGGCCATCACCGCCCAGCCGAACTGCACGCCGGCAAAAACGATTCCATGCATGAACCACAACAGGAAAACCGCCAGCAGGCCCGCGTCAGACCCGGAGACCAGCGCCCAGAGGTTCATCACATCGAACCACAGCAGCAGCGCCACAAAGACAGCCGCGATTCCAAAGCCGATCACGACGTTGCGGATATACATCTTCACCAGTTCAGGCATCTCGGTCCTCCAGAATTGCAACAAGAGGTTATCAGTCTTTGCAACGCCGTCCAGCGCTTCCGGAGGAATGAGCGGAATTTGCCGCACCCCTTGCGGGCCGTTAGCCAGCAAACAAAAAGGGGCGCACTCTGCAGCGCGCCCTTTTTTTTAACCGATACCCGAAATTACCGCCTCAGAAGGCTTCCGGTTTGGCTTCGCGCGCCATGTGGTCCAGCACCGCGTTGACGAATTTCGGCTCCTTGCCTTCGGGAAAGAAGGCGCGGGCGATGTCGACAAACTCGTTGATCACCACTTTGGGCGGGGTGTCGGATTGCGTCAGCTCTGAACCCGCGGCGCGGAACAGCGCGCGCAAGGTGGGATCGATCCGGGCAATCGGCCATTTCGCCACCAGCGCCCGGTCAGTCATCTGGTCGATCTGCGCCTGATGGTTCACGGCTTCGCGTATCAGCTTGCGGAAGACTTTGTTGTCCCCCTCCGCCATTTCGTCCCCCTCATAGACAGCGCCAAAACGGTGGTCCTCAAACTCGACGATCACCTTGTCGAAGGTAAGGCCGCTATGCTCCATCTGGAACAGCGCCTGCACGGCATATAGCCGGGCTGCCGATCTCATCTGATTCTTGCCGTTGCCCTTGGGGCGGCTGTCCTGGGTGCTCATGCGCTGGTGGATCCGTTGTCTGTTCCGGCGACCTGGTACGCCCCGGTGGGCGCCTTGAAACCGATGCCTTTGGTCTGGGCGCCCCACTTACGCGTGAGTGCGATCAGATGCAAGGCCGCAGCTGCCGCGCCGCCGCCTTTGTTCTGATCCGCGGTATCGGCGCGCACTTCGGCCTGTTTGCGGTTTTCCACGGTTAGAATGCCATTGCCGATGCACAGGCCCTGCAGGCCCATCAGCTGGATCGCGCGGCTGCTGTCGTTGCAGACGGTTTCATAATGGGTGGTTTCGCCGCGGATCACGCAGCCCAGCGCCACGTAGCCGTCATAATTCGAGGTGCGGTCGGCGATTGCAATCGCGGTGGGCACTTCCAGCGCACCGGGCACTTCGACGATTTCAAAGGTTCCGCCCGCAGCCTCGATTTCAGCCACGGCACCGGTCACCAGATTGTCGGCAATATCCTTGTAGTAGGGCGCCACAACAATCAGAATTTTTACCGGCTTGTCAAACTCGGCGCGCGGCAGGGTGTAGTGGGTTTCATGTCCAGCCATTTCATGCGTCCTTCAGAATGGGGCGGCTGCCGGTGATGGACAGCCCATAAGCATCCAGCCCGACATATTTGGTCGAGGGCGAGTCGGTCAGCAGGACCAATTCGTTCAAGCCCAGGCTTGACAGGATCTGCGCACCGATGCCGGTCTGTTTGATGGTCACTGTCCGCGCGCCGTCTTCCTCATTGGCATAAAGCGCATTGCGCGGCTGCCGGAACAGGGTCACCACGCCGCGGCCTTCCTCGGCAATGATCTCCATCGCGCGGGGCAGCTGGCGGGCTGATTTCGGGCCAAGGCCCAGGATGTCCGTTGCCTCATGCAGTGCATGGGTGCGCACCAGAACCGGCTCCGGCGTGGTTATGTCGCCCTTGATCATCACCACATGCTCGATGCCGTGGGTCTGGTCGGTGAACAGGCGCATCTCCCAGTCGCCGCCGATTTCCGAGGTCACGGTCTCGCGCGAGGTTTCCGTCACCAGATTGTCGTTGCGGGCCCGGTAGGTGATCAAGTCGGAAATCGTGCCAATTTTCAGCCCGTGCGTCGCGGCGTATTCCACCAGATCGGGCAGCCGCGCCATGGTGCCGTCTTCCTTCATGATCTCGCAGATCACCGAAGACGGGTAATGGCCAGCCAGGCGGGCCACGTCGCAGCCGGCCTCGGTATGGCCGGCACGGACCAGAACCCCGCCCCTTCGAGCGCGAAGGGGAAACACATGGCCGGGAGTGGCGATGTCAGCGGCGGTGTTTTCCGGGTCGATGGCAGTGGCCACGGTCAGTGCGCGATCCGCGGCAGAGATGCCGGTGGACACGCCCTCACGCGCCTCGATCGAGACGGTAAAGGCGGTCTCGTGGCGCGACGAATTATGCAGTGCCATCATCGGCAGACCCAGCTCTTCGATCCGCTCGGCCGGCAGGGTCAGGCAGATCAGGCCGCGGCCATGGGTGGCCATGAAGTTGATCGCAGCGGCATCCGCAGCTTGCGCCGGGATCACCAGGTCGCCTTCGTTCTCGCGGTCCTCATGATCGACAAGAATGAACATGCGGCCCTGGCGGGCCTCTTCGATGATGTCTTCAATCGGGCTGATGGCATCGCGCAATTGCGCCTCAACCGGCCCCGGTGTTTCAAAGCTCATATGGCAGCCTTTCAATGCGCATGGGCAGCACGCCTGGCACTGCGGGTTCTTTCCCTGCCAGATAGCCCACAGACGGAGCAAATGCCAGTCCCGCAAGCGGCAACACGGGATCCGGACGCGGCCTGTGCGCGGATGCACAGCCCGCACTGGCAATGACCCGCCCCTTATCGGCAGCTCAGGCGGCTGACAGCAGGGGGGTTCGCACACCCGCGCCAGCGATGCGCCCGGCCCAACGCCTCCGGCGGCGTTTCAATGCAGCCCGAGGAAACGGGAGGATCCTGGATGCTGACAAGGGGCAGTGCCCCTCGGCCTGACCGTTTCACCCTGGAGTATTTCCCCCAGAAAGAAGCTGGTCAGCCGGCCTCGTTAAGCCGGGCAACATAGCGCGCCAGCGTGTCGATCTCCAGATTCACCAGATCACCCAGCTTCACATCGCCCCATGTGGTGACTTCTTTGGTGTGCGGGATAAAATTGATGCCGAAGTCGCAGCCGTCCACATCATTTACTGTCAGCGAGGTGCCGTTCAACGCGACCGAGCCCTTGGGGGCGATGAAGCGTGCGAGGTCCTTCGGAGCGCGCAGGGTGACGCGGGTGCTATCCCCCTCATCGTGCAACTCCACCACCTCGGCAACGCCATCCACATGGCCGGAGACGATATGACCTCCCAGCTCATCTCCCACCTTCAGCGCGCGTTCCAGATTGACCCGTTTCCCGACAAACCAGCCCTTGTGGTTGCCCGAGGTATCAATATTCGTCTTGGAGATCGTCTCTGCAGAAATCTGCACATCGTACCAATCAATGCCCAGCGCGACCACCGTGAGGCAGACCCCATCAGAGGCAATGGAAGCCCCCATATCGATGGTTCCCGTGTCATAGCTGGTCGTGATGCGGGCGCGCAGGTCGCCCTGCTGCTCCAGTTCGGCAATGATGCCTACATCAGTGATGATGCCAGTAAACATGGGTCCGCTCCCCGCAGGTGTATGTCATTCCTGCCGCAGAGGTAGCCAAGCTGCGCGCGCTCCACAAGCCCTGGCTTGCCCTACCGTCCCCGGCGGCCATAGTTTCGCCCCAGTCACTTGTTAATCAATTCTTGAGATCGCCACTGCCCATCTGACACTGAGGTGCCAAGCCCCCCGATGAATCACCGCAGCTTTCTGTTTCTGCAGGGCCCGCACGGTCCGTTTTTTGCCGCGCTCGGCCGGATGCTGCGGACGGCGGGCTGCGATGTGGCCCGGGTAGGGTTCAATGCGGGCGATCAGGCATTCTGGCGCGGCAAGGACAGCTATATTCCCTTCACCGGCAGCCTGCAGGACTGGCCGGATGTTCTGGCCGGACTGCTGGATAGCCGCGGCATCACTGATATTGTGCTGTATGGCGACACCCGCCCGCTTCACGCCAGCGCGGTCGAGGCCGCGCAACAGCGCGGCCTCACCGTGCATGTCTTTGAAGAAGGCTATCTGCGCCCCTACTGGGTGACTTACGAGCGCGGCGGCGCAAATGGCCATTCGCGGCTGATGGAGATGGGCGTTGCGGAAATGCAGCAAGCCCTGGCGCTGTCCGACATGGAGACGCCGCTGCCGCCGGCCCATTGGGGCGATATGCGCCAGCACGTGTTCTACGGTGCGCTGTACCACTGGTTCGTGATGTTCCGAAACCGCAAATACCGCAATTTCCGCCCCCACCGGTCGCTGACGGTAACCAAGGAATTCCGGCTTTACCTCAAGCGGTTGCTGCTGATGCCAGCCCAGGCGCTGGAGCGGCGGATGGCGGAACGGCGTATCCGCAACGGCGGGTTCCCCTATCATCTGGCGTTGCTGCAGCTTGAGCATGACAGCTCCTTTCAGATGCATTCGCCGTTCTCCAGCATCGGCGAATTTCTGCAGGAGGTGATCCGCGGCTTTGCCGAAGGCGCCCCGCGCCACCATCACCTGGTGATCAAGGCGCATCCGCTGGAGGACGGCCGCGCCCAGGTGCGCCGCACCCTGCGCCGTCTGGCGCGCGACCACGGCATCGAAGACCGGGTTCATTATGTGCGCGGCGGCAAGCTGGCGCGGCTGCTGAACGAAGCGCGCACTGCGGTGACCGTCAATTCCACCGCCGGCCAGCAGGTGCTGTGGCGCGGCATTCCTCTGCGGGTGTTCGGGCGCGCGGTTTACGGCAAGCCGGAGTTTGTCTCCGAGCAGCCCCTGGCGGACTTCTTTGCCGCCGCCAGCCGCCCGGACAGCCGCGCCTACAAGGATTACCGCCGTTTCCTGCTAGAAACCTCGCAAGTGCCCGGCGGCTACTACTCCCGCGAGGGGCGCCGCCAGCTGCTGCGCCAAGTCGCCGACATGATGCTGGCCGACGAGGACCCCTATGATGCGCTGCGCCTGGGCACAGCGGCACCGCGGCAACAGTTGCGTCTGGTGACCTGAACCAACCGGGCCCTGAGGCTGGCTTTTTCCCTGCCGGCAGGTTAGGTTGCCGCTAAAACTTGAGGCAAACAATAATTGGTCGAGGAGACCGAGCAGTGAAATCCGTTCCCCTTCGCTGGGCGCGTCCGGTGGCAATGCTTGCGGCATTTGCCCTTGCGGTCTCTTGCGGGTTGCCCAAGGTCGGCCCTAACAAGCGCCAGATCTTTGCCGGATCCGTGCAGCGGGAAGGCGATGCCTTCATCGTATCCGTCAACGACCGCGTCGCCCGTGCCACAGCCGTTGTTCCGGCCCTTGGCTTTTCTTCCGGCTTCACCTCTGCGGGCCGGCTCACCTCGGACACCATCCGTCCCGGAGACGTGCTAGGGCTGACGGTCTGGGAGAATGTGGATGACGGGCTGCTGGCGGCCGAGGCCACCAACTCCACCGTGCTGGAGGAGGTTCAAGTCGACAGCGCCGGCTATATCTTCGTGCCTTACGCAGGCCGCTTGCGCGCTTCCGGCAATACCCCCGACCAGCTGCGCGAGACCATCACCAGAAAGCTAGAAGACCAGACCCCCGACCCGCAGGTTCAGGTGCGCCGCCTGGCCGGTGACGGTGCCACGGTCAGTCTGACGGGCGCTGTCGGCGGCCAGGGCGTCTATCCGATCGAACGCCCGACCCGGACCCTGTCCTCCATGCTGGCCAAGGCAGGCGGCGTGACAATCTCGCCGGAAATCGCCCAGGTCACCGTGATCCGGGGTCAGGAAAAGGGCAAGATCTGGTTCCAGGATCTGTTCGACCATCCGGAGCTGGACGTGGCCCTGCGCGGCGGCGACCGTATCCTGGTGGAAGAAGACACCCGCTCCTTCACCGCCTTGGGCGCGACCTCAGCCCAAGCGCGGGTGCCGTTCGAAAGCCAGGACCTCTCGGCGCTGGAAGCCATCGCCCAGGTCGGCGGGCTGATTTCCACCGCCTCCGATCCGACCGGTGTGTTTGTGCTGCGCAATGAGCCGGCCGAGATCGCCAACCAGGTGCTGGGCCGCGACGACCTGATCGGCGCGCAGCGGTTGGTCTATGTGCTGAACCTGACCCAGCCGAACGGGCTGTTTGTCGCCCGCGATTTCGTGATCCGCGACAACGACACCCTTTATGTCACCGAAGCACCCTACGCCCAGTGGACCAAGACCATCTCGCTGCTTGTGACGCCGGTGGGGTCGCTGTCGAGCGTGTCGGCCGCCCTGGGCGATTAATCAGCCAATGCGCCTGATGCCAGGCCGGACAAAAGCCGGGAGCACGTCTTCCCGGCTTTTTGTTTTCAACGGCGGTTTTCTGACCCAGCGCCGGGTGCGGCGGATTCTGCAGCATTGCGGTTATGGCATCCGGCTGGGGCTGCCGCAGGCCGAGGATCTGGTTGGTATCTGGGGCGCCTCGCCCACTGCGCACCGGGGCATTGCAGTCGCCGAACAGCGCGGCTGCGGGCTGGTCAGGGTCGAGGATGCCTTTCTGCGTTCACTCTACCCCGGCCGTGCAGGCGAGCCGCCTTTGGGGCTGCTACTGGATCAGGCAGGGGTGCATTTCGACGCAGAACAGCCGTCGGAGCTGGAACAGATGCTGACCGGCCACCCGCTGGATGACGCGCATCTGATGCGCCGGGCACGCGATGCGATTGCCCGGCTCAAGCACGCCAATCTCAGCAAATACAACGCCTTTGATCCCGCGACCCCGGTGCCGGAACCGGGCTATGTTCTGGTTGCGGATCAGGCGCGCGACGACGCCTCGGTCACTGCATCACGCGCTGATCGGGCGCGGTTTCTGGAAATGCTTGCCTTTGCCCAGGAAGAGCACCCTGGCGCGCGGGTGCTGATCAAGACTCACCCTGAGACATTGCGCGGTTACCGGGCGGGTTATTACGATGCCAAGGACGCGCAGGGGCGGGTGGAACTGTTCACCGCCAGTGTATCGCCCTGGGCGCTGCTGGAGGGGGCCGTCGGAGTTTATACTGTCTCCTCGCAGCTGGGATTTGAAGCAATCCTGGCAGGCCACAAGCCGCGTGTCTTCGGACAGCCGTTCTACGCGGGTTGGGGGCTGAGCATTGACGACGCCCCGCCCCCCCGCAGGCAGCGGCGGCTGACGCGGGCTCAACTGTTTGCAGCCGCGATGATTCTCTATCCGAAGTGGTACAACCCTTTCCGGGATGAGTTGTGTGATCTGGAGACAGTTCTTGATAACTTGGAGGCACGGGTGCGGGCCTGGCGGGACGATCACCGCGGCTGGACCGCATCGGGCATGCGGATGTGGAAGCGCAAGCCCCTGCAGAGGTTCTTTGGCGCCGAGACGCGGGTGCTGTTCACAGAAGACCCGGCCAGGGCGCAGGCAAGCGGGCGCATGCGGATGGTCTGGGCCGGCAAGACGAACGCGGCGCATGACGGCGCTGTGCGGGTAGAGGACGGCTTTCTGCGGTCCCGCGGGCTGGGCGCGGAACTGGTGCCGCCTCTGTCGCTGGTGACTGACCGCCAGGGGATCTACTACGACCCGCGCCAGCCGTCGGATCTGGACACGCTGATTGCCCGCCGGGTTGAGATGACCCAGGCAGAGGAGCTGCGGGCCGAACATCTGGTGCGGTCTCTGGTCCAGGGCGGCGTGTCGAAATACAATCTCGGCGGAACCGCCCCGGCCCTGCCCGAGGGCCACCGGATCCTGGTGCCTGGCCAAGTGGAGGATGACGCCTCGATCCTTTGCGGCGCCGGTGCGGTGAGAACCAACCTGGATCTGTTGCGCGCGGTGCGTCAGGCCAACCCGGAGGCGGTGATTATATACAAGCCGCATCCGGATGTGGAGGCGGGCCTGCGCAAGGGCCAGGTTGCGGCAGAGGGGCTGGCCGATGCGGTTGCCTCCCGTGCGGACCCCATGGCCCTGCTGGGCGCGGTGCAGGAGGTCTGGACGATGACCTCTCTTCTGGGGTTTGAGGCGCTGCTGCGCGGGGTGCCGGTCACCACGCTGGGAGCACCGTTTTACGGAGGCTGGGGCCTGACTGCCGATCTGGCTCCAGTGCCGCCGTGGCGGCAAGCCCGCGTCACGCTCCTGGGCCTCGTCCATGCGGCGCTGATCGACTACCCGCGCTATTTCGACCCGGTGACCGCCCAGCCCTGCCCTGTGGAAGTGGCGGTGATGCGCCTGCGCGAAGGGCACTTGCCGCACCCGGGGGTTGGCAACCGTCTGCTCTCCAAACTTCAAGGACTATTCGCCACCTACGCCCATCTGTGGCGCTGACCACCCTGGCAAGCTTAAAACGGAAGGCTCCCGCGCCCGCAGCGCACCCTGACTGACGCCAGCCCGCCCTTGGCGGCCTTGGGCGTAGAGCATGACACATGCTCCGCCGACGGACGGGAAAGGCTGCCTTGTCGGAATAAGGGATGATCAGCGCAGTGCGCGGGTCCAGCGGTGCAGGATGTCTTTGCCGAGGGGGCGGGTTTCAACCAGCTCAAACCGCGGCGCTTCCTCCAGCCGGCCGATGCCGAGCGCACCGATCGATGGCAGCCCCTCGGCACCGATACCCAGTCCGGCGGTAAATCCGATCAGCTCATCGACCAGATCAAACGCCAGAAGCGACGCCGCCAGCGCACTGCCACCTTCGCAGAACACCCGCGTGAGCCCCGACTGACCCAACTGCTGCAGCACATCCGCAGCGTCCAATTGCACCCCGTGCGAGGCACAGGGGATCAGCTTTGCGCCCAGCCCTTCCCAGGCCTGGATCCGCTCATGATCAGCGCCGTGACCGTGGCACAGCCAGACCGGCACATCCCTAGCGGTACGGGCCAGTTGTCCCATCAGCGGCAAGTCCAGATGGCGTGAGATCACCACCCGCACCGGCTGGTGGTCCACACCCAAGTCCCGCACCGTCAGCGAAGGATCATCCGCCCGCGCAGTCCCGCCGCCGACCATCACCGCGTCATGGCGCGCGCGCATTGCGTGCACGGCACGGCGCGCCTCCGGTCCGGTGATCCATTTGCTTTGGCCCGATCCGGTGGCAATGCGCCCGTCAAAACTGCTTGCCAGCTTCAGCGTCACCAGCGGGCGGCCCTGTTCGGTCTTCAGAAAGAACCCGGCATGATCCCGCGCCGCCTGTGCCGCCCAAATCCCGGTGGCCACCGCGATGCCCGCATCGCGCAGCATCTGAAAACCGTGCCCGGACACCCGCGGATCGCTGTCCTCGATCGCCGCAACAACCCGCGCCAGCCCGGCATCGATCAGCGCCTGCGCGCACGGCGGAGTTTTGCCGTGATGGGCGCAAGGTTCGAGCGTCACATAAGCGGTGGCGCCGCGTGCGGCCTCACCGGCCTGCGCCAGCGCTTCGGTTTCGGCATGAGGGCGGCCGCCCGGCCGGGTCCAGCCGCGGCCCACAACGCGGCCGCCCTGCACGATCACACAGCCGACCGCCGGGTTCGGCCAGCAGTTGCCCTGCCCGCGCCGCCCCAGGGACAGCGCCAACGCCATGAAACGGTGATCGGAATCCATCAGTCTTCCGGCGCGGTGCCGGGGCGGAGTTCGTGCACAAAATCCTCGAAATCATCCGCCGCCTGAAAGTTTTTGTAAACGCTGGCAAAGCGCACGTAAGCCACGGTGTCGATCCGGGCCAGCGCCTCCATCACGATCTCTCCGATTTTCTTAGAGCCGATATCCGTCTCGCCCATGCTTTCCAGCCGCCGCACAATGCCCGAGATCATCTGGTCAATGCGCTCCGGCTCAATCGGGCGTTTCTGCATTGATATGCGGATTGAGCGTTCCAGCTTGTCGCGGTCGAAATCCTCGCGTTTGCCGCTGGTCTTAATCACTACCAAATCGCGCAGCTGAACCCGTTCATAGGTGGTGAAACGGCCGCCGCAAGCCGGGCAGAACCGCCGCCGCCGGATCGAAACATGATCTTCGGCGGGACGTGAATCCTTGACCTGAGTGTCGATATTTCCGCAAAATGGGCAGCGCATCCGCCTGCTCCCTCAATCCTGTCAGCCTATTCTTTGTGCCGGTGTTTGCCCGGTTATCCACAACTATAGGCTACCCTCCATAATTTGGGTAGAGGTGATTTATGGCCGCTAGATAAAGAGGTTCAGGCCAGATGCGCGGCCACACGCCGCTGTTGCGGTCTATCGCGGTGTTCAAACAGGTAGATCCCCTGCCAGGTGCCCAGCACCGGGGCGCCGCGGCTGACAGGGACAGACAGGCTCACCGGCAGCATCGCTGCCTTGATATGGGCAGGCATATCATCCGGGCCTTCATAAGTGTGCTGCAGATAGCCCATCGACGGATCGGAGGACGGCGGCACCAGCCGGGCAAAGAAGGCGCCAAGGTCGGTCTGCACCTCGGGGTCGGCATTTTCCTGGATCAGCAAGGAACAGGATGTATGGCGGACAAACAGGGTTAGCAGCCCCTCCTGCAGGCCGGACCCGAAGACCCAGGCCCGTATTTCGCGGGTAAACTCATAAAGGCCTTGCCCACGCGTCGGAATGGTAAACTCATGCTGCATAGTGCTTTTGTGGCGGAACCCGGCCCGGCTGGCAACCGCTATGCCCGGTGACAGCGCAAGCTAAGGCAGCCAGCGGTCCCGCCCCGGCAGCCGGTCGTAGCAATAAGTCTGCGCAGCTGTCACCCGGAGGTTGTCCCCTGCCTCGCGCACATTCAGCGACAGGCTGGAAGACCGGTCAGGAACACCAGGCGGCAGGCCGAAGGCAAATTGCACTGCCTTGCGCCCGGGGCGGTTCACGGAAGGCCCCTCGCCGCGCCAGACATAGATCCGCTGGTTCACCGGCGCCCGCAGCTGGCGGATGGCAAAATCGGCGATGCTGCACCAGTAATCCTGTGCGCCGGACCGGCTTCGGGCGATCACCTCCCAGACACCTTCGGAGACCGGCAACACCTCGTTCCGGTTAATCGCGCGCCAAGCGGATGCAGGCAATGGGACAGCCAGAGCAAACGCCAGCATCCCTGACAGCCACAATCTTTTACAGGTCATCTCACCCTCCCTTTCCACCGTCGCGCAACGGCAGCGGATCATTCTGATCTCACGGCCGCCCGAACGGAATAAAGCAATATCCCAATGCCGCCTGAACACTCATTGTATCACCAGATTGCAGGCTGTTGACAGAGCCGTATCCGCCAGCCGGCCCCGCTGCGGCCAAATCCGGATCCAGCGTGAACTGGACTGCTGAACGGCGCCCGGTTGTTTCGCTGCGGCCCAGCCCGCGGGTGATATGCAACTTGCTGTTCCGGGGAACCCGCAGACTGCGCTGCGCATAATCCGCTGCCCCGCACCAGAAGAGATACCCGTTGCCTGTGTTCGGGATGACCTCGAATACACCATCAGATACCGGGTTGACGCGAATGCTGTGGCGGCTGGCGCCGGCGGCTGAACTGTCTGGGAACGCCACCAGCAAAAACGAGGCACAGAGGGCGGCGGCAGCAAGTTTCATCTCATTTCCCTTTCGTTCAGCGGGGCCCATGCCTGTTCAGGCTGCACCTCTCCAAGGGTAGGGAAAATTCGAACACAGGCCAGTCACACTGCCGTGCAATGGCTGACAAGTATCAGCGGTTAACCCTGCCGGGCCGAAATCAGCGCCGCTCCCAGCAGAGCAGAACCGGATTTTACGGAACCTTGGCCTCAGTCCGGCAGGGGCGGCGGATGTGCCGGAAATCCTCCTGGCTCCCGCCGCCTTGCCTGCGGCCCGGACCATCAAAGGGCTGCGGCTTCGACGCAATATCCGTATCCCTGCTGTACCGACATGCTTTCACCCGGACGAAAGCCCAGCGACAGCCAGCCCGTTTTGGGTTCGACACCGCTCCGCTCCGGGTAAAGCGTGAATTGCACCGAGGACCGGCGCCCGGTGGTGACGCTGACATCCCGGCCGCGCACCACATAAAACCGGTCTGTCCAGCCAGCGTCCAGCTCGCGGCGGGCGTATTCGGCAGCGGCGCACCAGTAATCCCAGGTGCCGCCGGATCCGCGCGGCACCACTTCATAGACCGTGTCGTTGACAGGCAGCACCCGTACGCCGCGGTTGGTGGTAAAGGCATCCGCAGTTGCGGCAATGGAAGAAAGGCAAGCTAGGCCTGCTGCGCAAAGGAGGTTTTTCATTCGGCACTATCCCTATGTTCGCTTCAACATAGGGTTTGGCGGCAGCGGCTCCAACAGACAGATGCCGTCTTTGCCGCGGCCTCTCGCAGATGTGTGACAGCGGGTCTCAGGTGCGGGCCGGAAAAGGAATGATCTCTGCACTGTCCCGCTGATGGCTCAGCACGCCTTCGAGGATGGCCAGCGCTGCGGCGTTTGGGACCGTGCCTGTGCAAGGATGGAACTTTTCCCGTGCCTGGCTGCGCAGCATATCCTTGGTCTGCACCCCGTCCATTTGCTTTAGCGCGTCACCCTGATCCGCCAGCGCATCGACCATGAACCGGTTCGCGGTTGCCAGATCATTCAGCGATTGGAGCTTTTCGGTCAGCACCAGCAGCGCCGTGTTCAGATTGGAATGTGCAGACATTCTCTTCCTCCGGAAGGCCAATAAGCGACAGCGCCAATTTTAGAGCCTGCCACGGTGCCGGACAATGTCGAGGTTAGCAAATGGTTAACGCCTCAGATCCAACTCCGGCAGCACCAGATACCCGCTGTAACGCACCAGAAGGCCGATGCGCGGCAGGCTGGCAGAAATGTCAAAGCCCAGATGCCCCTCCGGCGTCTCAAATTCGGTTGAGACGCTATTCGGGCAAAGGGCTTGGGGCAGCGGCACCCCGAACAGCCGTGCCTTGTCCACCGCGACCACCAGTGCCCCCTGCTGCACCGAGACGGACAGCTCCAGCTCAACCACTCCGAAGCGTTCCACCGCCCGGCCTGATTGCGGGTCGTAGCGCAGGTGCGAACGGGTCAGGAATTTTCCGAAACCGCGCCGCCAGACATGGCCCGGGCCCTGCGGCGTGACATCCAGCCGGAACCGGGTTTCGGCCATTGGCGGCGGAAAGCCTGCAAGCCCTGCCAGCAGCCGCGCCCAGCGGGTGCCGCCCTCGACCTTGACCCTGCCGTGGCTGCATTCCGGCGGCTGCGCATGAAACCGCAACAGGGCCGGCGGCACCTCCAGGTTTTGCGCGGCGATGATGTCGCCGAATGCATCCCTCATTCGGCAAAGCCCCCTTTGGCAAAACGGGCGCGGATTTCCGGGCTGGGGATCATGCAGCTGTCAGACCGGCTGAACAGCCTGTACCAGTTGCGGGCGATGCTCAAGTAGAGCGCATCCTTCAGTCGCCCCGGCAGAAGCCGGCTGACCGACACTAGAAGCCAAGGCCAAGGCAGCATCCGCACCGCAGCGGCAAAGGCATCGAGCCGCTGATAAGTGCGGCCATCGACGATCACCAGATTGGTCTCGAAGTTGTCCACGGGCAGGCCATGCCGACGGTAGAGCTGCTGGTCCAGAGACGACTGCGCGGTGGCAAAGGAGAACCGCCCCAGTCACAGGCCGGCAAAAGCGGTTTCCCCCTCGTACCCATTGAGCATGATGCACTTCCTCTAACAAAAAAGGCGCCCCGCGAGGCGCCTTTTGAGTTTACTGGTCCAGGAAGCTGCGCAGTTTGCGGCTGCGGCTGGGGTGCTTCAGCTTGCGCAGCGCCTTGGCCTCGATCTGGCGGATCCGTTCGCGGGTCACGCTGAACTGCTGGCCAACCTCTTCCAGAGTGTGATCGGTGTTCATGCCGATGCCGAAGCGCATCCGCAGAACCCGCTCCTCACGCGGGGTAAGCGACGCCAGGACCCGGGTGGTGGTTTCCTTGAGGTTTTCCTGAATGGCGCTGTCCAAGGGCAGCACCGCGTTCTTGTCCTCGATGAAATCACCCAGCTGGCTGTCTTCTTCGTCCCCGATCGGAGTCTCGAGGCTGATCGGCTCCTTGGCGATCTTCATCACCTTGCGGACCTTCTCCAGCGGCATCTGCAGCTTTTCGGCCAGCTCTTCCGGCGTCGGTTCGCGGCCGATCTCATGCAGCATCTGACGGCCAGTGCGGACCAGCTTGTTGATCGTCTCGATCATATGCACCGGAATACGGATGGTGCGCGCCTGATCCGCGATCGAGCGGGTGATCGCCTGGCGGATCCACCAGGTCGCATAGGTCGAGAACTTGTAGCCGCGGCGGTATTCGAACTTGTCCACCGCCTTCATCAGGCCGATGTTGCCCTCCTGGATGAGATCCAGGAACTGCAACCCGCGGTTGGTGTATTTCTTGGCAATCGAGATCACCAGGCGCAGGTTGGCTTCCACCATTTCCTTCTTGGCCTGGCGGGCTTCTTTCTCCCCCTTTTGAACCTGCTGCACGATGCGGCGGAATTCGGAGATGTCGAGGCCGACATACTGGCCGACCTGGGCCATGTCGGCGCGCAGTTCCTCGACCTTGTCGGTAGAGCGTTCGATGAACATCTGCCAGCCGCGGCCGGGCTTTTCGCCCATGTCGGCAAGCCAGTTCGGGTCCAGCTCGCGGCCGCGGTAGGCGTCAATGAATTCGCGGCGGTTGATACGGGCCTGGTCGGCCAGCTTGACCATCGCGCTGTCAATTTGCATTACCCGGCGGTTGATGCCGTAGAGCTGGTCAATCAGCGCCTCGATCCGGTTGTTGTGCAGATGCAGCCCATTTACCAGTTCGACGATTTCCGAACGCAGCGCCTGATAGGTCGCCTCGTCCTGCGTGCTGAAGGAGCCGTCCTCGTTCAGGGTTGCCGAGATCCGGCTGTCCTGCATCTCGGACAGCTGGGCAAAGTCGGTCGAGATCCGCTCAAGCGTGACCAGTACCCGGTCCTTGAGCGCGGCCTCCATCGCGGCCAGAGACATGTTGGCCTGTTCATCTTCGTCATCATCGTCATCGCTGGCGATCGGATTGCCGTCGGCGTCCAGTTCCGGACCGTCATCCTTGGCCGGCTTGGCTGCTGCAACAGCCGCGGTATCGACAACCGGCGCCTCCTCCTCGCCGTCCTCGTCCAGCTGGTTGCCGAAGGTGGCCTCCAGGTCGATGACGTCGCGCAGGAGGATGTCCTCGGACAAAAGTTCGTCGTGCCAGATGGTGATCGCCTGGAAGGTCAGCGGGCTTTCGCACAGCCCTAGGATCATCGTATTGCGGCCGGCTTCGATCCGCTTGGCGATGGCAATCTCGCCTTCCCGGCTCAACAGTTCAACCGACCCCATCTCGCGCAGGTACATGCGCACCGGATCGTCGGTGCGGTCCAGCTTTTCAGCCTGGGCGCCGGCCAGCGCAACTTCGCGCGGGCCTTCGGTGGTCACAAGGTCGGTGGTGCCCTTGTTCTCTTCTTCCTCGGCTTCTTCGTCCTCGATGATGTTGATGCCCATTTCGCTGAGCATCGACATCACGTCTTCGATCTGTTCCGAGCTGACCTGATCCGGCGGCAGAACCTGATTGAGCTGATCGTAGGTGATGTAGCCTTTCTCGCGGGCCTCCGCGATCATCTTCTTGACCTGAGTCTGGCTCATGTCGAGTGAGATTTCGGCATCCTGATCGTCAGGTTTGCGATCGTCGGTGTCTTTGGCGGCCATTCAATGCTCCTACTCAGGGGCTGCGGGGCGATTCGGGTCGCGCGAATCATTAGCGCGATTCTCTGATTCGTCACCCCGTTTACCCAATTTTCCTGTGCTCTTCCTTAGCAAAACGCAGAATCATCCGATCTGCGTCATTTACCGGAAAAGCCGATCCGGTCCAAAAGGGCGCCGAATGCGTCGCGCTCATCGCGGTTGAGCCGCGCGCCGTTCTCGCCCACATCATACTGCGCCTGGTCCTCATTCTCGCTGCGCACCGCCTTGTTCTTGGCCTCGGCTGCCTGCCGCAACCGCCAGGTCAGCGCCTCGTCCGCAAGGCCGTCCAGATCCTCTTCGGCCTCCGCCAGCTCCGCGTCCAGCCCGCGCCGCGCTTCCAGCTTTGCAAGCTCCTCGGCCAGGGTCATGCTGGCCAGCTCGGTGTCGCCGGGTTTGCGCAGGCAGGGGGTAATTCCGACATGGCGAAGGCCAAAGAGGTTTTCAAGGGCATGGGGTCCCAAAGACCAGTCGATTTCCTCACGCAGACGCTCCGGAGCGCTGATACCGTGGCGCAGCACCATGTCGCGCAGCGCCGCCAGATCCGGATCGGCACACTGCAGGCGCTCCAGGCTGGTCTCAAATTCGGGGATCACAGCCGGGGTGGTGATCGCCGTGGCCAGGATCACCGCTTCGCGCATTGCAGCAAAATATTCGTCCTCGGCACCTGCCACCAGCGAGGCGCGGGTGGTTGCCCGCGGCTGCGGGATCGGGCCAAAGCCCTTGCCGGGTTTCCAAGGCGCGCGGGCGCCGTCACGGAAACCGCCGCCCTTCCCGCCCCGCTGCTGGTAGCCGCCGCTGTCACGGCTGCCGCGAAACAGCTGCCAGCGCATCTCCTTGACGTCTTCGCCGTAGTGTTTGCGGATCGAAGGGTCGCGGATCAGCTTGATCTTTTCCCGCAAAGCCTTGTCCAGCGCTGCCTTGCGCTCGGGGCTGTCAAACACTTTGCCCTCGGTCTCGCGCTGCCACAGCAGCTTGACCATCGGCATCGCCTGATCCAGCACCGCCTGCACCGCCTCCGGGCCTTCGCTGCGGATCATGTCGTCAGGGTCCTTGCCTTCGGGCATGATGGCAAAGCGAAGGGATTTGCCGGCCTCCAGCAAGGGCAGCGCCAGGTCGATCAGCCGCATTGCAGCCCGGATGCCCGCCTTGTCACCGTCCAGCGCGATGATCGGCTCATTCGACATCCGCCACAGCATCTGCAGCTGGTTTTCGGTGATCGCCGTGCCCAATGGCGAGACAGACGACTGAAAGCCGCCTTCGGCCAGCGCAATCACATCCATATAACCTTCGGCCACCACAAGCGTGGATCCCCTTCCCGAAGCTGCGCGCGCTGGCCCGTGATTGTAGAGGCTGCGCCCCTTGTCGAACAATTCGGTCTCGGGAGAGTTCAGGTATTTGGCGTTGTCGTTTGGATCCATCGCCCGGCCGCCAAAGGCAACGGCGCGGCCTCGGGCGTCACGGATCGGGAACATGATCCGGTTGCGGAAGGTGTCATAAGGTTTGCCGCCCTTGTTCGAAGGCTTGGCCAGCCCCGCGCCGATGATCAGGTCTTCGGGCACGTTCTTGCCGCGCAAGCCATCCCACAGGTTCTGCCAGCCATCGGGGGCAAAGCCGATCTCCCAGCGGTCCAGCGTTTGCGCCGTCAGCCCGCGGCGCTGCAAGTATGCGCGGGCGTCATGGGCAGCGCTGGTTTTCAGCTGCAGGCGGAAGAACTGCACCGCCTGCTCCATCACCTCAGCCAGCAGGGTCCGGCGGTCCTGCTTTTCCTGCGCGCGCGGATCGCGTTTGGGCATTTCCATGCCCGCTTCCTGCGCCAGGATCTCAACCGCCTCCATGAATCCGACGTTCTCGGTCTCCTGCACAAACTTCAGCGCGTCGCCCTTGGCGTGGCAGCCAAAGCAGTAATAGAACCCCTTGCGGTCCTCGACATGAAAAGATGCGGTCTTTTCGTGGTGGAAGGGGCACGGGCTCCAATAGTCGCCCTTGCCCGGCTGCGACTTGCGCTGGTCCCACATGACCTTGCGCCCGACAACATCAGAAATGCTGATGCGGGTGCGCAGTTCATCCAGAAAGCCGGGCGGCAGGGACATATCAGTTCGACTTCAGCTGTTTCTGCATCGCCTGGATCTGATCCCAGTTCTGCAGACACTGCTCTTCGAACAGCGCGCCGAGGTCGGCGTCCTTAAGGTCGCGCCGCTTCATTGCGTAGACATGGCTCGTCAGCTGCGGGATCGCATTGGAATAGGTCTCAGGCCATTCCGGTTCGCTGTCCAGAATCACCTGCTCCACCTCTTCCTGCTTCACCCGGTCCAGCCGCGCCTGCTGCACGGCAGCCATGACCTGCCCTTGGTACTTACAGCTTTGTTCTTTTGTTTCAGAAGCATAGGCCGGAGCCGCCAGCAAGGCGGCTGCAAGGGCAATGCGGATCATAGATGCGCTCCGGGAATCAGTTGGTGATCCCCAGAGATTACCCCCGTGCCGCGACAGCTTCCATCGCTGTTTTCAAATCATGCACAAGCGTTGTTGCCATCGATCGGAACACCATAATCTGAAACGACTGCGGACCGGTGCGCGTCACTGACGCCATCATGTGCTTCAGCTCGGTCCGCACGGTATGGCCGCGTTTGAACACCGCCCCGCGCAGATCGACCGGAACCAGGCGCGCCAGCACGTCCTCGGCACCCGCGCCCTCCAGCCGCACCACGGCCCAGGCGTCGCTTTGATCCGTCAGCGCGGCGTGCGCGGCCAGCTTATCCTCCGGCGCAGGCCCCATCAGCAGTGCTGCGTCCTGCCCGAACCAGACCGCGCGGTTGCCCGCCTTGCCGGTCGCACGGTTCGGGGCCGGAAAGGCCATGCCATGAGCGGTCTCCAGCGCCTTGCTCAGCGCCTCCTGCTGGCCTTTGAAGGGCGCCACGGACCAGATATTACCGGGATGTTCCTCGGTCAGGCTCATGCCGCTGATGGTTACCGGAAGCAGCCCGTCACAAGGGCTTTTCGCAATCAGTTCAGCCACGGGCTCGCTCTCCTTCGGGGTCAAAGAACACAGGCGAAACAACCTCGCACAGGGTATCAACGCCGCGCATATGGTCGACCAGGCGCACGGTCTCACCAATCCGTTCCGGCCCTTCTTTCAGAAAGGCAAGGCCGATCGGATGCCCCAAAGTCGGTGAATAGCCGGCCGAGGTCACATAGCCCTGATCATAGATCCGCTCCACCGGGTCACCCGGCGTGAACAGATGCGCACCGGCGGTGATCTCCTTGGCAGCCCCCACAGGCTTCAGGCCCACCAGGCGCATCCGGTCTTCAGCCATCAGGCCCTCGCGAGAGGACATCGGCTTCCCGAGAAAATCTTTCTTTTTGGACATCATCCCCTGCAGACCAAGGTCAAAGGCGGTCACGGTGCCGTTGATCTCGGCATGGGTGATCAGGCCCTTCTCAATCCGCAGCACGTTCAGCGCTTCCATGCCATATGCTCCGCCGCCCATCGCCTCGGCCCGCTTCAGCAGCTCGCGGAACAGGCTCTCGCCATAGCGTGCAGGCACCGCAACCTCATAAGCCTGCTCGCCCGAAAAGGAGATCCGGAACAGCCGCCCCTTGACGCCCAGCACGGTCGCCTCGCCGCATCCCATAAAGGGCCAGGTCCCGCCGTTCACATCCTCATCCAGGAGCCCGTTCAGAAGCGCCTGCGATTTCGGACCGGCCACGGCAAACTGCGCCCATTGCTCGGTCACCGAGGTAAAGCGCACATCCCATTCCGGGTAGAGCGCCTGGGAGACAAACTCCATATGCGCCATCACCTGGCCGGCGGCAGCAGTGGTCGTGGTCATCACATAGTGGTTTTCCCCCAGCCGCGCGGTGGTGCCGTCATCCATGACAAAACCATCCTCGCGCAGCATCAGCCCATAGCGGACCTTACCCACCTTCAACGTGCTGAAGGTGTTGGTGTAGAGGTGATCCAGGAACTTGCCCGCATCGGCCCCCTGAATGTCGATCTTGCCCAAAGTGGAGACATCGCAGATGCCCACAGCCTTGCGGACCAGTGTGACTTCCCGGTCGCAGGTCTGACGCCAGCTGGTTTCCCCCGGCTTCGGGTAGTAGGCCGCGCGATACCACAAGCCCACTTCCAGCTGATGTGCGCCGCGCGCGTCGCTTTCGTTGTGCGAGGTGAGGAAGCGCTGCGGCTTGAAGCCCTCACCCGTGGCCCCTGCCCCCATAGCACCTAGCGACACCGGTACAAACGGCGGGCGGAAGGTGGTGGTGCCGGTCTCGGGGATCGTCCGGCCCGTGGCGTCCGCCAGCACCGCCAATGCCGCAACGTTGGAGTTCTTGCCCTGATCGGTCGCCATGCCTTGGGTGGTGTAGCGCTTCATATGCTCGACCGAGCAGAAGTTCTCGACCGCTGCCTGTTTCACATCCTTGACTGTCACGTCGTTCTGAAAGTCGAGCCAGGCCCGGCCCTTGCCCGGCACCGCCCACAAGGCGGCGATGCGGTAGGGATCATCCTCCGCATCCGGCAGGTCGGAAACGGTGGCTTTAAGGCCCAGCGCCTCTACCACTTTGCCAGCAGCCTCAGCGCCTTCACGCAGCGCACCAGCGGTGGAGAAGGCGCCGTTGCAGGCGCCCGCGGTGACCATGCCCGGTACTGCACCCTCAGCGGGCACAAAGGCCAGCGCATCGCGTTTCCAAGCAGGGCGGCTGTTCAGATGGCAGGTCAGATGCACCGACGGATTCCAGCCGCCGGACATCGCCAGGCAATCGGTCTGGATCTTCTCCTCGCCCTTGACTGAGCGCACAGTGATGCTTTCCACCCGATGCCGGCCGGCAGAGCCGCAGACCTGCGCCCCCTTGATCACCTGATAGGGTCCGCCGTCCGGCGCCTCGTGACGGCTGTCGATCACCGACGCGATATGCACGCCAGCGTCATGCAGATCGCGCGCTGTGCGGTGGGCCTGGTCATTGTTGGCAAAGACTGTCACCCGCTGCCCCGGTGCCACGCCCCAGCGGTTCAGATAGGCGCGCACGGCGCCCGCCATCATAATGCCCGGCCGGTCGTTGTTGCGGAAGGCCACCGGGCGCTCAATCGCACCCGCCGCCAGTACCGCGTATTTGGCCGTAATCCGCCAGAAACATTCGCGCGGCAGATGGCTGCCCTTTAGCGAATGACGCCGCGGCAGGTGATGCGAGACGCGCTCCAGCGCGCCATAGGTGCCTTGGTCATAGGCTCCGGTGACAGCGGTGCGGGTCATCAGCCGCACATTGCCCATCGCCTCCAGCTCGGCCAGTACATCGGCGGTCCACTGATGCCCAGGCTTGCCGCCAATTTCCTCGCGCTCGGCCAGCAGGCGGCCGCCCATGCGGCTGTCTTCCTCAGCCAGGATCACATCGGCCCCGGCCCGGCCCGCGGTCAACGCCGCCATCAATCCCGCAGGACCGGAACCGATCACCAGCACGTCGCAAAAGGCAAAGGCTTTCTCATAGCGGTCCTGATCCGCCTCGCCTGACAACGCGCCCAGCCCCGCCGCATTGCGGATCAGCGGTTCATAGATCTTCTCCCAGAACGCTGCCGGCCACATAAACGTCTTGTAATAAAACCCCGCGGTAAAGAACGGTGCCGCCAGATCATTGAGCGCCATCACATCGCGTTCGACCGAGGGCCAGCAGTTCTGGCTGCGGGCCTCCAGCCCCTCGAAAATTTCCTGCTGGGTGGCGCGCACATTGGGATCCTGCTGGCCGCCGGTGCCGATGGTGACCAGCGCGTTCGGCTCCTCGCTGCCCGCAGTCAGCACCCCACGCGGGCGGTGGTATTTGAACGACCGCCCCATCAGATGCACATCATTTGCCAGCAAGGCAGCGGCCAGCGTGTCCCCTTCCAACCCCATCATGTGGCGGCCGTTGAAGGAGAAGGTGATTGGCTTTGCGCCCTGGTTCAGCCCTTTTCCGGGAAGTCTCATTTCTCACCTCCCAGCCCGGCCTCGGACGCCAGCTGCACGGCCAAAATCTCATGAGTCGCGGTATCGCGAGTCACCTTCAGCCAGGCATTGCAGCCCATCTCGTGATACCACAGCTCATCCAGCGGCCCCGCAGGGTTCTCCCGCAGATTCACATATCCATGCCAGGCATCCAGATCCGCGCCCTCGGCCGGGCGCACCAGCGCAGCCCCTTTATAATAGAATTCGCGGCGGCCCCTCTCACCGCAGAGCGGACAGGCTATCCTCATGACCAGCGCCCTTTCATCTTTGCAAAAATACTCCCGCCGGAGGCATGCCCGGCGCACTCCAAACGCTTAGTGCAAGTTATGCTGCGCACCGGTCCCCTCCTCATCCATCAGGCCCACGCCGCTGCGGAAGCGGTCCAGCTTCAGTTTCGCGGCCGCCCCGTGCGGCCGGTCCGTTGCAATCAGATGCGCATAGACATGGCCCGAGCCCGGCGTCGCCTTGAAGCCGCCGTAGCACCAGCCGCAGTTCAGGTAGAGGCCGCCGATCGGCGAATGGTCGATAATGGGCGAGCCGTCCGGGGTCATATCCATGATGCCGCCCCAGCTGCGCAGCAGCCGCGCCTTGCTGACCGCAGGCACCATCGCCACGAAACTCTCCATCGTGTGCTCCACCATCGGCAGGTTACCCCGCGCGGCGTAGGAGCTGTAAAAGTCCAGATAGCTGCCGAAGACCAAGCCACCCTTGTCCGACTGGCTTATGTACAGATGCCCTTCGGCAAAGGTGATCACGTGGTCGACGATCGGCTTCAGCCCTTCCGAGACAAAGGCCTGCAGCACGTGGCTTTCGATCGGCAGGGTGAGGCCGGCCATGGCCGCCACCTGGCCCGAACGGCCCGCCGCGGCCAGCGCCACCTTCTTGGCGCGGATCGGCCCGCGGGCGGTCTGCACCCCCACCACCTTGCCGCCTTCCACGTCGATGCCGGTGACTTCGCAGTTCTGGATCAGATCCACCCCGCGCATGTCGGCGCCGCGGGCATAGCCCCAGGCCACGGCGTCATGGCGAGCGGTTCCTGCACGGCGCTGCATCAGCCCGCCCATGATCGGGAAGCGGTTGTTGTCAAAATTCAGGAACGGTGCCAGCTCACGCACCTGATCGCGGCTCAGAAGCTCCGCGTCGTCCCCCTGGTTGATGATCGCATTGCCCCGGCGCACCGCCGCATCGCGCTGGCCGTCATTGTGGTACAGGTTAAGGATGCCGCGCTGGGACATCATCGCATTGTAGTTCAGGTCCTGCTCCATCCCTTCCCACAGTTTCAGCGAGTGGGAATAGAACTCGGAATTGCCCGGCAGGTAGTAGTTCGCCCGCACAATAGTGGTGTTGCGCCCCACATTGCCGCCGCCAAGATAGCCTTTCTCCAGCACCGCCACATTGGTAATGCCGTGCTCCTTGGCCAGGTAATACGCGGTTGCCAGACCATGGCCGCCGCCGCCGATGATCACCACGTCATACTCGGTCCTGGGCTCGGGGTCGCGCCAGTGCGGCGTCCAGCCCCTGTTTCCGGTGAGCCCCTCTTTGAGCACACGCCATCCCGAAAACCGCATGTCGTCCCTCCCCGTCAAATCACATCCGCTGCCCGGAAAAAAGGTGACCCGGACCCTGGCGGCATTGCTACCCGCTTTCGCTTGCTGCTCCTAGCCCCAAGGATCAATTTGCGGCAGCTCAGCACAGCTCTGCCGCAAATCACACGAACTAATCACTTGTGTCTAGTAATATCTGCGACAGACCGTGCCGTATTCCGGTTTACTCACAAAAAACGGGGCAGAAAGTTTCCCTTCCGCCCCGCTCATATATCAAAGTTCCTGCAGGCTGGTCAGAGCCCCTTGGCGTGATAGCTTTTGGCGACCTTGTCGATCGACACCAGATAGGCGGCAGTGCGCAGGTCGGTCACATCATCGCGGCTGTGCCAGACCTCGCGCATCGCCTGGTAAGCCACCCGCATGGTGTCATCGAGGCCCGAGCGCACCAGTTCCAGCTCGCCTGCGCCCTTCAGATACTTGTCCTTGAAGTTCGGCGACATCGACCAGGTGCCCCCCATCACATCATCCAGACGCTGCAGCTCATCAATCACTAGCTGGTGGCGCGCCTCTTCCTGGCGGCGCTGCATCCGGCCGAAACGGATGTGGGACAGGTTTTTGACCCATTCAAAGTAGGACACCGTCACACCGCCCGCGTTGGCATACATGTCGGGGATGATCACAATGCCCTTTTTGCGCAGAACATCATCCGCACCGGCGGTCACCGGGCCGTTTGCAGCCTCGATGATCAGCGGCGCCTTGATGTTTTCCGCATTGGACAGGTTGATCACGCCTTCCAGCGCCGCCGGGACCAGGATGTCGCATTCTTCCTCCAGCAGCACCGCGCCGTCCTCGACGTATTGCGCATCCGGGTAGCCGGTTACGCCGCCATGCTTGACGATCCAATTGCGCACCGCTTCAACGTCAAGACCGTCAGCGCCGAACAGCCCGCCGTCCCGCTCGATGATGCCGGTAATCCGCGCCCCATCCTCTTCGGACAGGAACTTCGCCGCGTGATAGCCCACGTTGCCAAGCCCCTGAACGATGATCCGCTTACCATCCAGTTTGCCGGACAGGCCCGCTGCCGCCTTGTCTTCCTCATGGCGGAAGAACTCCTGCAGCGCATATTGCACACCGCGTCCCGTGGCCTCGACCCGGCCCGAGATACCGCCGGCGTTCAACGGCTTGCCGGTGACGCAGGCCCTGGCGTTGATATCGGTGGTGTTCATCCGCGCGTACTGGTCGGCAATCCAGGCCATCTCGCGCTCGCCGGTGCCCATGTCGGGCGCAGGCACATTCTGCGAGGGGTGGATCAGGTCGCGTTTGGCCAGCTCATAGGCAAAGCGGCGGGTGATCAGTTCCAGCTCGTGTTCTTCATATTCGCGCGGGTCGATGCAAAGCCCGCCCTTGGAACCGCCGAAAGGCGCCTCGACCAGGGCGCATTTGTAGGTCATCAGCGCCGCCAGCGCCTCGACCTCATCCTGGTTCACCTCCGGCGAATAACGGATGCCGCCCTTCACGGGCTCCATATGCTCGGAATGCACTGAACGGTAACCGGTGAACGTGTGCATCGCACCGCGCAGGCGGACCCCGAAGCGCACCGTGTAGGTGGCGTTGCAGACCCGGATCTTCTCCTCCAGCCCCGGCGGCAGGTCCATCAGGGACACGGCCCGGTTAAACATCAGGTCCACGCTCTCGCGGAAGCTCGGCTCTGTGCGGCTGCTCATGAAAAAATTTCTCCGTACTCAAACATCGACTCGCTGCCGATGATGCCCACAGTCTATGCAGAGAAGATTAAGGAGTGCGACCTTTTTGACCATTCCCAGGCAAAAAGATTCGCAATTTCGCAAAAGCTTCACGATTCGCCGCTTGCCCCGGGCAATTGTCCCCCAGGTTGCAACAACCCCGCAAGATACACGGAAATTGAAAACCCAACTCATTGCAATCGTGTGTCTATCGGCGCAAACCCGCCCCAATTCCGCCACGTTCGGCAGTCATTAATTATGTGTAAATTCCGCGTCTAGAGCCAGGCTGTTCTGTTCAAGAGCCGGCGGAGGGGTGTTGTAATGCATAGACGTCACAAGGGTTCCACAGCGTTAACCAGTCCGCTCATGCTGCGCTGTCTGGCCAAGGCAAAAGCCTTCCTCAGAGAAGAGGACGGCGTGCTGGCCAAACCGATGATCGGCACCTTCCTGGCAATGCTTGCGATCGGCGGTATCGGGGTCGACCTGATGCGGATGGAACGTGACCGCACCATGCTGCAATACACGCTTGACCGCGCGACCTTGGCGGCTGCCGACCTCGATCAGCAGCAAACACCCGACGCTGTGGTTCGGGACTATCTCGCGAAATCGGGGCTGGAAGATTACTATCAGGCTCCCTGGTGGGAATCCGGGCTTGGCTTCAAAAAGGTGGAGGCTACGATCGACACCACCTTTCCGACCCACCTGCTGAAATTCGCCGGCGGCGACGACATGCCGCTCCATGCAGCCTCGCGCGCCGAGGAGAGCATCGACGGGGTGGAAATCTCGATGGTGCTGGATGTGTCCGGCTCGATGGACTCCAACAGCCGCCTGACCAACCTCAAGGTCGCGGCAAAGGATTTTGTTGACACCATGGTGGCCAACACCACCGACGGCAAGATGTCGATCTCAATCGTTCCCTATGCGACCCAAGTGTCCGTGCCGGAGAACCTGATCAACCAATACGGCCTGACCCGGGTTCACTCTTATTCGAACTGCGTGAATTTCTCCTCTTCGGACTTCAATTCAGCCAGCCTGTCAACAACTGCGTCTCTGGAACAGACGATGCATTTCTCTCCCTGGTCCAGCTGGGACCGGAGAGACAATGAATCTCAATTGGTTGACAGCCCGGTTTGCGAAGATGATCCAAGCCGCGAAATCCTGCCGTTTCAAAAAGATGCTGCGACGCTCAAAGCCTACATTGAAGACTTTGATGCGGGCGGCAACACCTCGATCGATATCGGCATGAAATGGGGCACAGCGCTGTTGGATCCGTCAGCACGCCCAGCCATCAGCGCACTAACCACAAGCGGTGATGTGCCAAATGACTTTTCTGCCCGCCCGTCTGCATACACCGACTCCGACACCGTCAAAGTTCTGGTGTTAATGACAGACGGCCAGAATACCTCACAATACTACGTCGAAAGCGATCACCGGAACGGTCCCACCGATGTTTGGTATCACGCCGGGCACGACGTTTATTCGAGCTACTACGCCCCCTACAACAAGTACCGCTGGCAAGGGTACAGCGGCTGGAAAAACGCCCCCTACAAGGGCAACGAGTCGGAGCAGCTCAGCTACGCCGACCTGTTTGCGGACACACCATTGAAATATATATACAAAAATATTTTCAACTGGCTAGGGTCCGCCAAATCCACCTGGTACTATGGCGTCTACGACTATTACGGCAACTCGACCAAAAATGCCCGCACCCGCAGCATCTGCCAGGCGGCCAAGGATCAGGGAATCATTGTCTACGCCATCGGCTTCGAGGCGCCCAGCAACGGCGTGTCGGTGCTGCAGGATTGCGCCAGCTCTGCCGCCCATTATTTTGACGTCGACGGGTTGGAAATCAGTGATGCCTTTGCCTCGATCGCAACTTCCATCCGTCAGCTGAGGCTCACCCAATGATCCGCCGTATCACCCACGCCCTGCGCCGTTTCAGGCAGCGCGAAGATGGCAACGCCACGGTCGAATTCGCCATCGTCATTCCCGCCTTCCTGATGATCCTGATGTCCACCGTCGAACTGGGCATGATCAACCTCCGCCACTCACAGCTTGAGCGGGCCCTGGACGAGACCGTCCGCACCATCCGGCTCGGCACTGGCGGCGACATGCAGCATGATGACCTGCGTGACGAGATCTGCGGCCGCTCCGGTTTCATTGACGAGTGCAGCACATCCCTGCGCCTCGAAATGCTGCAGATCGATCCCTACAGCTGGACAGCCATTGATCCGACCCCGGACTGCGTGAACCGCGTCGAAGATATTCAGCCGGTCCGGAGCTTTGAAAACGGCCAATCCAATGAACTGATGTTCATCCGCGCCTGCATGAAGTTCAATCCGATTTTCCCGACTTGGGGACTTGGCACAAATCTGAGCAAGGACGGCGACGGCCGGGTCAACCTGATTGCTTCCTCCGCATTCGTCCAGGAACCGAGGTAACGCTATGCTGACACTCCTCTCCCGCCGCCTGTCCGGCCGCCTGCCAGGATCCGCCTGCCGCTTTCTGGACGGAACCCAGGGCAGCGTCTCCATCGAATTCGCTTTTTACGCGCCGCTTCTGCTGGGTCTGTTTGCCTCCATCTACACCTTCTTTGACGCCTTCCGTCAGGAAAGCATCAATCTGAAGGCCGCCTATACCGTGTCTGACCTTATTTCACGAGAAACCAATTTTGTGAACGACTCCTATATCGACAGCATGCATGCGCTGGCTTCGGAGCTGGTGCGCAGCGACACCACGCTGTCAACCCGCATCTCGGTTGTCCGCTGGGATGAAGCCGATCAGCGCTACTATGTCGACTGGTCCAAGGTCCGCGGCAGCGCCTTTCAGGAATGGGCAGACGGCTCTATCAACACAGTCAAAGAGAAACTGCCCGACATGCCGGACCAAGAGCGTGTCATCCTGGTGGAAACCTGGAACGAGATTAGTCCAGCTTTCAATGTTGGCATTCCGCTCATGGATGTGCAGAATTTCATCTTCACCCGCCCGCGTTTCGCCCCGCTTGTCGCCTTCGAAGGCGGTGCCACCGGGTCCGGAAGCCACGACGACAACACCGGCGGCACCGATTAAACCGGCTAGTGCGGCCTCAGTGGCCGCGTTGCGCCATCATCGCGGCCAGGATTTCCGACATCGCCTTGCCTTGCGATCCGGGCGTCACCCCGCCGATACCGATCCGGCGGCCCAGCCGCCACCACAGCCCGGGCATCCAGATCCTGGAGCCTTGCGCCCCGGTCCGGATCAAGAACCCGTTGGACGGCTTAAAGGCAAAAAAACCGCGGTCGATGGCTTTGATATCCTCAACCCTTGCAATCAGCTGCCCGTTTGAACAGCGAAGCTCCTCTGCCGTCAGCTCGATCCGGTGAACGGTTGCCTGCCACATCCGGACTGCCAGCCACAGCGCAGCCGTGCCAACCGCCAGCAGAAACACCAGCCATGCTGGCGACGGCGGCGCCGCAAAGGCCACATAAAGCAGCAGGCAGCCGGTCAAACCCAGCATCACAGTACCCATGATCCGCCGCCCGCCGGTGGCTTCAATTGTGGCCAGGACCTCATTGCTCATCCGCTGCTCCCCTTGCTGCTGATCCGGGCATAAACCGGATCAGCCAAAGAAAACAGCCCCCTCCGGAGCGGCGGCCGGATGCGGCCGCACAGTCCGGGGAAACTTATTCCGCTGCAGCGCGGCGGACGACAACTTCATAGCCCGGCTCTTCCGCTTCATCATCCACCATTTCCGGCGGGAAGCCCGGCGCGCGGATATCCAGACCGGTAGCGTCTTCCAGGCGTCGGATGATGTTGGGCGACAGCTCGCGGTCGCCATAGCGGCTGATGCCGTCGTCAAAGATCTTCACGATCAGCGGGCTGACCTCCAGCGGCACATTTGCCCGATCAGCGACGTCCTGGAACAAGCCAACATCCTTCTTCACCAGATCCATAGTGAAGGAAATATCCCGGCTGCCGTTAAGGATCACCTGGCTTTCGGTGACATGCGAAAACGAATTCCCGGAGCTGATCCTGATCGCCTCATAAGCAATATTCAGATCCATGCCTGCCGCCTTGGCCGTGACCAGCGCCTCGGCGTTGGCCACCAGATGCACGGTGGCGAGATAATTGGTCACCACTTTCAGAACCGAGGCAGACCCCAGATCGCCGGTGTGCAGGATGCGGCGGCCCATGGTGGTGAGCAGCGGCAGGATGGTGTCAAAAGTGCCGCGATCGCAGCCCGCAAAGATTGAGATATTGCCGGTGCCCGCACGGTGGCAGCCGCCTGAAACCGGGCAATCCACCGCACGGCCGCCCTGTTCGATCACCATCGCGCCCAGACGCTTGGCCTCTGCCTTGTCGGTGGTGGACATTTCCATCCAGATCTTGCCTTCAGTGACCTCCGGCAGCATCTGCATCATCACCGCATCCGACGCCGCCGGCGACGGAAGGCAGGTTATCACCGCATCGCAGTCGCGCATCATCTGGGCCGGACTTTGCGCCTGTTTGGCGCCTTTCTCTACAAAGCTCTGCACCAGCTCCGGGTTCAGATCGTGCACGGTCAGGTCCACGCCGTTGCGCAACAGGCTGCCGGACAGTTTGCCGCCAACATTGCCAAGGCCGATAAAGCCGACTTTCAAAGTGGTCGCCATTTCCAGTTTCTCCTCCCGGGGCAAATCTTCTGCGATATGGCTAGCTTGACCACAGCCAAAACTAAAACGAATAATAACGCCATCTGACCTCAGGATTTTTTGCAACGGATATGTCCGACCTGCCCAACCTCGTCTGGCTGCGCGCCTTTGAAGCCGCCGCCCGCCTGAAAAGCTTCACCGCCGCGGCAGAAGAGCTGGGGCTGACCCAAGCCGCCGTCAGCCACCAGGTGCGCAGCCTGGAGAAAAGTTTTGGCATCACCTTGTTTATCCGCAGGTCCCGCCACTTGGAACTGACAGAACTGGGCCACGCCTACTACCCCTCGGTCGCCCAGGCACTGACTGACATCGCTTATTCGACCCGCGGGCTTTTGGGGCATGCGCAGACCCGGACTGTGACCCTGCGGGCACCGGTTTCAACCGCGGTTTTATGGGTTGCACCGCGGCTGGGGGCATTTCATGCCGCCAATCCGCACATCCGCATCCGGCTGATCTCTGCCGTCTGGGCCGACAGCACCCAGGACGAGGATGTGGATATCGACCTGCGGCTCGGGCCCTCCGGCTGGTTCGGCACCCGCGCGCATCTGCTCTCGGCGGAGACCGTGATCGCCGTGGCGCAGCCGCAACTGGCCGGGCGGCTGCACACGGTGGACCAGCTGTTCGACCAGACACTGATCCACATCCACGGCTACCAGGATCACTGGTTGCGGCTCTCTGAACAGAAGGGCGTGCCACTGAAAGACCGCAGCGCGCCGCTCTATGTGGACACCTCGCTGGCAGCGATCGAGATAACGGCCTCCGGCGCCGGTGTTGCCATGCTGATGCGCCGCTATGCAGAACTGCCGCTGTCACAAGGCCGGCTGGCACCGGTGCCGGGTGCGGAAATTCCCATGGGCCAGGGCCACTACCTGATGCCTGCCGCCGGGGAGGCTCCGAACAGCGCCGAAGTTTCCATGGTCCGCGATTGGATAGTATCACAGTTCGGCTGAAAAGCGGCGGCTCCCAGTCCGGTCGAGGCTTTTCCCTGCGGACCGCCCAACACAGTGGCCGCCAGTATTCCGGCCTTTAAAGGCGGATAGAAATGGATGCCTGATGCGGAGCGGCGCTGCTCCATACAGGCCAGGATAGTCTCGAAGTGCGGCATCCGCATGCGGGTCGCCAATTCAACCGTGCCACGTCCAAGCGGCGAAAACCGAAGAAGTGGTGCAGCAAGGTTTAAACCGTGCCGTCCGCGCCCGGTCACGCCTCAAGGATCTTCCGCCAAGGGCACAGCAAATACCTCTACCCGCGATTGCAGACCCTTCAGGCTCTGCTCTCCTAAAGGCCTGCCCTTCAGCCCCGCCTTTTGCCGGAACTCCGAAGACACCAGCAGCGGCTCATTCCTTGCACCGCACAACCCCGCCACCCGCGCCGCCAAATTCACGTCGCGCCCGATCACCGTGTAGTCAAGCCGCATTCCCGAGCCAACATTGCCAAACGCCACCTCGCCAAAGTGAAGCGCAATGCCAACATCGAATTGCGGCTGCTCCAAGCGGGCCGCAACCCGCGTCAGCCCGTCACGCGACGCCTTGAGCGCCTGGGAACACGCCTCTGCGCCGTCCTCCCCGGCCCGGAAAACCGCCAGGACGCCATCACCGATGAATTTCAGCACTTCGCCGCCCGCGCCCTCGATCGGCGGCACGATGCAGTCGTAATAGGCGTTCAAAAGGCTGGTGGCCTGTTCCGCACTCATGCCGGCCGTCAATTCGGTGAACCGGCGCATATCAGCAAACAGGATGGCAGACCGGATACGCATCACCTCGCCCCGGTGCACATCGCCCGAAATGATCCGCTGCTGCGGCTCTTCGCCCACGTAGATCCGCAGCACCTCCTGCATGGCGCGGGCAGTGGCAAGGATTTCCTGACAGGCCGACAGCGCCGGGAAGACCGCGCGCAGAAAAGCGATATCATCCTGCGAAAACCCTTCGGCTGCCTGGGTGGCAAAGCTGAAGGTGCCGGCCATGCCGCTGCGCATGAAGACTGGCGCCATAATGTAATGGGTGTAGCCCCCCGCCTTCAGCTCCGGCACGATGCCGTAGCGGTCGCCGGGTGTGCCGGGCAGCCAAAGGATCACCCATTCGCCGGTCCGGTGCACATCGGCGGCCGGTGAATGGGCATAGCCCTGACCGCTTTCCTCATTGAACGGAAACAGATAGCTGCGGGTGCCCTGGCCGCGCTCCCAGAAGCGGGCGCTGGCCACCGCCTCGGCATGCAGCAGCGGCACGATGGAGGTGGCCCGGTCCAATGGCACGCCGCCTGCCCGGATCAGCCCAGCCATTTGCGTCAGCACCTCATCCGCTTCAGTGGCGCCCCGGGCCTCCCCCAGCATGTAGGAGATCAGGCGCAACGCGCCCGGCAACCGGTCCGGCGGCAATTGCTGAAGAGGATCATGGGATTGCATCATATGTTCAGGCTAACCCGTCCGGCATGCCCCCTGCAATGGGCGGCGCCCGCCTGCCCTTGGCGCCTGCGGCGCCGCGTCCCGCTGGGCCAGACAGCCCTGCGGGCTGAGGGAGATCCGTTCCCTGGCGCACAGGGGCCGTGTTTCAGAGCTCGTTTTCCGACGGCACCGCACAACTTATCTTGCCATCAGTCAAGAAAATCAAGGAGACAGGCAGATGTCCCTCAGACCGATACTAGAAACCCGTCCGGCGCAGCCCCATACCGAGGGCGCCGGCGTGAAACTGCACCGCGCCTTCGGCTTTCAGGACCCGTCAGAGCTGGACCCGTTCCTGCTGTTCGACGATTTCCGCAACGACACCCCCGAAGACTACCTGCGCGGCTTCCCGTGGCATCCCCACCGGGGCATCGAGACTATAACGTATGTGCTGTCCGGCGCTGTTGAACATGGCGACTCGCTGGGCAATGCGGGCACCCTGGGCGCAGGCGACGTGCAATGGATGACCGCCGGCTCCGGCATCCTGCATCAGGAGATGCCGTCAGGAAATGCCCAAGGCCAGATGCATGGTTTCCAGCTCTGGGGCAACCTGCCTGCCAGCGAAAAGATGACCGCGCCGCGCTATCAGGATGTGAAAGGCACGGAAATCCCCGAAATCATCGACGATGACGGCACGAGGGTGAAAGTGATTGTCGGAGATTTCTGGGGCAAAAGCGGCCCGGTGGACGGGATAGCCGCTGATCCGCAGTATCTGGATGTGTTTATCCCTGCGGGCGTGAAAAAGACCCTGCCGGTCGACACTTACCGCCGCGCCTTTGCCTATGTTTTCGAAGGCCAGGCGGCTTTTGCCGATGCTTCTGCCCCGCAAGGGGTTCTGCTGGAAAAGGAGGTCGCCGGCGAAGAGGTCAACATTCGCGACCTGTCCGGCGACCGCACCCTGATCCGTTTTGGCACCGGCGAGGAGATCACCGTGCAGGCGGGCCCCGAAGGCGTGCGGTTCCTGCTGATCTCCGGCGCGCCGATCAATGAGCCGGTGGCCTGGCACGGGCCGATCGTTATGAACACCCAGGCAGAATTGCACCAGGCCTTCCGCGACCTGCGAAACGGCACGTTTATCAAACCCGCGCACTGACCAGCCACAGCCCGCCAATCGGGCCCGTGATGTGTTATACTTCCCCCGTCCAATGATCAGATGGGGGGAGAGATGATTATCCGGGTGTTCCGTGCCACTGTCCGCGAAGACAAGATCAAGGAGTTCAAGGACTTCCTAACCAACACAGCTATGCCGCATGTGCGCCGCCAGCCGGGACTGGTCTCGGTCACGGCCGGGCTGCCGCGGCCGGATTCGCCCTCCACCTTCTGCGTCGTCATGGTCTGGGAGAGCATCGAGGCGCTGCAGGCCTTTGCAGGCGAGGACTGGGAGCAGCCGCATGTGCTGCCGGAGGAAGACCCGATGGTGCTGAGCCGCCAGATCGACCATTATGACATGATCGGGCTACTGAGCTGACAGGCCGGAGCTTACCTGCGGGACTTAGCCACCCCCGCGCCAGCTGTAAACGGTTTCGCTGTCCGCTGGCGCCGGCGTGAAGCCCGCCTTTTCCAGAACCCGGGCCGAGGCGGCGTTCTGCTGCATGACACCACCGGACAGTGTGACGCCGCTGCCGCGGAAATGCGCCTGCAGGCCGCTGATCAGCTCGCTCGCCAGGCCCTGCCCCCAGGCGGCTTCGGCAAACAGATAGCCCAGATTGCGGGTTTTGCTGCCGTCCTCCGGATCAGACAGGATCATCAGCCCGATGCCCTGCCCCGTAGCACCGCGCAAGCCGATCACTTCAGCCTGCTGCGCCACAGCCGCCAGAAAATCCCGCCGGGCCTGATCGCTGTCCTGCGTCTGGAACCCTTCCGGCAGCCATTGCACCACCTTCGGGGCAAACAGACCCGCCAGCTCCGCCTCGGTCAGCTCCTGCCAGCGTGCAGCACTCAGGCGGCTGGTCTGCAGATCCAGCAGGCTCATGCGCTGACCGCCTTCTGCACCATGTCCCAATAGACCCGCTCCACCTCATCCAGCGACAGCCGCCCCTCGGAGCGGTACCAGGTGTTGACCCCGTTCAGCATGGCAATCACCGCCAGCGTTGCAATCTTGGTATCGGAAATGCGGAACACGCCCTGCTCCACCCCCTCCTTCAGGATCCCTTCCACGCCGTTCTCATAGTCCCGGCGCAACGTTTCGATGACGGCGAAATTCTCTGCGGTCAGGTTGCGCAGCTCCATATAGGCGATAAACACCGCATCCGGGCGCTCCTGGTGAAACCGGATGTGAAAGCCGGTGAAGGTCCGCAGCCGCTCCATCGCGCCCGCAGCCGGCGGCACCGCATCCCAGGCGGCCAGCAACTCCGCCATATGGCCTTTCATCAGGCTGAACAGCAGGCTTTGCTTGTCCGGCGTGTAGTTATACAGCGCCCCCGCCTGAACCCCCACATCCTTGGCGATCTGGCGCATGGAAACCGCAGCATAGCCTTGCTGCGCAAACAGCCGCAAAGCGGTCTCGCGGATCTTGGGGCCGGTAATACCAGAATGGGAACCTTGCGTACGTGCCATGCGCTGACCGTAACTGAACAAACGTTCAGATAAAAGAGTGAGAATGACCGAAGGCCAGCCAGCCCTTTACCCGCATGGCCGCGCCATGCCAATCCCCCGCCCCGCCTGCGGGAAATCAATTGTGCCGCCGCGCCGGACCTCCTAAAACCGGCGGGGTAATAGACAGGGGCTTCCTCGATGCAGGTTTGGGCACGGATCGCAATTCTTCTGGCTTTAGCGGCGGCCGCCGCCTGCACCCGCGTGCCCGAACTGGAGGACCGGTTGACCCCGGACTTGCGCGGCGCGGGCTATCCGGAACTGCTGCCGCTGGATGACGCATTGGAACCGCTCGGCCCGCCGCAGCAGGCCAGTGCAGATCTGCAAGATGAACTTGACGCCCGCAGTGCCGGGCTGAAACGCCGCGCCGAGGCGGTGAAAAACGCCGAATTCTAGGCTGTTCCCGGCTTTCCCATCCGCATGTGCCGCAGGCAGGCAGGAGCGGCGTTGCACGCCCGCGCCGAACCGGCTAAGGCGGGGCTGAGCATTTCGGAACAAAGGACCTCCAGCTATGACAGAACCGCTTCGTCTTGGGATTGCAGGTTTGGGCACGGTTGGCATCGGCGTGGTAAAAATCATCCGCCGCCACGCTGCGCTGCTGGAGGCGCGGACCGGGCGGCCGGTTGTGATCTCGGCGGTCTCCGCACGCGATGCCGGCAAGGACCGTGGTGTCTCGCTGACAGACTACGCTTGGGAAACCGATCCGGTGGCGCTGGCCGTGCGCGACGACGTGGATGTGTTTGTCGAACTGATGGGCGGCCATGAAGGCGCTGCCAAAGCCGCAACCGAAGCCGCGCTCGCTGCTGGCAAGGATGTGGTCACCGCCAACAAGGCGCTGCTGGCCATCCACGGCCAGGCACTGGCCGAACAGGCCGAGCGCTCAGGCCGGGTGATCCGGTTCGAGGCAGCTGTGGCCGGCGGCATCCCGGTAATCAAATCGCTGACCGAAGGCTTGGCCGGCAATGAAATTACCCGCGTCATGGGGGTGATGAACGGTACCTGCAACTTTATCCTCACTCAGATGCAGGCCACCGGCCAGGGATATAACGCCCTGTTCGAGGAATGCGGCCGCCTGGGCTATCTGGAAGCCGACCCGAACCTGGACGTGGGCGGCATTGACGCCGGCCACAAGCTGGCGCTGCTGGCCTCCATCGCCTTTGGCACCAGGCCGGCGTTTGAGGACGTGCAGCTGGAAGGCATCCAGCGGATCCAGCTGGCAGACATCAAAGCAGCCGCTGATATGGGCTACCGCATCAAGCTGCTGGGTGTGGCGCAACGCACCGCCCGCGGGCTCGAACAGCGCATGTCGCCTTGCCTGGTGCCTGTCAATTCTCCTTTGGGCCAGCTGGAAGGCGGCACCAACATGGTGGTGATCGAGGGCGATTCCATCGAACAGGTTGTGCTGCGCGGCCCCGGCGCCGGCGAAGGCCCGACTGCCAGCGCGGTGATGGGCGATGTCCTGGACCTGGCCCGCGGCCTGCGGATTGCCACCTTCGGCCAGCCCGCCGAAACGCTGCAGGAAGTACCGGCAGCCCAGACCGGCCTGCCCGCGCCGTTCTATCTGCGGATGGGGCTGCTGGACAAACCCGGCGCGCTGGCCAAAATTGCCGCAGTGCTGGGCGATGCCGGCGTTTCCATCGACCGGATGCGGCAGTACGGCCATTCCGAACCAACGGCCCCGGTGCTGATCGTCACCCATAAATGCACCCGCGCTGCGCTGGATGCGGCACTGGACCGCCTCGCTGCCACCGATGTGGTCGACGGCACGCCGGTTGCGCTGCGCATTGAAGAGGTCTGAACTGCCCAATACGCCGAGAATCGGCGGATTTGATCACTGCGGCCTGAATTTCCTGCCGCGGTGAACGCTATCGCCTCTTGCGAGCCTGCCCTGCCCCGCGCTATTCGGCTTTAAAACGCCCAATTCACATCTGACCCGTTGAGACAGGATTTCCGGTATGACATCGAACACCTCTGACGCGCCTTTTCATGACCGTATGCTGTCGCTGGGCCTGGCCCGCGTTGCCGAACAGGCCGCGCTGGCCTCTGCCTCGCTGATCGGCCGCGGCGACGAGAAAGCTGCCGACCAGGCCGCCGTGAATGCCATGCGCGAGCAACTGAACCTGCTGGACATCGCCGGCGTGGTGGTGATCGGAGAAGGCGAGCGAGACGAGGCGCCGATGCTGTACATCGGCGAAGAAGTCGGCACCGGTAACGGCCCCGGCGTCGACATCGCCCTGGACCCGCTGGAAGGCACCACGCTGACCGCCAAGGACATGCCGAATGCGCTGACCGTGATCGCCATGGGCCCTCGCGGCTCGATGCTGCACGCACCGGACACCTATATGGACAAGCTGGCAATCGGCCCGGGCTTCGCCGAGGGCGTGGTCTCGTTGGAAATGTCGCCGCGCGAACGCGTCGAAGCGCTGGCCAAGGCCAAAGGCTGTGACCCCGCCGACATCACCGTCTGCATCCTGGAACGCCCCCGCCACGAGGCGATGATCGCCGAGGTGCGCGAGACCGGCGCTTCGATCCGGCTGATCACCGATGGCGACGTCGCCGGCGTCATGCACTGCGCCGAGAGCGAGATTACTGGCATCGACATGTATATGGGCCAGGGCGGCGCACCTGAAGGCGTGCTGGCAGCCGCTGCATTGAAATGCATGGGCGGCCAGATCTTCGGCCGCCTCTTGTTCCGCAACGACGATGAAAAAGGCCGCGCTGCCAAGGCCGGCATCACTGACCTGGACCGCGTCTATACCCGCGACGAGATGGTCACCCAGGACGTGATCTTTGCCGCCACCGGTGTCACCGGCGGCTCGCTGCTGCCCAGCATCAAGCGCACCCCGGGATGGGTTGAGACCACCACCCTGCTTATGCGTTCCAAGACCGGTTCGGTGCGCCGCATGTCTTACCGCACGCCGCTGGCGCCGCATCAGGCTTGAAGGTTTCGCCGGGAAGCGGCTTGGGCCGCGGCCTCCGGCGGGAGTATTTGGAGAAAGATGAATGGGCCGGATCCGATTGGGTCCGGCCTTTGCATATGGGGGCAGATGATGAGCTTTTTGGGTGTTGAGCAGTCCTTGACCGGCCGCCGCTGGGTTGGCCCCGGCGTTGAGGTGGACCGCGCGTCCGAGATGATGGCGCAGCAGACCGGCCTGCCCCGCTCCGTCTGCCAGGTTCTGGCCCGGCGCGGCGTGCCGGCGATGGAAGCCAAGGGGTTTCTGGAACCAAGGCTGAAAGAGCTGTTGCCCGACCCGCGCGAGATGAAAGACATGGAAACGGCCGCTACAAGGTTTCTGGCGGCTGTGCGCAGCCGCCAGCGGATTGCGGTCTTTGCCGATTATGACGTCGACGGCGGCAGCTCTGCCGCGCTGCTGCTGGTATGGCTGCGGCAGATGGGTCTGGAAGCAACTCTGTACATCCCCGACCGCATCGACGAGGGCTATGGCCCGAACGTGCCTGCCATGCAGCAGCTGGCCGCCGCCCATGATCTGATCATCTGCGTGGACTGCGGCACCCTCAGCCATGAGCCGATTGCCGCTGCCAAGGGCGCCGATGTGATCGTGCTGGACCACCACCTGGGCGGCGAGACCTTGCCCGGCTGCGTTGCGGTGGTGAATCCCAACCGGCAGGACGAGAGCGGCGATCTGGGCTATTTCTGCGCGGCGGGCGTGGTGTTCCTGATGCTGGTAGAAGCAGGCCGGCAACTGCGCGAGGCCGGTGCCAAGGGACCGGACCTGATGGCGCTTCTGGACCTGGTGGCGCTGGCCACAGTGGCGGACGTGGCACCGCTGATCGGCGCCAACCGCGCCTTGGTGCGCCAGGGACTGAAGGTGATGGGCGCACGCCGCCGTCCCGGCCTGGTGGCGCTGTCCGATGTCAGCCGCATGGATTCGGCGCCCTCCACCTATCATCTTGGTTTTCTCCTGGGGCCGCGGGTCAATGCCGGTGGACGCATCGGCAAGGCGGACCTGGGAGCGCGGCTCTTGTCCACCGACAACCCGCATGAGGCCGCTGCCCTGGCCGAACGGCTGGATGAGCTGAACACCGAACGCCGCGACATTGAAAACGCCGTGCGTGCCGCTGCCCTGGAACAAGCGGAAGACCGCGGGCTGGACGCCCCGCTGGTCTGGGCCGCCGGCGAGGGCTGGCATCCCGGCGTGGTCGGCATCGTCGCATCCCGGCTGAAAGAAGCCGCCAACCGCCCCGCCGTTGTGATCGGTTTTGACGGGGATGAGGGCAAGGGGTCCGGCCGCTCTGTATCCGGCGTCGACCTGGGCGCATCGATCCAGCGGCTGGCGGCAGAAGGGCTGCTGGTCAAAGGCGGCGGCCACAAGATGGCGGCCGGCCTTACCGTGATGCGGGACAAGCTGGAGCCGGCGATGGCGCGGCTGTCGGACCTTCTCGAAAAACAAGGCGCAGGCCAGGGCGGACCGGCAGACATCAAGCTGGACGGCGCCTTGATGCCCGGTGCCGTGACGGTAGACCTGATCGAACAGATCGAGCACGCCGGCCCCTTTGGCGCCGGCGCCCCTGCCCCGCGCTATGCGCTGCCGGATCTTCAGGTGCGTTTTGCCAAGAAAGTGGGCGAGAGCCATCTGAAACTTTCGCTCAGTGACGGCATGGGCGGCGGCGTGGACGGGATCTGCTTTGGCGCCTTTGACACTGCGCTTGGCCCCCGGCTGTTAGAACACGGCGGCGCCCGCTTCCATTTCGCAGGACGGTTGGAAGTGAACAGCTGGGGCGGCCGCCAAAACCCGCAGTTGCGCCTGGAAGACGCGGCCGAAGCCTGATTTTTCAAAGGCTTGGAGGCTGTGGATAAGATTTTTCACTATTGTCCGCTTTTTCCCTTGCGGGATCTGGCTGTTGCCACTAAACACCCGCTCACGCACAGAGTGGCCCGTTCGTCTATCGGTTAGGACGCCAGGTTTTCAACCTGGAAAGAGGGGTTCGATTCCCCTACGGGCTGCCACTTTTCCCCTATACGACAAATACCTGAGAGCGCCCCACTGACGCGTGGTTTTTTCGTGCCTTTTCATTATCTTAACACCCGAATACCTGGCTGGGAAAAACTTGACGTTTGCGCAAAGAAACCTCTTGCGCCCGGCAATGGCAATCAGTAAACACCGCCTCACAGACAGCGTGGCCCGTTCGTCTATCGGTTAGGACGCCAGGTTTTCAACCTGGAAAGAGGGGTTCGATTCCCCTACGGGCTGCCACTTTCCCCGGCATGTGAATTTAGATCAAACACCCGCGGCCCCCGGCCACTCGCTGCTGGAATGCTTTGCTGTTTTACGGTTCAAACAGCCGCCCCAGGCGCGGAGATCCCCGCAGAACACGGTGCGCAGCGCCCTCCGGCTGACCACGCCATACCCTCTCGCCCGCCTGCTCAATTGGTGTATCTACGGCGCCACCTTCCGATCCTGCTCAGGAGATCCGCAGCGCCGAAAACCAGCGCAGGCCAATGCTTTCCCCAGAGGCAGTGGCATTGCAGTTCTCAGCGCACCACCAGCTATCGCGCGTGCCGATGGTGCAGATGGTGCGGTCGCGCTGCTGAAATCCAGGAAAACACGCGTAGCGCCGCCCCGGGGGCCAACGGCAGGTGCAAACAGCCGCGGCAGCGGCTGCTTCCGATCTCGCAAACCGGAATTCCTCAGGCGGCCGGACCTGGTGCCGCCGCTTGGGGCATTGCAGCCTCGCCGCTGCTGCCCAGGTCTTCTTTCTCCATGCCTTCGCGGTAGAAGAAGTGCTGCGCCCGTCCGGCGCGTTTGGCCGCATACAGCGCCAAATCCGCCTGGTTCAGCAATTGCTGAGCATCCGGAACTTTTTGCCAAGTAGACAGCGTTGTGCCGGCGCTGGCGGAAATCCGGCAGGTCAGGGCGCCAAACGGAACCGGCTCCTCCAACCGCTGGATCAGCCGTTTGGCAATGGCGGCCAGCCTGGCAGTGTCCAGAACACCCTCGAGGATCAAAACAAATTCATCACCGCCAATACGGGCAACGGTATCGGACTGGCGGGTGCAATCCACCATGATCCGGGCCGCCTGCTGCAGCACCGCATCGCCAGCCGCATGGCCCATCGTGTCATTGACCTGCTTGAAAAAGTCCAGGTCCAAATGCATCAGCGCAAATTCACGGCCGCTGTTGATCAGCCGGTCCAGCACATGATCCATCGCCCGGCGGTTTTTCAACCCGGTCAGCGTGTCGGTAAAGGCCTGTTCCTCAGCGGCGATCTTGGCTCCCTGCAACCGCGTGTTCAATTGGCGCGACGCTTCCATCGCGGCCGATTTTGCCTCCACCAGGTAGAGCATTTCGATGGTCAGATCGGTTGGCGAAAAATCAGCGCTGGTCAGATCGTAATCGCGCACCGCCTCCAGCACGGAGATTCCGAAAGACAGGTTGACGAAGACGCCCTGCCCACCAGGCAGCGGTGTGCATACGCCTTTCAGGCCGGTTTGCGGCCCGTCCCGGAACTGCAGATGCAGCTTGCTTCCGGAAGTCTTCACCAGATCCTCCATTGACCGCACCGAACGCGGCCGCGACAGGTCGAACACCCGGAAGAACCGCCGCCCCTCCCAGTTCAGCTGCGGCCGCAGCTTTTTCAGCGTCGGCCCGGCAGAAATGATCCGCCCCGCAGGATCGGCAACCAGGTACATCGGACAAATCACGCCTGCCATGTTTGCCAGCTGCTCGAGAGTCATCATAAGGAATGCGCCCCCAGATCAAATTCACGCCCGGCGGCGAATTTGGTTTCGACGAGCGTGATCGAAATCACCTCTGCCCCGTCCTGTGTGCCGCTGTGGTCCAGAAACACAAGATCGCCGTAGTCATCCGCCATCGCCCGCAGAACCCCGATCAGAACATAGGCATAGCCGGGCAATCCAGGCTGGCAAACCAACTCGAACTGTTCCGGCGCCTGTTCCAGAAGCTCAAGCCCCGGCAGGTGCAAATCCGACACCGCCAGCCGGGCCCGGTCCGGCAAGTCATCCAGCGAATGCAAAAATTCAACGTAATTCACCCCGCCAAAACGCAAAAGCCGCCGCAGCGCCTCCACTTGCGGATTGGACACCAGAAATGTGCCCATATCTTCCAGCATTTCCGGCAGCGGGCGTGCCAGAACTTTTTCCATCGCCGTCAGCATCTGGCTCGATTGCTCTTCAGAATAGAACAGCATCGCCTCGAACTCGGTAAAGCCGAGCCCCGCCTCTTCCATAACCTCTTCCCAGCGGTCCGCTCCGTAGGTACTGGTCACAAAAGCCTGAATCGCCCTATTGATCAGACCGTGCATACAATGGCCCCTCTTTGCCTTTGGCACAGTTTTGACGCATCGAGGTTAAGAAAGGACCAACAAAGCGAATTTGCGCGATGGCACGCGCGCGTTTCTTCTGTAACTTTCAACCCTTGCACGAACCCTGCACCCTCAACAGCAAAAACCGGCCATAGGCGCAGCGCGGCCATTGTCTGGCCGCCGGCCCTGCGGCGGACCGCATCTGATACCTAGTACATAATCACACACACCTGCGCTACGGCGCTGATCCGTTCAGCGCCGCTCCCTACTGGACCGGCTGACACCAGGACGCAAGGCTGCGGCTCTGTATCCGCGCCAAACCGGCTGCTTCCAACCTGCCACCCGCACAACGTGTTTGCCCCCTGCTGCCCACGCACAAAAAAAGCGGAGGGGCTGCCTCCGCTTATCCTGCTGGTGAAAGGTCCCGGAGGCTCAGAAGTCCGTCGGCGCCCCGCCCTCGGTCTTGCGCCGGGCAACGAAATCCGCCAGTTCGTCGCGAATCGCCGCATCCATCGGCGGCTCCTCGAAATCGGCAATGATCTCCTTGAACAGTTTGTGGGCGCGCTCGGCTGTCCAGGTCGCACCTGCCGCCTCCCAAGCCTCGTAGTTGCGCCAATCGCTCAGGAACGGCTGATAGAAGGCCGTGGCATAGCGGTCCTGGGTGTGCTGGATGCCAAAGAAGTGGCCGTCATTGCCGACTTCCCTGATTGCATCCAGGGCGATCTCATCGGGGCCGGTGGCCGAGATCTGCGGCTGCATGTAGCGCTCGATCTGCTGCAGGATCTCGCAATCCATGATGAACTTCTCGGGGCTGGCGATCAGCCCGCCTTCCAGCCAGCCGGCCGCGTGATAGACCATATTGGTGCCCGACTGCACCGCCGCCCAGAGCGAATTTGAGGTCTCCCAGACCGCCTGCCCGTCCGGCACATTGGCGGCACAGACGCCCGAGGACCGCATCGGCAAACCGTAGAATCGCGCCATCTGACCGGTCATCTGGGTCGAGCGCATGTATTCCGGCGTACCGAATGCAGGCGCACCCGATTTCATGTCCACGTTCGAGGTGAAAGTGCCGATCACGCAGGGCGTTCCCGGACGCACATATTGGAACAGTGCAATCGCACAAAGGCTCTCGGCAATCGACTGCGCCACCGCGCCTGCCATGGTCACCGGCGCCATTGCCCCAGCCAGGGTGAAGGGTGACACCACGATGGCCTGGCCGCGCCGCGCCAGCCGCAGGCAGCCGTCGATCATCGGAAAGTCGTGCTTCAGCGGCGAGGTGGAGTTGATGTTGGTATACATATGCGGCTTGGCATCGAACTCCTCATGGCTGAGCCCGCCGGCAATCCGCACCATCTCCATCACATCCTCGACCCGTTCCTTGCCCAAGGAGTAGGCATGCATCGCCTTGTCGGTGAGCGTGAGTTTGTCATAGAGCACATCCAGATGCCGGATTGAGGCATGGATGTCCACCGGCTCCACCGGATAGCCGCCGGCAAAGTGGATGCAGTTGAAATACTGGGTCAGCTTCAGCAGGTTGCGGCATTGCTCGCGATTGCCCGCCACTTTCCTGTTCAGCTCCATGTCCCAGTAATTCGGCGGCGAGGAGACATTGCCGAACAGGATGTGATTGCCGCCCAGCGGAATGGTCCGGTCGGGATTGCGCGGGGTAATGGAGAATTCGCGGGGCGCCTTGCCCACCATCTCCATCACAAAGTCCCGGTCCATCCTGACCAGTTCGCCCTCAACCTTGACACCGGCCTGCTTGAAGATCTCCAGCGCCTCCGGGTTCAGGAACACCACGCCGATCTCTTCCAGGATGCGCATGGCGCCCTCGTGGATTGCCTGTATTCCTTCCTCGCTCAATGGCTCGGTCGGCCGGTCGATGTTGACCGGGATCTGCCAGGGCATCTGCTCCAGCGCGGCACTGCCGCGCCGGGCCGCCGCGCCTGCCCTGCCTCCGCCCCGCCGCCTGCGCGCGCTTGTGTCTGCCATGCCGGTCTCCCCTAGATCCGAGTTTCCAAAACGCCGATAGCCACCAACTGTGCCAATCCAAGCCGCCTGAAACAGTCCAAACCCGACCATCGCTGTCGTTTTTGCAGTGCGATCCGGCGGTTCAGGATATTTCTGTACACTTATGCCTAGTGTGCCGCGGAAAAAACCGGCGTACAAAACTGCACGCCGGCCGAAACGGGCGCCGCCGTTTCAAGACGCGGGAATCAGCGGGCGGTCAGCTCAGCGGTCCATCCAGGCCGGGATATGGCCGATATCGGGCAGCACGATATCCGCATGCGGTGTCAGCTCATCGCGCAGGGCCATGCCGGTCAGCACGCCGATCCGCAGCATTCCCGCAGCTGCTCCCGCCTCCAGATCATGGCGGCTGTCGCCCACCATTGCCGCCCGGCCGGGAGCGACGCCCGCAGCCTTGCAAAAGGCCAGCAGCGGATCCGGCGCCGGTTTGGCCCCATAGCCGCTGTCGCACCCCGCGACAAAGGCAAAGCGGTCCAGCACCCCTGCCCGCTCCAGCTGGCTCCTGGCAGAGATTTCCGCGTCATTGGTCATCACCCCCAGTACCTTGCCGCGCGCCAGCAGGCTGTCGAGGAACGCCGCCAGCGGCACCGCCGGCGCCAGCTCCGCCTCCGCCGCGCTCAGCGCCAGGAACACCGCCAGTTCTTCGACGCCCATATCCGCCACAAATGGCGCCAGCACCTCCGCCACCTCATCGTTGGAGCCGGCAATCACCAGGCTGTCGGGGTTGAACGCCTGCCGCTCCAGATCATAGCTGATCACTTCAGCCATAGCCTCCAGCACCGCCCGGTCGCCCTTGGCCAGCGTTTCAAGCACCCGGGCCGCCCAGCCGTTCCAGGTGGCAGCAAAGTCAAACAAGGTTCCGTCCTTGTCGAACAGAAAAGCATCAACAGGCATGGCGGGTCCTTTTTCCGCTGCAGTCGGCCCGGACCCTAGGCACAGGGCCCGCCAATCTCAAGTCCAGTTCACCTGCGCACCGCCCGGAAGCGACATCCGCGCCTGCAGCGGCGCCTCATAGGCCAGCCCCTCGCCGTCGCAGAACTGCATCACCCAATTGTCGTCCATCGTTAAGAAATCGAGCACCGAGCCAAGAAACTCCGGCTCGGACGCCCGCGCCCGCAGATCTGCCTCGCTGGCCCCGGTTGCGCCCAGAAACACCGGCAGCAACTCATCATTTCCGGCCAGCCAGGCCAAAGCCTTCAGCGCCAGAGTCTCTGCTCCATCAGCGGAAATCCGCATGTTCACCACACTCCTGCCGCATTGCGGTCAATTTAGTAAAAATCCGAAAGGGTTTCTTAACCAGTCTCAGCAAAACTCCAAGGCATAGGATTTGCAAGGGGCGAAAGGATACCGCGTGCAAGGCACTATCCTGGTCATCGATGGCGTCTCCACCAACCGCATCATGCTGAAGGTGCAACTGGCGGCTGCCTATTACGATGTGGTCCAGGCCGGCAGCGTCGCTGAGGTGCTGCAGGCCGCTCGCCGGCACCGCCCCGACCTGGTGCTTTGTGCGATGTCGCTGCCCGATGGCTCCGCCGCGGATGTGAAACGCGAATTGGCCGGGGATGACGCCCTGGGCGATCTGCCGGTAATCGCCGTCTCCGACTGGGAGGGCTCCAAAGCCCGGCTGGCCGCGCTGGCCGCAGGCATCGACGATGTGCTGCAGCAGCCGGTGGATGACGTGATCCTGCAGGCCCGCATCCGCAGCCTGCTGCGCGCCCGCAGCGGCACCGAGGAACTCAACCTGCAGCGCGATGTCTCGCACGGCTTCATCCTGCCGCTCAGCGACCGCGCCTGCGCCGAGGATCTGCGCGGTGCCTCCGTCGCCTTGGTGGCGCAGGATCCCCGCACCGCCAGGGCCTGGCGTGACCGTCTTGCCGGCCGGCTGCCCTATGCACTGCGCACCCATTCCATCAGCGACATCCAGGGGCTGATGCAGGCTCCGGTGGCTGATGCCATCATCATCGAGCTGACCGAGGCTTCGGCCGGCCCCGGCCTGCGGCTGCTCGCCGATCTGCGCGCCCGCGCCGCCACCCGCCAATCGGTGGTGATCGCGGTGCCCAACCCGGCAGATCCCCATATCGCCGCCGAAGCGCTGGACCGCGGCGCCCATGACGTCTTGCAATCCGGATTCGATGTCGAGGAGCTGGAGCTGCGCCTGGCCGCCCAGCTGCAGCAGAAAGTCCGCAAAGTCCGGCTGCGCGACAGCGTCCGCAACGGGTTGCGCGCCGCCGTGCTGGACCCGATGACCGGGCTCTATAACCGCCGCTACGCCAAACCCTTTCTCGACCGGACTGCTCATTCCGCCGCCGCCAACGGCGAGAAATTCGCCGTCATGCTTGCCGACCTCGACCACTTCAAGCGGATCAACGACCTCTACGGCCACCCGGCAGGCGACGCCGTGCTGATCGAGGCCGCGCGCCGCATGCAAGCAGTGCTCCGCCCGGCCGACCTGCTGGCCCGCGTCGGCGGCGAGGAATTCATGGCGGTTCTGCCTGGCGCCACCGAGGCCGAAGCAGGCCTGGCTGCCATCGCCCTGTGCAACGCGATCAACAGCGCCCCGTTCGAAGTGCCCGGCGCCGCCGAACCGGTCAAAATCACCATCAGCATCGGTGCGGTCATGGGCGGCGGCGGCAACGCGGACAACACTGCGAGCCTGGTCGAAAAAGCGGACCAGGCGCTTTACAGTGCCAAGGACGCAGGCCGCAACCAGGTGACCCTGCCGCGAGAATGCACTCAGGCCGCGTGACCGGCGCCGGACAGCTCTCTGCCAACTGCTGAGCTGATGGTCTGCATCACCCCAAGTTCCTGCAGCCCGCAGGCACACGGAAATCAATAGCAGTGAAGTTTACTGCCCCCCAAGTGCTGTCTCCAGCAGGGAGGGGGCACCAATGCATGTCTCCAGCCGGAACTTGCCACAGCAAGGGTGCCCGGATATTCCCGAACTGCCAGCCTTGCTCAGCGCCCGCTACTCCGAATTGCGCCGCCGGTGCCAATTCTCACCCCGCCGCTCCATTCGCTGCTCCATCCGGTCCGCGAAAGAGGCGCGCTCTTCCGGTGTCATCGCCGCGACCTTGCGCACCCAGGCTTCCTGCACTTTGGTGTGGAAAGCATGGCGCGCCTCGGCCTGGCCGCGCAGCATTGCCAGCAGGGCGTCTGCATCGAAAGCGCCGCTGCGCAAGGCCGCGATCACTGCCGCGCCCTCGGCATGGCGGCGCTTGAAATAGCTGCCATGATCGCCGCCCGCCTCCTGCCGCAGGGCTTGGCGGGTGTCACGGTCCAGCCCGCGGAAGATCATCGCCCCGACCGTCGGCGGCCGCTGCCAATGCCTGTCCTTGCCGCTGACCCGCCAGGCTGCCCCAGCGGCAATACCGATCACCGCCAGGTTCAGCGCCAGCGACACCGCCAGCAGCAGTTTCAGCCACAGCTTCATTCCGGGTTTGCCGCCGGTGTTCAATGCAGCGCTCATTGCAGGTCCCCGCTTAGCATCACCGCCATGTCATAACTGTCATCGGGCAGCGCTGTGCTGCTGTCCTCATAGCCGGCCAGCGCCAGCGGATCCGGCACAAAAGACGGCGGCGCCATCCCGATCCACAATCCTGCTGCGCTGGCTGCCGCAAACCCGCCGATGGCCGGCCAGCCGCCGATCGCTTCGATCAGCTGCCGCCACAACGGCTGCCGTGCCGCCCGCGCCGGCGCCGCCGCTGGAAAGCCGGCCTGCGCCCGCACCGCATCCGCCAGGATGGCCGCATTCAGATGATGCGGCACCGCAGGCGGTTCGCGGCGCGCCGCAGCGAACAGATCGTCCAGCTCTTGCAATGCTTTATCCGTGTCAGCCATCACTATATCCCAACTCTTCGCGCCGCCCGGCCAAAGCCGCGGCCAGCGCCCGTTTGCCCCGGGCGGTCAGACTTTCCACCGCCTCGACGCTGATGTCCATGATCCCGGCGATCTCCGGGTTGGACAGTTCCTCCAGATGCCGCAGCACCACCGCCTGCCGCTGACGTTCCGGCAATTGCATCAGGGCCGCCTGCAGCGCATCCAGCCGCGCCCCCTCCTGCAGCGCCTCGGCCGCCGAGCGTGCCGGATCCGGCGGCTCGGGCACCGCATCCAGATCCACATGCCCGCCGCGGGCGCGCCGCTTGCGGTCGATGCACAGGTTCATCGCCACCCGGTACAGCCAGGTAGAGACCTGCGCCTCTCCCGGCCGCCACTCCGGCGCCATCTTCCACAACCGCAGCATCGCCTCCTGAGTCACATCCTCGGCCTCGGCGCGGATCCCCATCACCCGCATCGCAACCCCAAAGACACGCGGGCTCAGCCGCGCGGTCAGCTCCGCCGCCGCGCGGCCGTCGCCATTGGCATACAGCACCAGAAGCGCATCGTCGGAGACCTCCTCCGCCGTGGCACTCATGGCTGCCGGACCCGAATCAGGGGCCCGGCGCCGGGATATTTCCGCCTTGTGCAGCACCGGTTAGCGATCAGTTCTGCTCCGTGTTGTCCCCGTTGCTGTCCCCGTTGCCGTGACGGTGCTTGCCGCCGTGGCGCATCCGGGCCTCTTCAAACTCTTCCTTGGAGATGCTGCCGCTGCCGTCGGCATCCATCCGGTCGAACATCCTGCCTGCCCGGCGCGGCTGCGGCATCTCGTCCTTACTCAACGCGCCATCGCCGTCCTTGTCAAAGCGTTCCAGCATCCGGGCGGCCTGCTCATTGGCCTGTGCCTGCGCATGCGCCTGCATTTCCTCCAGCGTCAGCACGCCGTCGCCGTCGGTGTCCGCCTTGCCAAAGCGGGCTTCCTTCATGGCCTGGATTTCCGCCTTGGTGACCTCGCCATTGCCGTCGGCGTCGATTTCCTCAAAGGACATCTTCGGCCCATGGCGGCCATCGCCCTTGGCCAGGGCCGCGCCGCCTGCGGCCATTCCTGCGGCGGCAACAATCGCGGCGATGAACGTGACGTGTTTCATATCGTCTTTCCTTTGTCCTGCGGCAGCCTCTTGCTGCCCGATGCATAAGAAAAACGCAGCCGCCCGGCAGATCCGTCGCAAAATTCTCAAATTAATTCCCTGCCCCGCACGTTGCGGCAAACCGGCGCAAGACCGGGCCTTTCCCCTTTCGCCGCAGCCGCGAAACGCGCAAAGATATGCCCAGCACACAGGATAGTTTCATGACCGAGTCTTCAGCCGCGATGGCGTCCGACGCAGACACTGACCGCCCCGCAATGCCGGCCTTGGCCAAGGGCTGGCGCTGCAAATGCCCGGCGTGCGGCCAGGGCAAACTGCTGCATTCCTATCTCAAGGTGAACACCAGCTGCAGCCACTGCGGCCTGGACCTGGCACATGCGCGGGCCGACGACGGGCCCGCATACCTCACGATCCTGATCGTCGGCCACATCATGGCGCCCTTGATGCATGTGGTCTATTTCTCCTGGCGGCCTGAACCGCTGGTGATGTTCACGGTTTTCACGATTGGCTGCGTCGCCTCTTCCTTGTATCTGCTGCCGCGGATGAAGGGGATTGTCATTGCCTATCAATGGGCGCGGCGGGTGCATGGGTTCGACAATGAGTCTCTGGCGGGAAAAGGGCAGTAAAGGCATGAGCGACACATATCTCAGCGGTGAAACCACCATCGACAAAACCGCAATCCGCAATGCGGCGACCGTTATCGCCATGCGCGGCCGGATGGCGGAGGACCCGCAGGTTCTGATGGGCCAGCGCGGCGCCAAGGCCGCTTTCATGCCGAACAAATTTGTGTTTCCCGGCGGTGCCGTCGATCTGGCGGACGCAGAAATCCCGCTTGCCGCGCCGCTTTCCCCTCTCTGCCAGGAGCGTCTGCACGACAAGGCGCCCGCAGGGGTGCATCACGCCCTCAGCGTCGCCGCGGTGCGCGAGCTGTGGGAGGAAACCGGCCTGATCCTGGGGGAACCCGGTGCCTGGCACGGAGAGGTCCCGGAAGACTGGCAGGGATTTGCCGCCACCGGCCACGTCCCCTCTGCCCGCGGCATGCAGTTCGTGTTCCGCGCCCTGACCCCGCCGGGCCGTCCGCGCCGGTTTGATGCGCGTTTTTTCCTGATCGACGCCGACCAGATCACCGGCGACCTGGATGATTTCTCGCGCGCCGCGGATGAGCTGTCGCATCTGCAATGGATCCCGCTCAGCCAGGTGCGCAGCTTTGATCTGCCGTTCATCACCGAGGTGGTGCTGGCCGAAGTCACCGCCCGCGTCCGGGACGCCGAGCCGCCGCAAAGCGTGCCCTATTTCCATAACAATGACGAGGCCAGCCTGTTCCTGCGTCTGAAGGGTTATCCGATGCCCGCGAACGGGTAACCTTGCCCTGCGCCCAAGACGTCCCGGAAAGCACCTGATTTCCGGGACGGGATTATCGCATGAGACCGGCGCCCTTGCCGCAGGCGGACCCGCTTACAGCGCCAGCACCAGCGCCAGGATTGACAGAACCAGCAGCCCCATGCCCGTCAGTTCGCGGGCCGTTACCTGTTCCTTGAAGAACAGCACCGAGGCCAGCAGCGACAACAGCAGCTCCACCTGCCCCACCGCCTTGACATAGGCGGCGTTCTGCAGCGTGAAGGCCCAGAACCAGCAGAACGAGCCGCCCATGCTGGTCAGCCCCACCCAGACCGCGACCCGGCGCGCGGCCCAGACCCGGGCGATTTCGCCCCTGTCCCGCAGTCCCAGCCAGACAAGCATGAACAGCGTCTGCAAGCAGACCACCGCCGCCAGCGTCACCCCGGCGCGAAAGGCCGCCTCCAAATCCCCCAGCTGCAAGGCGGCCCCGCGATAGCTGACAGCGGAAAAGGCAAACAGAACCCCCGACCCCAGCCCCAGCTGCGACGCCCGGTTGGTCAGATGCCGCCACCAGCCCCCCTGCGCGTCCGGTGTCCTGGACAGCACCAGCACCGCCGACAGCCCGATCAGGATCGCCACCCAGCCGCCAAGGCTGACCGGGTCGCCCAGAACTGCCAGACCGACGATGGCGGTCTGAATGACTTCGGTTTTTTTGAAGGTGATGCCAACCGCAAAATTGCGCTGCTTGAACAGGGCCACCACGCAGACGGTGGCCAGGATCTGCGCGGTGCCGCCAATGGCGGCGAACATCCAGAACAGCGGCCCCAACGCTGGAAGCGGCCGGCCCGAGGCCGCCAGATAGGCCGCCAGCCCCGCCAGGATAAACGGTGCGGAATAGACAAACCGGGCGAAGGTGGCCCCGCCCGGCGACAACGTCACGCTGCTCAGCATTTTCTGCAGCATGAACCGCACGGTCTGAAAAGAGGCAGCGGCAATCGATACGGGAATCCAGGCGAACATGCTGCCGCTTATGCGCGGTTATTTCTCCTGTTGCCAGAGCGGATGCGGAACCGGATCCTTGGCGTGCAGCAGATAGTTGCGGAGAATCTGCAGGTAGTTGCGGTAGACATAGCCGCCGTTGGCCTGCAGGAACTCCGCCCGGCGCGTCTGATACAGCCTAGGCAGCGCATGCCAGGGAACGCCCGGATGCCTGTGATGCACCGCATGAAGGTTGTTGTTCAGGAATAGAAAAGCCAGCAGCCCGCTGTCCTCGATCACCACCGAGCGGCCCTGGGCGGTTTCATGCGCCCGGTGCTCCAGAAAGGTGCGGATCTTCAGCAGCCCAAGCCCCGCATAGGCGCCCAGCACCGCCGCCCACAGCGGCGCCGGCGACTGCAGCACCACCCATATCACCGGCACCAGGCCCAGAACATGCAGGATCCAGTCGCGCACAATCCCTGGTTCGCCCCTGCGCGCCAGCCGCCAGTCGCCCGCCATGAAGCAGACCTGCCCCATCAGCGGCCCCAGCACCACCCGGCCCAGCAGTGTGTTGTTCATTCTCAGCAGGCCCTTGCGCCAGCCTGGCAGCTTGGTCCAGATTGCCGGATCCTGAAAATTGCTCTCCGGATCATCATATGGATCTGTCAGCAGCTCATCCTCATGATGCGCCAGATGGGTGTCGCGGAACCGGCCATAGGGGATCGCCATACTCAAGGGAAAAAACAGCAGCGCCTCGTTCAGCCAGCGTCTGCGGAACGGGTGGCCATGCAGCGCCTCATGGGTCAGCGAGGAATGCAACGCCGCCATCAGGCCCAGCGCCGGCACGGTCAAGGCCAGACTGACCGGAGGCAGCAGCCACAGCGCCGCCAGCCAGCCGCCGTGGCAGGCCAGGATCAGCGCCAGCGTGCTCCACTCAACACCGTGCGGCATGTAGTCGTTGCGCCCTTCAGACATGGCTGCGCCCCCACTGGACTTTCGACCAGACGCGTTCGTAGATCAGGTAGATGGTGAAACCGATGCCAGTATTGACCAGTGCCATCATCCCGCCGGTCTTGGCAGACCCAGTGGCGATCAGCCCCACCAGCGTCATCATCGCCAGCCCAAGGATGTTCCAAATCACCGCCTTCACGATTGAACGCCTCCGCGTTTCCATTCTGCCTCCTGTCATTTTTTGATAAGTGCTTGTTTCCACACTATCCTGTTCTGCACCTGTGCAGAATTCCGAATGCAGTTAACAAAATTCAGCGGATGTGATAATTTCAAACACATGATGGAAAATATCGACAAACGGGTGCGCGCTGCACAGTTCCGGCAAAGGCTGAACCGGGCGCTGCGCGACAGCGGCCTCAGCCAAAGCGCCCTGGCCCGCGCCGTTGGCGTCGACCGCTCCACCATTTCGCAGCTCTTGACGGATGAAGGCGCGCGGCTGCCAAACGCCCATGTGGTCGGCGCCTGCGCCGGTGCCCTGGGGGTTTCCGCCGACTGGCTCCTCAGCCTCTCCGACCGGCCCGAAAGCGCGGCGGAACTGCTGGCCTCCAGCCTCACTCTCACCGAGGCACCACGGGCGCTGGTGGATGAGCGGATTTTTGAATGGCATCAGGAAGCGCTTGGCTACAAGATCCGCCACGTGCCCGCCGCCCTGCCCGACATGCTGAAGACCCGCGCCCTGCTGGAATGGGAATACTCCCCCCACCTGGGCCGCACCGCTGATCAGGCCATCGGCGCGTCCGAGGACCGGCTTACCTGGATGCGCCAGTCGCCTTCGGACTATGAAATCGCCATGCCGCTGTATGAGCTCGACAGTTTTGCTCATGGGGTGGGATACTACGAGGGCCTTCCACTGGAGATCCGGCTGGAGCAGCTGCAGCAATTCGTACGCCTCTGCGAGCAGCTCTACCCCCGGCTGCGGATCTATCTGTTTGATGCCAAACGGCTCTATTCCTCACCGATCACAATCTTCGGCCCGCTTCTGTGCGTGTTTTACGCAGGCACGCATTACCTCGCCTTCCGCGACAAGGAGCGGATCGCGACCTTTACCAGCCATTTCGACAATCTGGTGCGCGAGGCCGATATCACCGCACGGCAGCTGCCGGGGAGACTCAGAGCGTTGCGGGCGGCGATTTCGTAGGCAGCTCCTTACGGTATCCGCAAAACGCCGAGGGCTGCGCCCGGCCGAAAGGCCGGGGGCAGGTGTTCAGAAGATACGCCGGAAGGCGGGCTATTTGCCTGCCTTCCGGCGGCTTTAAACCTTCGGGTCCGGGTTCACCGTATGACCGTCCACCGCGATCACCTGCCCTGACACCAGCCGCGCCGCCTCCGAGCCCAGGAACACCGCCATATTGGCAATGTCGCGCGCCTCGACAAAGCAGCCCATCGAAGTGCCCGAAGCATAGCCCGCATAGACCTCGTCCCGGGTCATCCCCTTGGCCGCCGCCTCGCGCTCCAGCACGCCTTCCATCCGCGGGCCTTCCACCGCGCCGGGGCAGATTGCGTTGGCGCGGATGCCAAAGGGGCCCAGCTCCATCGCCAGCGTCTTCATCAGCCCGATGACAGCCCATTTCGCCGAACAATAGGGCGCCCGGTTCGGGTAGCCGTACTGGCCCGCAGTCGACGACGTCACGACAATCGACCCCGCCTTGGCCGCCTTCATCATCGGCGCCGCGTACTTAGCCGCCAGAAAACAGCCCTCCAGGTTGACGCTGACGCATTTGCGCCAGTCCTCCAACGCGATATCTTCGATCAGCGCGGTCGGCCCGGCGACGCCCGCATTGGCGCAGAGCACATCCAGCCCGCCCCAGTCCTCGGCGATCTCGGCAAACAGCGCCTTCATGCCTGCCTCATCGGTCGCATCCACCGCCGTTGTCCGCCAGCGGGCCGGCACATCCGCCAGCGCCACCGCGCTCACATCCGTCACCCAGACCGGATGCCCGGCGGCGGCAAAGCCTTCGGCCATCGCCCGGCCGATGCCGGAGCCGCCGGCAGTGATCAGAACCCGGCTCCCCTGTCCGGCTTTCATCTTGGCGCCCCGATCGCACGGCCCAGCCCGTCGGGCACCGGCAGCGCGGAATGCGCCTCGGCCAGCTTCAGCAGATTGGCCTCGATATGCGGCGCTGGCGGCGCCGAACGGCGGGTCTCAAGATCCACATGCAGCAGCATATGCTCCCCAGTCGCCAGCAGCCGTTCACCAGAGAACATCTCGTGCCACAGATGCATCTTCTTGCCCGCGCCCATGATCACCCGCGTCCGCACCTGGATCGGGTCGCCCGCATGCACCTCGTCGATGTGGCGGATATGGGTCTCGGCGGTGAAATAGCTGCCGCCGTTTGCGATATACTCTGCATCGCAGCCGATGATCATCATCAGCCGGTCGGTGGACTGGGCAAAGGCATCCAGGTACCGGCTCTCGGTCATGTGGCCGTTGTAGTCGGTCCAGTCCAGCGGCACGGTGCGGCTCTGGGTCAGCACCGGCTGGCTCAGGTCCGCCAGATCCGCGATCGCGCGCACCAGCCCGGCCTCGCCCTCACGGCCGTTGTCGTGGGCATTCTGCAGCGCACCGGCCCCCCAGTCATTATTGCCCAGCGCCCGCATCATGCCGACCAGGTTGTCATCCCGGATCTGCTCCATTTTTCGGATCGGCAAATGGCCGGACTGGGCATCCGACTGGCCTGCGATCAGATCAACCAGCTCGTCGTTGAATTCCGGCACATCCATCAGCTTGGTCCAGGGCCACGACAGACAGGGGCCGAACTGCGCCATGAAATGCTTCATGCCGGCCTCGCCGCCCGCCACCCGGTAGGTGTCGAACAACCCCATCTGCGCCCAGCGGATGCCAAAGCCGTAGCGGATCGCGTTGTCAATCTCCTCGGTGGTGGCAATGCCGTCCTTGACCAGCCACAGCGCCTCGCGCCAGACTGCTTCCAGGAAACGGTCCGCCACATGCGCGTCGATCTCTTTCTTCAGATGCAGCGGGTACATGCCCAGGCCCGAGATGATCTCCTTGGCCCGCTCGATTACACCTGCCGGGTTGGCCGCTGTCGTGACCAGCTCCACCAGCGGCAGCAGATAGACCGGGTTGAACGGGTGTGCCACCACGATCTGCCCTGGCGCCTCGCGCCCGTCCTGCAGCTGCGACGGCTTGAAGCCGGAGGTCGATGATCCGATCACCGCATCCGGCGCGCTATGGGCCTGCAGCTCGGCATAGACCTTCTGCTTCAGGTCCAATCGCTCCGGCACACTCTCCTGAATCCATTCGGCATCCTTCACGGCCCCGGCAATGGTGTCATGGAACGACAACTGCCCTTCTGCAGGCAGCGCCACATTGCCCAGACCGGGCAGCGAACGGCGGGCATTCGCCAGCACTTCGCCGATCTTGCGTTCGGCTTCCGGGTCCGGGTCGAACACCCGCACGTTCCAGCCGTTCAAAAGGAACCGCGCGGCCCAGCCGCCGCCGATGACCCCGCCGCCGATGATTGCTGCTGTTTTCATGATCTATCCTCTGATCGCCCTCCCTGCCACCAGCCGGTGCACAGGGGGTGTACAGGGGGTGCACCCATGGCACCCCCTGATTTCTGCTTAATGCGCCACCGGCGCACGCTTGGTCAGGCCCAGCTTCTCGCGCACTTCCTGCGGCCCGATCACCCGAGCTCCCAAGTTCTCGATGATGGCGCCGGCACGCTCCACCAGCTGCCAGTTTTCGGCCAGCTGGCCCTTTCCCAGCCACAGGTTGTCTTCCAGCCCGACCCGCACATTGCCGCCCGCCAGAACAGACGCCGCCACATAAGCCATCTGGTCCCGGCCCAGCGAGAACGCCGACCAATTCCAGTCCGACGGCACATTGTTGACCATCGCCATGAAGGTGTTCAGATCATTCGGCGCCCCCCACGGCACCCCCATGCACAGCTGCACCAACGCGTTCTGCTCCAGAATTCCCTCTTTTACCAACTGCTTGGCAAACCACAGATGGCCGGTGTCAAAGGCCTCGATCTCCGGCTTCACGCCCAGACCGGTCATCATTTGCCCCATCGCCCGCAGCATCCCCGGCGTGTTGGTCATCACGTAATCAGCCTCGGCAAAGTTCATGGTGCCGCAGTCCAGGGTGCAGATCTCAGGCAGGCATTCCGCCACATGCGCCATCCGCTCGGTCGCCCCGACCATGTCGGTGCCAGCCGGGTTCACCGGCAGCGGGTTTTCGGTATCGCCGAACACCATATCACCGCCCATGCCCGCAGTCAGGTTCAGCACCACATCGACCTCGGCGTCACGGATCCGGTCGGTGACTTCACGGTACAGCGCCAGATCGCGGCTCGGCGCGCCGGTTTCCGGATCGCGCACATGGCAATGCACCACCGCGGCGCCGGCCTTGGCCGCGGCAATGGCGCTATCGGCGATTTCCTTGGGCGAACGCGGCACATGCGGGCTGCGGTCCTGGGTGCCGCCGGAGCCGGTCACGGCACAGGTTATGAAGACGTCCCGGTTCATTTCCAGAGGCATTTTGATTTTCCCTTCAATGTACAGGGTTTTGCCTCGGGTTATCCCCAGGCTCTTCCCCAGATTCTGATTTGCGCTAAGGGCGACTCTGCCGCAGCCTTTTGCGGCACAGTTTACACCAGGCGAATCGAAGTTGATGAAATCCGCAAAAAACATCCTGCAGCCCGAGCACCAGCCGCTGAAAACCGCGGTGCTGGTGCTGGATGAATGCAACACCCTGTCCTTTGCGGCTGCGGTGGATCCGATGCGCGCCGCCAACCGGCTGGCCGGGCGGGCGGCCTTCGACTGGGATTACGTCAGCGCCACGCATGAGCCGCCGATGCTGACCAGCGGCCTCACCGTGCCCAGCGTTCCGCTGGCCCGGCTGCAGGGCTGCGAGCTGCTGATCGTCGCGGCCGGTTTCCAGCTGGCACGCCACGCCACCCCCAGCCTGCTGGCAGGCCTGCGCCGCATCGCGGCCACCGGCGCCACCATTGCAGGCATCGACGGCGGCCCCTGGCTGATGGCCGAAGCCGGGCTGCTGGACGGCCATCCGGCCACCACCCACTGGGAAGACCTGGAGAATTTCGCCGCCCGCTTCCCGGATGTGGACGCCCGCAACGACCGCTTCACGGTCTCGGAAGGCCGCCTGACCTCCGGCGGCGCAACGCCGGCGATCGAGATGCTGCTGCACATCATCAGCGCCCGCCACGGCGCCGGCTTTGCCGCCCGCGTCGCCGGGCTGTTCCTCTATGACGGCCCCGCCACCGAACCGCGCCCGCAAAGCCGCCTGGGCAGCCACAAACACAATGCGCTCACCGCCAAGGCCAACGCCCTGATGGAGGCCGCGCTGGACGAGCCGCTGCCGCTCAGCGCCATCGCCGAGACCCTGGGCACCAGCCCGCGCAGCCTGCAGCAGCAGTTCCGCCTCCGGCTCAACACCACGCCGCAGGACCACTACCTGCAACTGCGCCTGGCCGAAGCCCGCCGTCTGGTGACTGACACCGACCTGCCGCTGATGGAGGTTGCGATTGCCACCGGCTTCACCTCGCAATCCAGCTTCGCCCGCGCCTTCCGCACCGCGCACGGCACCTCTGCCCGCGACCTGCGCCAGGAACAGGCGCGGCCCACCGCGCATTAGCTGGCCGCTGAATTGGTCAGGCCAGCGGGACGCTGTTTTCCCAGATAGGATGATCCGTCATCGATCTTCCGGGGCACATTCTGGACCGCGGACCTGGAGGCAGGCCAGTAGCCGCCTCAAACTGCCGGCAACCGGGGCAGCCCGGCGGGATTTCCAGCGGCGAACACCCGGATGAAGCGGGACCGCAAGCGCCAGTATCTACGCAATTTTAGATCAGAGAGATATAGAATTCGCAGCGCTGAACTACGCGTCGGGAAACACCGGGCCGGCAAAGGTGCCAATTTTTGTTCGTGAGTGGCGGGGAGACAGGGATTCGAACCCTGGGAACGCTCTCACGTTCAACGGTTTTCAAGACCGCCGCATTCGACCACTCTGCCACCTCCCCGGTCCGTGCAGCGGTTTAGGACGCAAAACCGGGTGAGGCAAGGGGAAATCGGCCGCGCAGGAGAAAAGCCCGGGCCTGGGCCAGCCGCGCGGAATCATGCCACCTTTGCGGGTTTCCCTTGCGCCGCGGCCCGTCAGGGTTTTCATGGCCGGATGCGCAGGCTATCATGCCGCCAAATCAAGAAGACCGGTCATTCCGGCGGGGGCGCAAAAGCGCCGCGGGCACAGGCAAGGATGAGAGCATGAAAGACACCGTGTCGACAGCAAAGACAGCCCCGCGGGTTGCCGCGGCGGCCGTGGGACTGCTGTTGATGGCAGGCTGCGAAGGCGGGCCGACGCTGGCCTTTTTGCAGCCCAAAGCCGAGGCCGGCGGGGAGATTCAGGCCTCCAGCAGCACCAAGCTGGTCGAGCGCGACGTGGAAGCCCCCGAGGTGTTCCAAGTGACCGAAGCGGGGCTTTGGGACGGGCGTCCGTCGATCGGCGGGGTCTGGGTGGCGCATCCCGACACCAAGGACCCGGAGCGGGTGATCATCCGCAACAATGCGAATGGCCAGTTTGTGATCGGCGCCCTGTTCCGGCGCGAACGGGAAATTCCGGGCCCGCGGCTGCAGGTGTCCTCGGACGCCGCGGCGGCGCTGGGAATGCTGGCAGGTGCGCCGGCCGAGCTGAACGTCACCGCCCTGCGGCGTGAAGAGGTCAGCAATGAAATTCCTGCCGAAGATCAGACAGCCGAACGGCCTGCGGCGGAGGCTGAGGCTGCCCAAGTGATGGCCTCGGCGGCCGGGCAGGAAATCTCAGCAACGCCGCTGGATCCGATTGCCGGAGCTGCCGCCGCAATTGACGCCCCGGGCCCGGTCCCGGCCGCACGGGCCGTTCCGGCGCAATCAGCGCCTGCGCAGGCTGAGCCTGCGGCTGCCCCGGCAGCCAAAGCGCAGAAATCCGCGCTGGAGAAACCTTACATCCAGATCGGCATCTTCAGCGTTGAAGCCAATGCCAAGCGGACTGCCAATATGATGCGCAGCGCCGGCATGGTGCCGGTGGTGCGCGAGCAAGCCTTGAGCGGCAAGGCGTTCTGGCGGGTGCTGGTTGGCCCGGCGCAGAACAAGACTGAACGCAGCCAGTTGTTAAAAAGCGTAAAGGAAACCGGATTTGCGGATGCCTATGCTGTCACCTATTGATCCCGGCGCCACGCGCCTGGGGCGCACTCTGATCTCTTCGCTGCGGCTGGCCATGGCTGCAGGTCTGGCGGTCAGCCTGTCGGCGCTGTCTGCCGCGGCCTTTGATACCAAGGCCCGCGCCGCCTATGTGCTGGACGCAGGCACCGACACGGTGCTGCTGTCCAAGAACGCCGATGTGCCGCTGCCGCCGGCCTCGATGTCCAAGCTGATGACGCTCTATGTGGCGTTTGAGGCTTTGCGCGACGGCCGCCTGACCCTGGACGAGCGGCTGCCTGTCAGCGAGCACGCAATGAGCTACAAAGGCTCCACCATGTTCCTGGACACGCAGGACCGGGTGCGGGTCGAGGATCTGCTGCGCGGCATCATCGTGTTGTCCGGCAATGACGCCTGCGTGGTGATTGCCGAGGCGCTGAGCCCGGACGGAACCGAGGCCGGATTTGCCCGTTACATGACCAAACGCGGCCAGGATCTGGGCATGACCGCCTCGACCTTTGCCAATTCCAACGGCTGGCCTGCTGCCGGGCACCGGATGTCGCTGCATGATCTGGCGGTGCTGGCCGAGCGGTTAATCGAGGACTTCCCGGAATACTATCCTCTGTTTGCCGAAACCAAGTTCGAATTCGATGGCCGTGCGCCCTCGAACGTCCGCAACCGCAATCCGCTGCTGAAGCTGGGGATCGGCGCGGACGGGCTGAAGACCGGCCACACCGTAGAAGCGGGCTATGGGCTGGTCGGGTCGGCCCAGCAGGGTGACCGGCGGGTGATTTTCGTGGTGTCCGGCTTTGAAACAGAATCCGGCCGCGCCGAGGAGGCTGAAGCCCTGGTGAACTGGTCGTTTCGACAATTTGCCAAAAAGACCGTCGCCCAGGAAGGCGTTCCCATCGCCGAAGCCGAAATTTGGCGGGGGGCCGAGCAATCGGTAGGGCTGGTGCCCGCGGAGGATCTGGAAATCCTGCTGCCGTCGCTGGCAGGCGGCACCATCGAGGGGGAAGTTGTCTATGCCGGCCCCATCGAGGCCCCGGTCAGCAAAGGCCAGCGGCTGGCGGAACTGGTGCTGCAGCCCGATGAACTGCCGGAGGTGCGGCTGCCGCTGGTGGCGGAAAGCGATGTGCCCGCGGGCGGCTTTGCGGTGCGTGTGAAAACCGCGGCGGAAGTGCTGATCAAGCGCTTCCTGACCGGCCCCGAGGGGGCATTGTGACGGCGGGCGGAGCGCGCGGCCTGTTCATCACCTTCGAAGGCATCGACGGGTCCGGTAAATCAACGCAATGCCGCCTGCTGGCGGACGCCCTGCAGGCGGCGGGCCGTGATGCGGTGCTGACGCGGGAGCCCGGCGGCTCCCCCGGCGCCGAGGAAATCCGCCGTCTGGTGCTGGAGGGCGCTCCCGACCGCTGGTCGGCCGAGACCGAGCTGCTGTTGTTCATGGCGGCGCGGCGCGATCATTTGGAGCGCACCATCGAACCGGCCCTGGCCGCCGGCAAAGTGGTGATTTGCGACCGTTTTGCCGACAGCACACGGATGTATCAGGGGCTGTCCCGCGGCGACCTGCGCGCCGCCGTCGACCAGATGCACAAGCTGATGATCGGGCGTGAGCCGGACCTGACCCTGCTGATCGACATGGACCCGGCCACAGGTCTGGCCCGGGCCAAGGGGCGGCAGGGCCAGGAAGAACGGTTCGAGGATTTCGGCATCGGCCTGCAGGAAAAGATGCGCGCAGGCTTCCTGGCGCTGGCGCAGGAGTTTGCGGACCGCTTCCGCGTGGTCGATGGCGCCCGCCCGCTGGATGCCGTTGCCGCCGATGTGCGGCGGCTGGCGGATGAAGCCCTGGAAGGATCCAGGGCATGAGTCCTGATGACGACCTGCCGCGCGCAGACCAGGCCGAAGGCGCGCCGCATCCGCGCGAAACCCAGCGGCTGATCGGCCAGCAGGCCGCGGAACAGGATTTCCTGACCGCCTATAACTCAGACCGCCTGCACCACGGCTGGCTGCTGACCGGCCCGCAGGGCGTGGGCAAGGCAACACTGGCCTGGCGGATTGCCCGCTTTCTGCTGGCCACGCCCCCGGCGGAAGAGGGTCTTTTCGGCGCGCCGCCGCCGCCGGACACATTGGAGATCAGCCCGGAGCACCCGGTCTCGCACCGCATCCAGGCGCTGGCGGAACCCGGCCTGGCGCCGATCAGCCGCTCTTACGACGACAAGGGCAAGCTGCGCAGCCAGATTGTGGTGGACGATATCCGCAAGCTGAACCGGTTCTTTGGCCTTTCGGCCACCGATGGCGGGCGCCGCGTGGTGATCGTGGACGCCGCCGACGACATGAATATCAGCGCCGCAAATGCGCTCTTGAAAATGCTGGAAGAACCGCCTGCGCGCACCACCCTGCTGCTGCTCTCGCACCAGCCCTCGCGGCTGCTTCCGACCATCCGCTCGCGCTGCCGCACCCTGCGGCTGAGGCCGCTGTCCGCACCGGACATGGAGGCTGCATTGGCGCAATCCGGCGTGGAGCTGCCCGGCAATATGGAGAACCTTGCGGCCTTGGCGGGCGGCTCGGTCGGGGCGGCGCTGCGGCTGATCAATCTGGGCGGGCTGAAAATCTATGCCGAACTGGTGCAGATCCTCACAACGATGCCGCGGCTGGACCGCCAGCGCGCCATGGCGCTGGCCGAGGCGGCCGCCCAGCGTGGTGCCGCCGCACGGTTTGAACTGCTGCTGTCGCTGACCGAGATGGCGCTGGCCCGGCTCGCGCGCACTGGCGCAACCGGTGCCCCGCCAGCGCCGGAAGCGGCACCGCAGGAGGCCGCGATGCTGTCGCGGCTGTCGCCGGATCCGCGCAAAGCCCGCGCTTGGGCGGACCTGGCAGCAGAAGTGACCGCCCGTGCCCGCCATGGCCAGGCGGTGAACCTTGACCCCGCAGCACTTGTCCTAGATACGGTTTTCAAGATGCAGGAAACCGCGTCGCGCTGAGGCTTTTGAGGCCCCGCGGCACATCTGGCACCAGAGGATTCATGACCGAGACGACCCCCCAGATTACGGACAGCCATTGCCACCTGGACTTCCCCGATTTCGAAGGGCGGCTGGATGAGGTGATTGCCAGCGCAGCAGCGGCCGGCGTCACCCGGATGGTGACCATCTGCACCAAAATGAAGAACGAGCCGTCCGTCCGCGCGATTGCCGAGGCGCACACACCAGTGTTCTATGCCGCGGGCACCCACCCGATGAGTGCCGCGGACGAGCCGCTGGTATCTGTCGACGCACTGGTGGCGCTGGCAAAACACCCGAAGTTTGTCGGCATCGGCGAGACCGGTCTGGACTACCACTACACCGCCGGCAGCGCCGCCGTGCAGCAGGAGTCCTTGCGCATTCATATCGCTGCCGCCCGCGAGACCGGCCTGCCGCTGATCATCCATGCCCGTGCCGCCGATGACGACATGGCGCGCATCCTTGGCGAGGAGATGAAGAACGGCTCTTATACTTGCGTGATGCATTGTTTCTCCTCCTCGGCCGAGCTGGCAAGGGCCGCGCTGGACCTGGGGTTTTACCTGTCGATGTCCGGCATCGCCGCTTTTCCCAAAAGCCAGGAGCTGCGCGGTATCTTTGCCGCCGCCCCGGTGGAGCGCATTCTGGTCGAGACCGACGCCCCCTATCTGGCGCCGCCGCCCTATCGCGGCAAACGCAATGAACCGGCCTATACGGCCTTCACTGCCAAGGTGGGCGCGGAGGTGTTCGGCATCGGCTACGCCGATTTTGCCGCGCAGACACAGGCGAATTTCGACCGGCTGTTCTGGAAAGCCGCCGCATATGAGGCCGCCGCCTGATGGCTGAGATGCGCTTCACGATCCTCGGTTCGGGCTCTTCCGGCGGGGTGCCGCGGATTGGCGGCCATTGGGGCGATTGCGACCCGAAGAACCCCAGAAACCGGCGCCAGCGGTGCTCGCTGCTGGTGGAGCGCGACGGGCCTGAGGGCACCACATCGGTGCTGATCGACACCACGCCCGACATGCGCAGCCAGTTGCTGCAGGCAGAAGTCAGCCGGCTGGACGCGGTGGTTTACACCCATTCCCACGCCGATCACCTGCACGGAATCGACGATCTGCGCATGGTCTATTACAACATGCGCGAACGCATTCCGGTTTATGCAGACGGTCCAACCCAGAACGACCTGTTGAACCGCTTCGGCTATGCCTTTGCGCAGCCGGACGGCTCCCCCTATCCGCCGATCCTCGACCTGAGAACCATCAGCGGGCCTTTCACCATTGATGGCCCCGGCGGCGAAATCAGTTTCCGCCCGTTTGAAGTGAACCACGGCTCCATCGACGCGCTGGGATTCCGCATTGGCGGGCTGGCCTATCTTCCGGATGTGGCCCAAATCCCCGATGCCGCGCTGCCAGAGCTGGAAAACCTCGACATCTGGATCCTGGACGGGCTGCGCCGCACCCCGCACCCGACCCATTTCAGCTACGCCGAGGCGCTGGAATGGTTCGAGAAGATGGCGCCCAAGCGCGGCATTATCACCAACATGCATATCGACATGGATTATGCCACGATCGAGGCCGAGACCCCGGACCATATCACCCCCGCCTATGACGGTATGGTGATCCGGGTGGAACTATAGCGGAATGCACAGCTCTGCTGCAGCGCGCCCGGCTCCATTCGGCAGACCGCAGGCTTCTCCTTTGCTGACATACTCCCGCCGGAGGCATCCGCGGCCTGCGGCCGGACACTGCCCGCCGGCCGGCAGCAAGCCCCGGCCGCCAGGGACAGGCTGATGTTTCAGAGCCTGATCGACGTCATCCTGCCGGTGTTCCTGGTAGTCGGCGCGGGTTATGCCGCCACCGCGCGGGATGTGCTGACCCAGACACATATCGAAGGCGTGATGAAATTCGCGCAAGGCTTTGCCATCCCCTGCCTGCTGTTCAAGGCAATGGCGGAGCTGGACCTGTCATCCAGCTTTGACCCGCGGCTGCTGGCAAGTTTTTATACCGGCGCTTTCACCTGCTTCCTGATTGGCGTGTTCGGCGCGCGGATCCTGTTCAAGCGGGAGTGGGAGGACTGCATTGCCATCGGTTTCTGCTGCCTGTTTTCCAATTCGGTGCTGTTGGGCCTGCCCATCACCGAGCGCGCCTTTGGACCTGAGAACCTGACCGGCAACTATGCCATCATCGCCTTTCATTCGCCGTTCTGCTATGGCGTCGGCATCACCGTGATGGAGATCGTGCGCAATCGCGGCGCAGGCGGGATCAAGACCGTCTCGGCAGTGCTGAATGCGATGTTCCGAAATGTGCTGATTCTGGGCATCGCGCTGGGGTTTGCGGTGAATCTTTCAGGGCTGGCCATTCCGATGGTTGTGAGTGAAGCCCTGTCGCTGATCATCCGGGCCGCCCTGCCCTGCGCGCTGTTCGCGCTGGGCGGGGTGCTGGTAAAGTACCGCCCCGAGGGCGATCTGCGGGCGATCCTGTTTGTCTGCTTCACTTCGCTGATGATCCATCCGGCGATTGTCTGGGTGCTGGGTTCAGCCCTGGCATTGCCACAGGATCTGTTCCGCTCGGGCGTTTTGAACGCTGCGATGGCGATCGGGTTCAACGGCTATATCTTTGCCAATATGTACGGCCGGGCAAAACGGGTGGCGGCGTCTTCGGTGCTGATTGCCACCGGGGCGAGCATCTTAACCGTGTGGTTCTGGCTGCTGGTTCTGAGCTGAGCCGGGCTGAGAAAAAAGGTCAGAACTTCTGTCCAAATGTTTCGCGCGCGAAACATTTGGACAGCGATGCTGACCTTAAACTTAGGGTTTCATTAAGAAATTCCCACTGCACTCCGGCACGGCCTCACCAGCGCGGATCATCCAGCTCCAGCGGGAATCCCTTGGGCAAGAGGCCGGCCTGGAACCAGTTGATGAAAGAATAGATTGAAAACACCGGCAGGCCGGTAGCTTTGCGCACATCACGGGCATAGGGCACCATATTGGTGCATTCCAGCACGATGGCGCCAAGGTCCGGGATTTCCGCCACCATCGCCCGTGCGGCGTCGATCATGTCGAGGCGGCAGGCCTCGAAGTCGATCTCCGACGCGTCGCCGAGGATGTCGCGGGTAAAACAGCGCAGGCCGTCAGTGCCGGCAATGGGTGTGTCCAGCGGCACGCCTGCGGCCTGCAGATGCGCCGGTGTCAGCGTGGCCTTGGAAATCGTCAGAATACCGCAGCACTTGCCTGCGGGCAGCAGGGCCTGCACCATCGGCACCTGCATCAGCGAGGATGTCGCCACCGGCACCCCCAGCGCCTGTTTCACCTCGTCCTGAAGAAGCGCCAGGAAACCGCAATTGGTGGTGATGCCGTCGGCCCCCATGGCGACCAGATCGCGGCCGGCCTCGACAAACAGGTCCAGCAGCTCCTTGGGGTTGCCGCGCACCACGTTTTCGGGATTGGCGCCGCGCACCACCTTGTAGTGGACCGGGAAGTCCCAGGTCATCGCATTGCCCATATCGCCATGGATACGGGGAAACCGGGTCTCCAGCATCAGGATGCCAACTGCAGCGCCAAAGACTGTCTTGCCGCCGTGTTCCATGTGGCTCCCCTACTCGTCCGGAACGTAGAGCTGGGAAAAGGCGATGCGGACCGCTTCGGTCGCCTCTTCCCGGCGTTTTTCAATGTGGCTGCGCATCGCCGATACGGCGGCCTCGGCATTGCGGGCGGCAATGCCGTCGACGATCTGGCGGTGGGCCGAAATGTCTCCAGGCGCCTTGCCCCCTGCCCGGTCGCGCATGCGTTTGAGGTCGATCAGACGGATATAGCGGATCCGGCCATTCAGGTTGTTGAGGATCCTCTGCAGCTCGCTGTTGCCCGAAAGCTGCGCCAGCCGCGCGTGGAAGCTCTCGTCCATCGCCAAAAGCGCCCCGGGGTCGGTGGCGCTTTCATACTCGGGCTCCATCCGGTTCAGGTAATCCGCCAGCGCCGCGATGTCCTCGTGCGGGGCGCGGGTGCACGCCAGCCGGGCCGCCTCGCATTCCACCGCCACCCGGGACTCGTACAGGTCCATGATGTAGCTGGGCGTCAGCGGGCGGCAGAAAAAGCCGCGGTTGTTCTGGAAGGTCAGGAAGCCCTCGGCCACCAGCCGGTTCAGCGCCTCGCGCAGCGGTGTGCGGCTGGCGCCCAGCACCTCGGACAGGGCGCTTTCATTGATCCGCTGGTCGGGCTTGAAGGCAAAATCCGCCGCCATCCGCCGCAGCGCCTCATAAACCCGGTCCACATTGCTTTCGCGTTTAGCCATTATCCCGCCATCTGTTCAATCCGCGGTGCAGGTTACGGGAGCGCACGGCCTCGCGCAATATTGAATTCTAAACTGCATACAGTTTAAGGCAAATCAGGAAACTTCAACCGAATAGGGTGCCAGCTCCTTCTTCAGCAGCGCCAGAAACTCCTGCCCAACCGCCGACAGCGGCCTGGACTTGGAGGTGATCACCGCCATTTCCATCATGATCCGGGGCCGGAACGGACGCGAGACAAAGCCGCCGCCAGCTTCGAAATCCAGCACGAAAGGGTCGAGGATCGAGACCCCCATCCCCTCCTGCACAAAGCTGAGAAGGTTCTTGAACAGATGCGAATGCACCCGGGCTTTCAGCGGGATACCCGCCTGCTGAAACACCTCGCGGGTGCGGCGGTGGGTCATGTGCTCGGGCCCCATCACGATGAAGGGCACGCCTTCCAGAAGTTCGGGCGTCAGCACGCCGTGTTCCGCCAGCGGGTTGTCCGCGGGGATCGCCAGCCGGGTTTCGACGTTGATCGGATGCGCCTCCAGCCCGTCATGGATCAGCGGCATTTCGCAGACGCCGATCTCAAACAACCCCGAAATCACCCATTCCTGGATCTTCAACGAATACTGCGCCTGAAAGGAGATCGACAGGTCCGGCCGGGTGCGGGCAAAGCGGGCGATCAGCGCGGGCATGAAGCCAAAGGACATGGAATGCTGCGAGGCGACCTGCAGCTGGCCCGCCTGCTTGTTCTGCAGGTCAGTGACCGCCTGCGCCACGTGATCAAGGCCGCGCACCACGGTATCGACCTCTTGAAACAGCACCCCGGCTTCGGGCGTGGGGATCAGCCGGCCCTTGCTGCGCTCAAACAGTTTGAGGCGGGTCTGGCGTTCCAGCTGGTAGAGCAGATTGGAAATGCCGGGCTGAGAAATTCCCAGCTGTTCGGCCGCTCCGGTGACGGTGCCGGTTTCGACAATGGCGTGGAACGCCTGCAGCTGGCGGAAGCGGAAAGACATCGGCAGAACATCATTTTTTGTGATACCTTATTGAATTCTTTGTATTGGTAATGATGATCAAGTCAAGGCAGGGTTCCTTTCGCAGCTGGGAGGAAAACACGCGTGCTGGAAGAAAAGATTGCCGGGATGGATTTGTGGCATCTCGCACTGCCTGTATTGTCGCGCCGCGACCATGGGATCGGGTCGGTGGAAGGCTCTTGCGAGGTTGTGATTGTCCGGCTGCGCGGCGAGAGCGGCGCCGAAGGCTTTGGCGAGGCCTCCACTTGGTCGGTGTTCACCGGAACGCCGGAGGCCAGCCTGGCGGCGCTTGACCGTTACATCCGCCCGCTGGTGGAGGGCCGCCGGGTGGCGGACCGCGCGGCGATCATGGAGGACGCAGCCAGGGTGATCGCCCATTGCACCGAGGCCAAGGCGGCATTGGAGAGCGCTTTGCTGGATCTGACCGGACGGATCGCCGGTGTGCCGGTTTGGGCGCTGCTGGGCGGGAAATGCCGCGATACCATTCCGCTAAGCTGTTCGATCGCCGATCCGGACTTTGCCAAGGACATTGACCTTCTGCACCGGCTGCGCGCCGACAAGGTCGGGCTGATCAAGCTGAAGACCGGTTTCAGGGATCATGCCTTTGACATCATGCGGCTGGAGCGGATTGCCAAGGACTTTCCGGATTTCCGCGTGCGGGTGGACTATAACCAGGGCCTGAGCATAGAGGACGCACCCGCGCAGGTGCGTGATGTGGCGCAGTTCCGGCCGGACTTCATCGAGCAGCCGGTGCGGTTCCATCATTTCGGCATGATGGCCAAGCTGCGCGGGATGATCGACGTGCCGCTCTTGGCGGACGAAAGCGTATTCGGTCCCGAGGATATGGTACGGGCGGCGCGCGAAGGCATTTGCGACGGCGTCTCGGTCAAGATCATGAAATCCGGCGGCCTCACCCGCGGCCAGACAGTGGCGCGGATTGCGGCGGCCAATGGGCTGTCGGCTTATGGCGGCGACATGTTCGAGGCGGGGCTGGCGCATCTGGCGGGCACCCACATGATTGCCGCCACGCCCGAGATCAAGCTGGGCTGCGAGTTCTATCAGGCGCGCTACTTCCTGAAAGAGGACATTCTGGAGACCCCCTTCCAAGTCGTGGACGGCCAGGTGGTGGTTCCGGATGGGCCAGGGCTGGACATCAAACCGGATCTGGAAAAGCTGAACCGCTACGCAGTCTCCAAGAAGGTTGCGGCATGACCAACGCCAAGAAAACCGTTGCCATCATTGGCGCTGGCATTGTCGGCGTCTCAACCGCGATCGAGCTGCAGCGCGACGGGCATCAGGTCATCCTGATCGACGGCAAGGGGCCGGGTGAAGGCACCAGCCATGGCAACGGCGGCATTCTGGCCTCCTGCTCCATCGTTCCGGTGACGGGTCCTGGACTGTGGAAGAAAGCGCCGAAGATGCTGCTGGACCCTGAGCAGCCCTTGTTCCTGCGCTGGGAGTATCTGCCCAGGCTGGCCCCCTGGCTGATGAAATATATGGGCCATGCCAATGCCGAAGACACCGCCCGGATAGCCGCGGCACTGGCGCCGCTGGTCGGGGATTCGCTGGCGAACCATCAGGCACTGGCGGCAGGCACCGGGGCAGAACGCCACCTGAAACCCTCCGATTATCTGTTCCTCTACAATGACCGCGCGCATTTCGGCGAGGATGCATTCGGCTGGGGCCTGCGGAGGAAACACGGGTTCCAGTGGGATGAATTGGAGGGCGCGGAGGTCCGCGCTTATGACGGGATTTATGCTGAGGAATTCGGCTTTGCCGCGCGGCTGAAGGACCACGGTATCATTTCCGATCCGGGCCAATACGTGAAGGATCTCGCTGCACATGTCGCCGGCAACGGCGGCCGGATGATCCAGGCCTATGCCGAGGATGTGGCTCGCGAAAATGGACAAGTGACCGGCGTGCGCGCAGGCGGCGAGACCATCCCTTGCGACGCTGTCGTTATCGCCACCGGCGTCTGGTCCAAGCCGCTGGCAGAGAAACTGGGAATTTCCGTACCACTGGAAGCAGAACGCGGCTATCATCTTGAATTATGGGAACCTTCGGCAATGCCGAAAGCGCCTGTCATGGTGGCAGCAGCCAAATGCGTGGTGACCCCGATGCAGGGACGGATCCGGATTGCAGGCATTGTGGAATTCGGCGGGCTGGAGGCCGGGCCGTCGAAGGGGCCGCTTGAGCTGTTGCGCAAGAACGCCCGGCGCATTCTGCCCGGTGTGAGCTGGAAGCATGAAGAGGAATGGCTGGGCTACCGCCCGGCGCCTGCCGATTCGATCCCGGTGATTGGCGGGGTGCCGGACCTCAGCGGCGCCTTTGTCGGCTTTGGCCATCATCACATCGGCCTGACCGGCGGGCCGAAGACAGGCCGCCTGCTGGCGCAGATGATTTCGGGCCGCACTCCGAACATCGACATGAGCGCCTATGACCCGGCGCGCTATGCGAATTGAAACCAACCAGTGCCTCTTAAGGGGCCGAAACTGAAACAGGGAGAAGACCATGAAGAAATTGACCAGACTGCTTGCCGCCACCGCGCTGACGGCGGCTGCCGCCCTGCCCGCCGCGGCGGAAACCTGGGACATGCCAATGGCCTATTCGGCCTCCAACTTCCACTCGGCGACCGGCGCGGAGTTTGCTGAATGCGTGACCACCGGCACCGGCGGCGAGGTGGAGATCAAGACCCACCCGTCGGGATCGCTGTTCAAGGGCGCCGACATCAAACGCGCGGTGCAGACCGGCCAGGCGCCGATCGGCGAGCGGCTGCTGTCCGGACACCAGAACGAAAACGCGCTGTTCGGCTTTGACTCGATCCCCTTCCTGGCGACCTCGTTCGATGACAGCGACAAGCTGTGGCGCGCCGCCAAACCGTCGATTGAAAAGCTGCTGGCCGAGCAGAATCTGACCCTGCTATATGCCGTGCCGTGGCCGCCGCAGGGGTTGTATTTCAAGAATGAAGTGACCTCGGTTGCCGAGATGAAGGGCATCAAGTTCCGCTCCTACAACAACGCCACCTCGCGCCTGGCAGAGCTGACGGGGATGCTGCCGGTGACCATCGAGGCCGCTGAGATCAGCCAGGCCTTTGCCACTGGGGTTGCGGAAGCCATGATTTCCTCCGGCTCCACCGGCTATGACCGCAAGGTCTGGGAAAGCCTGGGTTATTTCTATGAAGTGGATGCCTGGCTGCCGCGCAACTATGTGTTTGTGAACACCGAAATCTGGAACGGCACCTCCGTGGCAAGCCGGGACGTGATCATGGGCTGCGCCAAGCTTGCGGAATATGCGGGCAACTGGCGGGCCAAGGAATACACCGGTTTCACACTGCAGGGACTGCGCGACGGCGGTATGAACGTCGGCCCGGCATCGGAGCAGATGACGGCCGAGCTGAAGGAAATCGGCGACACCATGACCAACGAATGGCTGGAAGCCGCAGGCGACGAGGGCAAGGCCATCGTCGATGCGTTCCGCGCAGAATAAACAGCGTGCAGGATACGGGCGGCGCAGAATGGGCCGCCCGTAATCTCATAATAGAATAAGCCGATGGGGATGATATGACTGTGCTCAGGGGGCTGCGCTCCGGACTGGATTTTCTTTACCTCGCCGCTGGGGTGCTGGCTGCCCTTTGCCTGATTGCGATACTGGGCCTGATCGTTGTTCAGATGCTTGCCCGCTGGACCGGTGAGGTGTTTCCCGGTGCGCCGGATTACGCGGGCTATGCGATGGCCGCCGCGTCGTTTTTGGCCTTTGCCAATGCGTTGAACCGGGGCAGCCATATCCGGGTGTCGATCCTGCTGAATGCCGTGCCCGAAGGCTTCCGCCGGGTGCTGGAGATCTGGTGCTTTGGCATCGGCACCGCGGTGATGTGGTATTTCACCTATTACGCCTACCGGTTTGTCTACTGGAGCTGGAAATTCAACGACGTCAGCCAGGGCCAGGACCGCACGCCCCTGTGGATACCGCAAAGCGTGATGCTGTTCGGCGGGGCCGTTCTGGCCGTCGCCCTGACCGATCATCTGATTCATGTGATCTTCCGCGGTGACCACCGCATCACCCGGGATCTGGACGACCAGAGCCACGCGGAGTAAGCCCCTTGGAAAATATCTCAGTTATCATTCTGTTTCTCTTCGTGCTGTTCGCCCTTCTAGGGTCCGGCGTCTGGGTTGGCCTGGCGCTGATGGGCGTGGCTTGGGTCGGCATGGAGCTGTTCACCGTCCGTCCTGTCGGCGACGTGATGCTGACCACGATCTGGTCGGCCTCTTCCAGCTGGACTCTGACGGCGCTGCCGATGTTCATCTGGATGGGGGAAATTCTGTACCGGACCCGGCTGTCCGAGGACATGTTCAAAGGGTTGGCACCTTGGATGGCGGCGCTGCCCGGCGGCCTGGTGCATACCAATATCGTCGGCTGCACGGTGTTTGCCGCGGTCTCCGGCTCCTCTGCCGCGACGCTGACCACCGTCGGCAAGATGTCGATCCCCGAACTGCGAAAGCGCAACTATCCCGAAACCATGGTGATCGGCACGCTGACCGGCGCGGCCACGCTGGGCCTGATGATCCCGCCGTCGCTGACGCTGATTGTCTATGGCGTCACCATCAATGAATCGATCACCAAGCTGTTCTTTGCCGGCATTCTGCCGGGGCTGGTGCTGGCGGCGATGTTCATGGGGTATGTGGCGATCTATTCCAAACTCGGCAAGGACTGGAACCCAACCCCCGAGGCCAGGCTGAGTTTTGCCCAGAAGGTGAAGAACTCCCGCTTTCTGGCGCCGGTGATTGCACTGATCATTGTGGTGATCGGCTCCATGTACCTTGGCATTGCCACCGCCACCGAGGCCGCAGCGTTTGGCGTCATCGGCTCGCTGCTGCTGGCATTGGGGCAAGGGTCTCTGAACTGGAAAACATTCACCGGCAGCCTGATGGGCGCCACCCGCACCAGTGCGATGATTGCGCTGATCCTGGCCGGTGCGGCCTTCTTGTCGCTGTCGATGGGCTTTACTGGCCTGCCGCGCGGGCTGGCAGATCTGATTGCCGGGTGGGAGCTCACGCGGCTGGAGCTTTTGATGGTGCTGCTGGTCTTTTACATCGTTCTGGGCTGTTTCCTGGATGGCATTTCCTCGGTGGTGCTGACCATGGCAGTGGTGGAGCCGATGATCCGCCAGGCGGGCATTGACCTGATCTGGTTCGGCATCTTCATCGTGGTGGTTGTCGAGATGGCGCAGATCACACCGCCGATCGGCTTTAACCTGTTTGTGATGCAGGGCATGACCCACCACGAGATGAGCTATATCGCCCGCGCCGCGGTGCCGATGTTCCTGATCATGGTGCTGATGGTGTTTGTGCTGATCGCCTTCCCGGAGCTGGCGACCTATCTGCCCGACAACCTGCGGCCAGGGCCCGTATAGACCTATGATGACAGCGCTCGCCTTTGCCGCCCGGCATGGGCGGGCTGCCTTGGTGCTTGGGCTGCTGGCCGGGCTGCTGCTGCCCGGCCTGGCCGCCGCGCTTAAGCGCTGGCTGCCGGAAATGGTGGCCGGGCTGTTGTTTTTGAATGCCTACCGGATCGGCTTGCGCAAGGCGGCGGGCGGTCTGGCGGACGGGATCGGCACGCTGAAGGCCATTGCGTTCCTGCAAGTGGCGCTGCCGCTGCTGGCGCTGGGGCTGGCGTCGCTGTTCGGTGTGGTGCAGACCCCTGCCGCAGTGGCGCTGATCCTGATGCTGAGCGCCCCTTCGGTGACCGGCAGCCCCAATATCACCGCACTGATGGGCCACGCGCCGGAGCCTGCCTTCCGCCTGCTGATCACCGGCACGGCTCTGATGCCGCTGACGGTAATCCCGGTGTTTCTTCTGGCACCCGGCCTTGGCGATCTTGGCGGCGTGTTGCGCGCCTCGGCGCGGCTGATCGGCGCCATCGGGGTAACGGTCCTGGCCGCCTTCCTGCTGCGGCGCCTGACACTGCCAAATCTGCGCGCAGAGCAGGCCAAGGCCATTGACGGGCTGACAGTGATTGCGCTGTCGGTGATCGTCGTCGGGCTGATGGCAGCCCTGGGGCCTGCGCTGCGCACGGACCCGCTGCTGGTGCTGCAATGGCTGGGCTTTGCCTTGGCCGCCAACCTCGGCCTGCAAGTGCTGACATTTGCAGTGATGCGCCGCCGCGCGGGCAGTGGCGCCGTGCCCAGTGCCGTTGTCGCCGGCAACCGGAACTTCGCTTTGTTTCTGATCGCCCTGCCCGCTGCCACCACCGAGCCGCTGCTGATCTTCCTGGGCTGCTATCAGATTCCGATGTATCTGACTGCTATCCTGATGAAGCCGCTTTACGGGCGCCCCATCCTCAGGACAGAAACGTGACGCCAGGCATCCGCCGGATCAGCTCGGCATCAGCAAAATAGCTTTCGCTCATGTCATCCACCAGCGCTTGCGACCAGCCCGGCAGATCGATTTCCTCTTCGATCGCCTCTTCTGAGTGGTAGTAGCTGAGGAACAGCGCGCGCACCCGTTCACGCTGGTCTTCCGACAGGCCGGGGCGGTTTTCCAGATAAGCCTCCAGCCGCTCGTATCCCGCCTCCGAAATAATGCCGCGGGTGATGTCTAATTCGCCGGCGAAACGGAAACCGTCACCCAGCCCCGTCACCTGCCCCAGAATGTTGGGCCAGATCACCGGCGTTTCCTCGTTGCACCAGACAGTGATGCGGCAGCCGGGGTTACTGTCCTGAATATCCGCAACCACGTCCGACCAGCGCAGATTGAGGAAATCCGTGCCTGCGGTAAACTGCTTCCAGCTTCTGCCGGATTGCGATTTGTAGACCGGGCCGATCAGCGTGGCGGGGTTGCGCAGGCCCAGGAAGAATTCACAGGGAGTGTCCGGAAACACTCCCCGCAGCGCCGCTGTATTGCTGCCCGCATTGCGATAAAGCCGCCCGCCGCTGAGCATCCAGCCCGGCATCCCGAGAAATCCGGAGTTGGTCAGGATGATCCGGGAAATGTCCTGATCCTTGACAATGCCGGCCAGCAGCGCCGCGCGTTCCTGAGCGGAGACAGAGTCCTGGGTCTGCTTGCGCAGCATTTGATTGAGCGCCGCCAAATAGGTGCCTGGACGGCGGATCATGACGCCCTGTTCCAGCAGCCGCTGCGCATCCTTGCGCAGCGACCAGGTCAGCTGGCCGTTATCGGTATTCGGCGCCCCGATATGGAAAGCAAGGGTAATGTCCCGCATGTCAGCCTTTGCCTGGTTCATCGTCCTGTCCGGCCTTTGCCCATTCCCTGATCCGCATAAGATACCGGCGTGCGGCCTGGCGGAAGTCACAGGTTGTAATTGCTTATAACCGCGCCTTCATCCTGCGGAAGAACCGGTCATCCCGCTGGCGCAAAATATACTCGCAGGCTTGTTTCGCAAGGCGCGGATGGCCGCGGTCCAGAGCCAAATTGGCCAGCTCCCGCTGAAACCGCGGGAATTCGTGGCGTTTGCGCAGCAGGCGGTGAAACCGGTGCGGTGTCAATTCGCCGGAAATGGCACCGCGGGCAATCTCCTGCAGGATGCCCATCTGCTGCAGCGAGGACCCCAGCCGGTGGCCCAGCAGCGGACAGCGCCAGAAAGTGACATTTGCCCCGGAAAAACGGGCCGCATGGGCCGCATCGGGCGCCACGTAGGGGTCGAACATGATATGCACGTCGCCCGCCGCCTGGCTGGCCAGGGATGCATCCCCGAAGGGCCCGGAAAAATCCCTGTCCCAAACCTTCTTGTAGCGCATTTCCCAAGGCACCAGCGTCTTGTCGAGAGTGGATTGCGGGCTGATCGCAAACACTGTCGATCCGGGCGCCGCTGCTGCATAGGCCGCGGCCGCATAGCCCCCCATTGACGCACCGTAAAAGACCACCCGGGAAAACTGCGCAAAGAAACCACTGTCGCGCAGCGCTTCGAACTTGGCGGACACCTCCTGGTGGCGGAACCAGGTCCAGCCGTTGGCCATTACCCCCAGCATCGACCAGCCCTGCGCCTCAATGAAGCCGAAGCCCCAGGGCCGCCGCTCCTCCCGCTTGGACATTGCAATATCAAGGTTGTCGAAAGTCACCACAAGTGTGCTGCCGCGCGGCAGGAACAGGAAGGAATGCTCTTCCAGTTCATCAAAGAAACCTTCCTTGCCGGCCAGTTGGCGGGCCACCTTGGTCCATTCGCCCGAGGGCGGCAGCACCTCCTGCGGTTCGGCGGAGAGGATCGCCAGACCATTCCTGCCGGCCTCAGGCGGCACCAGCGTATTGCAGCTGCCATAGGCCTTGAGGAACGGATAGCTGCCAGAACCTTTGCGGATTTCAATCACCAGGCGGCTGAGCGGATGCAGCGCCCGGTCCAGCACCGGTTTGAGGTGCTGCGGCTTATGCCCGGCGCCGAACCCGTTCAGGGAAATCAGAACGTCGTACTGGCCCAGTCTGCGCGGCCGGGTCACGATGCGGACCGCCTCAGGGTCCACCCCGCCCCGCTTCAGGTCTGCAAGATAGCTTTCCAACTGCTCATCGGGCAAAGACGCAAAGGCCCCCTTGCCGTCCAGGCAGACCACATCCACCGAACAACCATAACGCTGGTGCAGCAGTGCTGTCAGCTCAGGCGCCTGGCCGTTTACATCCGCAACATTGGCGACTTCATCCGCATCCAAGGCGGAAAGAACCGTTTTAAAGTCGAAACCGTCACCCAGCATATTGCTTTAACTGCCATCTTGGGATGCGCCGGAACAGAACTGATCCGCCGCGGCTGACCTGCTGATCGTAGCAAAAACCGCTCTGCGAAAGCGCATCAAAGCACTGCTTTATCCCGATTTTCTTAATTTTACGCGTATGGATCTCAAGAAAGATCTTATCGATACCTGTCAGATCCGCAGGCGCAAACAAATCCCGCTCTCCGCCTTCAATATCAATGATAAGCGTATTGGCACGGAAATCACGGATCAGCTGCGACAGACGGGTACCCGGCACTTCGATGGCTTTGACATAGGGGTCTTCGCCATCCAGGGAGGAGGACCAGAACTGCTCGCGGACAAAAAAGGACATTGGCCCTTCGGCGGTGGCGTCATTCAAGGCAACGCAGTTGCGCACCTGTGCGGCGGTAAGCCCGTTCAGAGCATGCACATTGCCGATGAAGTCGCACAAGGACGGATCTGCCTCGACGCACAGCACGTTCTCAACCCCGAGGTTCACACCCAGGAACGAAGAGATGAACCCGATCCCGGCGCCCAGCTCGATCACCCTGTCGTCTTTTTCGAGGAACTTGGGGGTGCCGGAGACCTCGTCCAGCTCATAGCGGTCCTTGCGGATCGCGCGTGCGATCTTTGAGGTGATGACATCCGGATTCAACGGGATTTTGACACCGTGGGTTTCCAGTATCTCGATCATGACTCCTGCTCCGCCCGGGTGATGACTGTTGAATATTTACCGTGCTTGGCCAGCACCTTGACGGTGCCGAAGCTTTTCATGGCGCCAATGCCGCCGGATCCCTTGCGAATGTCCAGAACAATACCGCCGCCGCTGCTGATCTGGTTGCTGAACAAATCCCGATAGGTGCCGACGGGATAGTGAAACCCGCAAGACGCCAGGCTGATCACCAAGTCGAAGGCGCCAAGCGGCGCAATGTCTTCGATTTTGGGATTAAGGGTGGTGATCTTTCCGGCCGGCACGCCGTTCTTTTCCAGAAACGCACGGGCGGTCTCGAGGCTGGTATAACCCGCGCCCTCGCCCTCAAATCCGAAGTGGCGGCCGTTGCCTTCTTCGATATCGATCAGGACGATTTCGCAGCCGTACCGGCGGTGCAGCAGCAGGCTGGCAAAAGCATATCCGCAGCCGATGTCCGCGGCGCGTTCGGGCGCAATGGGATCGGTGGCCTTCAGAAAGAATTCGCATTCCCGTTCCGCGATCCGGATCGATTCATGCAGGATGCGGTCCCGCTGCGACCGGGCGTCCGCCAGCAGCAGCTTACCATCACCCGCCATCCAGTCCTTGATGGTCTGTCCTGAACTTGCCAGTTCTGATCGCTGCAGCAGGATATTGGCGACGTCCTGATCGCTGAACATGGAATAATCCAGCGCCACCGGGTCGATCGCCTCCACGGGTTTGTCTTCCGGTTCCGGGGCCGGCTGCAGCAGGTGGCGGGTTTTTCCGGCATCGATCCCATGCTGGGCCAGCAGGTCGTGGACATAGCAGCCCTCGGCGGGCACCCCGCCGTATTTGGCCGCGATGTTGCGGAAGCGGCGGCCCCAGAAGTGGATCGACAGTGTATCGCTGCGGATATGGCCGCGCGCCTGGTTCGCGCGATTCGGGTTCAGCACCACTCCGGCCCGCTTGAACGGCACAGGGTAAATCACATGACCGGGCCGGGAATGTTTGACCTCGCCGGTTTCCTGCAGGAACCAAGTGAGCGCATCCGGCCCCCAGACACCCCAGGGCAAAAGCGAAACATGAACCCCCTGACCGCTGTCCTTGAACGCCTGCAATTCGGCCTGTTTTTCATCGCTGTACCAGGGCGGGACGGGATATTCATCGCTGGTAAAACGCAGCATCGCCGCAAGGGTCTTGGAGGTCTTGGGCAGCCGCAGAACCCCATTGTTGACCATCGGCTTGCCATCGGAGATCCAGCCATGGAAATGCTTGCCCTTGATATCCCACGGCTGGCAGCAATAGGCATCGGTATCGGCCCAGATGTAGTTGGTCTTGCGCAGCAAATGCAGGCGGAAGATATCGGCATGATAGGCCGGGCTGCCGGTGCGGGCGTGGCGGATGATGCGGTCAGCGGGCAAGATTTCATTGGCATCCGCCACTTTCACCCCGCCGGGCACGCCCTGGACTGGGTCATAAGTGAACAGCACTACCTCGTGGCCCTGATCCAGAAAGGACTGAAGGCAAAGCTGTTCCAGCCAGCTGAGTTCTGGGCCCACCCATAGTGACGCGATGGCCGGAAGTGCCATAAAGACTGCCCCTCAAAAAAACCAATTAATGCAGCTTCTTACCAGCTTTTTTTGTTGCCGGATTCTAACCCGCAGTCCGGAGTCCTGTCAATGTGAGGGCCGCGGGTGTCAATGGTTGGTTTCACCGCGTTCCACCGTGAACCAGAAATCGCTGCCGGGCTCGTTTTCAGCGATCTTGTCCGGGATCACGCCGGGGCCGCTGAGGAACACATTGGCACCAAAATGCGCGTGCATGCGCGACAGCTTGCGCAGTTTCTCGCCTGTCAGCTCCCGGAACAGCGCCAGCATGTCGTCCCGCCCCTTCAACTCCTCGATTTTCTCGCGGTGTTTGCGGCTGGCGTATTCATGCGCAGCAGCGATATCCGGGTCTGTCAGCAGCCGGGCCATTTCCGCCTCCAGCGCCGGGATCATGCGCTGGATCGAGCGCTCTTCCTCGGCGTTGTTGTTCATCCGGAACCAGTAGGACAGCCCCTGATCGCGATCCACATGGTTCACCCGGCCCCGGTCGCGCTTGACCAGAAAACTTTCGGCGCTTCGTACGGCGTAATGGTTGAGCTGCACCAGGTCATAGCCATAGGTGCTCGTCGAGGAGCGCCAGCCGTTGCGGAACATCTCACGCGGCATGTCCTGGCCGGAGCCGTTGACCCAGCGGATATCCTCCCACAGCTGCGGCTTCAGTCCCTTGGGCCGGTGAACCCCCAGCTTCTTGAAGATCCCGGTGTTGCGGAACAGGGTCTTGAAGCCCCAGGCCTGGTGCGGCTTGCGGGTCACCTCATAGGCGCAGCGAGTGAACTCCCGAGTGATCAGATCGCCGGTGAATTCGCGCACATCATTGTTGCCGAACAGCCGCCAGGTCATTGCGATCATGTTGGCATCGCCCACGGCCTGAAACAGGTCGGGCAACCGTCCCTTGCCGCATTTGATGTTGATGAACTCATCCACATCCATGCAGACCAGCCAGTCGGCCTCGCGGATCACCGGCTCCTCCTCTGCTGCCTGCAAAGCCGCGTGCTGCGGCTTCAGATCCGTGTTGCGGAACGGGTTTTCGCGGTGCTGGACAATCCCCTTGTCCTGCAGCAGCTGCAGCATCGTATCGGTGCCATCGGTGCAGTCGTTGGTGTAGACGAGAAAATCATCCACTCCGATCGCGCGGTGATAGGCCAGCCATTCCAGAATGAACGGCCCTTCGTTTTTCATCGTGGTGACAATGGCAGTCTTGGGAGTGCCGCCGGCCCGCTTGACGGCCCGCTCCCCGGGAATGCGCACGGGCTTGGCGTTGAAATAGCCCGTTGCCAGCGCCAGCAGCTCGGGCGTTTCCACCAGACTGGTTTTCGGCACGATCTTGGACACCGTGTCGGTGGGATGCCGCAGGGCCATGCAACGGTAGAACCGCCGATCGTCCGCGGGATCGGGCTCAGCCCCGACCACCCGGACAAGCCGCCAGATGCAGCTGTCCCCGGCTTTGGCCGGCGCCAGGCACCAGCGCGGCCGCAGCCCGGCGGCATCGAACTGCGTGCAGATGTGATCCGCAAAACACGCCTGCGCCCCCTTGCGCACCCGCCAGGGGTAGGCCTGCACCCCGCCGAGACGCAGGCAGCCCGCCGGCGCGGCGACGGTCTGGTCAAAGATATTCGGCCCGTCACAGGGCGCTAAAAGATCAAACAGGTCGATATTGGCCACTGCCCGCGCGCGGCCAAGGAAGCGGGCGCGCAGGATTTCGTAAATCAGGAATTCGCCCAGCGGCGCCTGCCAGGGATCCGCTGGCGGGATGTCCATCCGGTCCTTGCCCGGTGCGCCCGGCACATTAAAGGGATGCGCCTCTTCTGGCAGGCCATCCTTGCCCAAGGGCAGTTTGGAATGCACCACCACGACCTGCTTCAGCCCGGTGAAGGACGCTGCAAGCGCTTGCAGCTCCCCTATAAAGCGGCGGCTGTTCTGCGGTTGCGCCCGGTCAAGAATGACAGCCCCCTGCAGCCCATGCTGGGTTACATGGAACTGCAGCCATTCGGCAGTGGATCGGGCTGTTTCGCCATTACGGACCGCGGCCACCACGTTGAGCCCTGCAAACAGCTCCGTCTCCTCTGGATGGAGCGGCACATTGTAAAGCGCGCCTTGTGCGGAGACGGTAACCGCGCCGGGGGCTTCTGCAATCTCGGCTTCCAGAACCGGGGCGCCGCCATAATTGTGCAGCACTGTCCGCTCTGCCGGGGACGCAATGCTGAGGCCCGCCCGCGAGGTTCCGGATTTAAAGAACAGGCGGGCAATCCGCCCGCTGGGCGCAGGCAGTTCCACGGCGTCCAGCAGGTTATTTCCTGCCAGGGACAACGCACTGAATTCGCGTTCAAGGATCTTGCCGTCGCAATTCCCGGGATCTGAACTGGGCATACTGCTGCATCACGTTATGGCGTTTTTGGCTCCAGATGCGAGGCACAGGGAACGGGGCCGGTTATAGCCGGCCAGCCGGCCTGCCGGAACCGGGAAACGCCGCCAGCACCGGCCAAAGGCCCGGGCAGCTGATATTCCCGCAACAGACCGGCGCGCGTATACCGCTGACGCACAGGGCATCGGCATTTTGACAAATTTGCAGATAAAAGTTGGTGCGGTCGAGAAGACTCGAACTTCCACTCCGGTTAAGGAACAGCGACCTCAACGCTGCGCGTCTACCAATTCCGCCACGACCGCACTGTCTTAGGCTTGGTGTCGAGGCGTATAGACCAGCCCGGATGCGATGTGAAGCTGAAAATTATCTTTTTTGAACAGAATGCGCGCCCCCGCGGGCCACCCCGCTTAAGCGCCGGAAAACAGCCGGGTATCCCAACAGTCTCCGGTTTCAAAAGGCTCCCTGGAAACAGTCTCAGTTGCCCTGGGCCGCCAACTGGCGCCGCAGCACCATTTCGCCCGACATCTGGTCGTAATAGGCCGGGAACTGATCGTGGTTCACGGTGGCTGCCAGATCCTGAACATCCCGGCGCACCTGCTTGGCCAGCTGGTGCAGCGTCATGCCCGGCTGATTCAGGCGCGTCAGCAGCGCGCGGGTGAACACCGAATTCGGATTGGCATCATTGTCCGACAGCCGGTCCAGGGCAGTTTGGCCTGTGCCGGCGGAATACAGGATAAAGGCGCCCTCCGGCGGCTCCATCCGCACCAAACCGCGGGTGCCGCCGACCGACCGCTGGCCCTCCCTGGGGAAGGGATTGTTGCGGCATGCGTCCAGGATCATGATGGTTGAGCGCGCACCCTTGCGCTGGAAAGTGCCAAGCACCCGGTCGGCGGCAATGCTTTCCCCGGTCAGGAAGCTTTCATCGCCGAAATTTACCATCGGCACATCGGAGGGCAGCAGATAATTGCGCCCGTCGACCTCAACCCCGTGGCCCGCGAAGTAGAACAGGACTTCATCCCCCGGCTTGATCTGGTTGGCAAAGGTCGAGACCGCGCTGTTGATGTCGCGGCGCCCCGCGTCATAAAGCGTGGTCACCTCAAAGCCGAGCGCCCCGAGCGTATTGCTGACCGCCAGGGCATCGTTGCGCGCCTTTTGCAAGGCGGCGAGGTTCTGGTAGCCGTCGACGCCGATCACCAACGCGCGGCGGCTGATCAGCGGTGCGGCAATATCATTCTGCTGCAACATGACCGGTGTTGCCGCGGTGCCGCTGCCCTGAACTACCGCGCCGTTCTGGATCGGCGCCTGTCCCTGCGCGGCCGCCATCACCTGCCCCTGCTGCACGAACTGACTCTGTTGCTGCAGCTGGTCTTGAGGCACAAATTGGCCCGGCACCTGCGATTGCGGCACGAATTGCCCTTGCTGGCCCTGCAACTGGGGCTGCTGCGGAATGCCGTATGCCTGGGTGGTGGCCGCAAACCCCATCTGCTGCTGGCCGTATTGCTGCTGTGCACTCTGCCCGTATTGCTGCGGCACACCATAGGTGCCGGTGCTGCTCCCGGCCATGACGGCCTGTGGCAGGCCATAGGGCTGCTGAGGCTGCGGCTGCGGCGACAGCCGCTCGGCCAGGTAGATCTTCAGCAGCCCGCGCGGCCCGTCGGGATGCGCCATCGCCTGCTGGCTGGCGAGATAGCCGCTGGCTTGCGCCCGTTGGAAGGAACTGAGCAGCAGGTCTTTCTCGAAATCGTTCAGCTGCCCTGTGACCGGATAGCCCAGGTAAGCCTGATAGGCGGAAACCGCCTCGCGTGTTTTACGGCCCAGCTGCCCGTCGACCGCACCCGCAGGGAAACTGAAGTAGTTCAGCGATTCCTGAATCTGGCGGCCTTCCTGAGTGGACGGCAGCCGGGAACGCCGGGGCGCCTTGGTTCCCGAGCGCCGCTGGTTCTTGGACAGGGCGCCGCCGATGATGCCGCCGATGATGGCACCGGCAGCAAAGTCGCCCGCATCGGCAGAAACATGTTCGGCCGGCGTCAGTGCCAGCGCAGAACAGATAATGAATGTGGAAAGCAGCTTGAACCGCATAAACACCCCCCTAAGACAACGCACTTTTTAATTGCACAAGTTGCATTCAAGGCCGCAGGGTGTCAAAGGTTGAAATCCAGCATTTAAAGTAAAAACCCGGCCACAAACGGCAGAAAGCCGCGGGGTTTCGGGGGCACCGGAACTCAGCATAAAAAAAATGACCGGCAGTTCTGCCGGCCATTTACAGCATACAGCTGAAAAGATCAGCGATCAGTCAGAGGAGAACGACGGCAATGCCGCAGCGCCGGAGGCCTGCACCGGCTGAACCCGGCCGCCGGCCAGCTTGGCCGAGGCTGTCTTGATCAGCTCTGCCCGCTCGGGCTGCCCAGGGGCAAAGACAGGTGCAGCGCCGCCCTCCAGCGAAATCACGGCCATGCCGTACCAATCCTGCGCCCTTTCTGCGGTGACCGGCGCGCCAAAGCCCAACGCCAGATGGTGGCCGATCAGCTCGGCATAGGGGCGCTGGCCGGCACCGGTCAGAATCAGCGCGGCACCCAGCGCCACCTCCATGTCATCACGGCGGTAACCGGAGAACAGACAAATCCCGGCGGTATTGGCCAGCTGTTCCAGCGACATACCGGACTGCAGCACGAACTTCTGCACATCACCCATTACTTCGCCGCTGCCCGCAGTTCCGAGCTTGGCCAGGAATGGCTGCACAGCCGGGCCGAACGCATCGCATTGGGTGTCGATCTGCGCTTGCGAAACAGCCTGAACCTTGCCGGCTTGGGTCTCGCCCGCGTTGATGGCATAGGTGCGAGCGAGGCAGAACTGCTCGCCCAGCGCCAGTTCCGGGTCAGTCATGCTTGCCGCTGTCATAAAGCCGCCGTTCGAGCTGGTCAGCAGGCTTACCTTACTGCAATAGCTGGTAAGCGAGGCACTTGGCGCCGGCTGGTCAAACAGGGTGATGCCGCCCAGCGAGGCGCTTTCCTGGCCGACAAAGGCTGTCACCGTGCTGCGGTTCTGCTGGGCGGCCTGAACCGGGGCATCGCTGCCCGTATCCGCCATGCGGCAGGTGCCCTGATGGCAGGCAAAGCTGGCGGGTGTCACGCCGCGCGCCAGGAAGTCATTGCGCTGATAGCCCTGCGGCGTGGAGGCAAAGACCATCACCGAGCAATTCGACGCGCCGCACCAGAAGGAACTGCCGGACACCGACGTATCGAGCACATAGTCGTTGCGGCCATCGCCATTCAGATCCGCCAGCTGCATGAAGCCGGTGCGCTGCAGCAGCTGCTCTCCGCTCGGTTCGGAGCTGGCGGCGATCTCATCCACCGCCTGGCTGACTTCGGAGGGCAACCCGCCGTAGCCGCCGTAACTGCTCCCTGCTGTTCTGACACCCGCGGCCTCATCCCGCCAGGCATGTAGCAATCCGCGCACCCCGTTTGGGCCTTGCATCGCTTTGATGACCGGCGGGCCACCGATTTGCGCACGGCTGTAGGAACTGACCAGGAAATTGCGTTCATACGGGGCCAGATAGCCCGTGGCCGGATAGCCCATGTGGACCTGATACTGGGAAATGGCGGCGCGGGACCGCCTGCCCAGCACCCCATCCGGCGTGCCGGAGTGGAAGCCGAAATAATTCAGTGCCACCTGGGTTTCACGGTTCTGCGCCCGGGTGGCAGAGCTTGCCGGAGCGCGGTGGTAGGTGGTGGCACGGCGCTGGCGCTGTTTATTTTTGTGAACTTCATTGACGATAACCCCGCCAATCACCCCTCCGACAATTGCGGCGCCCAAATCGCTCGCAGTCGCAGGGCTGGTGACCGATGTCGCCAGAAACGCGGCGGTCAATGCCGGCTTAAGCGGCTTGGAAAGCATGATACTCGCCCCCTATGGATACTAACAATGGAATCAGGATACTCCACAGTCAGGGCTGCTACCTAGGGATTTTACGATCACTTTACTGGCGGGGCCGAAGGGATGACGGAAAAGGACAGCAAGAGCCATGGTTGAATGGATCGCATCGGACGGCCTTGTTGAATATGTTCAAGCAGTTGCCTTCATGGAAGAGCGAGCGGCGGCGATCGCCGCGGGCACTGCGGAAGAATGCATCTGGTTGGTCGAACATCCGCCGCTTTACACCGCCGGCACCTCGGCCAAGCGCGAAGACCTGACTGACCCGGACCGTTTCCCGGTCTATGACAGCAAACGCGGCGGCCAATATACCTATCACGGGCCGGGCCAGCGGGTGGTTTATGTGATGCTGAACGTGGGCCAGCGCGGCCACGACGTGCGCCGGTTCGTGCAGCAGCTGGAAAGCTGGGTAATCGCCGCGTTGGACGATTTCAATATCAAGGGCCATATCCGCGACGGCCGTGTCGGCGTCTGGGTCGAACGCCCGGACAAGCCGCAGACCGCAACCGGCGGCACGGCCGAGGACAAGATCGCCGCCATCGGCATCCGCCTGCGCAAATGGGTCAGCTTCCATGGCATCTCGATCAATGTGGAGCCGGAGCTGGAGCATTTCACCGGCATCGTGCCCTGCGGCATTACCGAATACGGGGTGACCAGCCTGGTCGATCTGGGATTGCCCGTCACCATGGCGGATGTAGACGTCGCCCTGAAGCGCAGCTTTGAGCACGTTTTTGGCGGCTAGGCCTTGCCTTGTGCCGCCGAAGCGCAGTCCTGCAGCGCCGTCAGCACCAGTTCCGGAAAGGTGTAAAACAGCAGCGCTCCCGCTTCCTGACTGACGCAAAGCTGAGCGTTCTGCTGGCTGCCGAAGATATCGCGGATACCGGACAGCGGCGCGACGCGGTCCTCGCCGCCATGCACAAAAACCGCCCGCGTGTGCCGTGTCAGCGCTATCTTCCGGCTCCCCTGCCGCATCATCTGCACATCCGCCAGGAATCCGGCGCCGCCCTGCTGCCGGAACAGCAGCTGGCTTTGCTTCAGCAGCGGCAGCAGGTCCATCTGATCCAGCATCACCTTTTCGCGGCTGTTGCGCGCAGTCTGGGCCGTCAGCAGCGCCTTATGCCCGTACCAGTGCTGAGCGCCTGACCAGGCTTTCATCAACCAGGGCAGCATCCAGCGGGCACGGGTGGCGGCAAAGGCCACCAGCCAGGCATAGCCGCTGAGCCCGGAAAACTGCTGCGGCGTGGCAATCGAACAATTTGAGGCCACCGCCACCAGCCCGGCGATCCGGCTGTGCAGCCGGTTGGCCGCCGCGCAGCCGTACAATGCGCCGCCCCGGTGGCTGAGCAATACCGGCCGCTGCAGGTTTTTGCGTGTGATCAGTGCATCCAGCTGCTGAACAAAGGCATCCGCCGGATCCAGCCCGCGCGGCAGCGGCACCGAGCCGCCATAGCCCGCACGCATCGGCGCATAGACCCGGAACCCCAGGGTTCTAAGCTGCGGCTGCAGACGCTGCAGCGGCGCGATCCCGTCCAGCATCCCGTGCACATAGATCACCGGCTGTCCGGTTTCGGCGCCGAACCGGAAAAACTGACTGCGCCGCCCGCTTCTGTCCTCAACCTCTTCCGAAGGTGGCAGCAGCTCGCCCCGGGCAATTTTCAAATCCCGTATATGTTCGTTGAACAGGAAGGCGGCCAGCCGGATCAGCTCAGCCGTTCCCGGCGCTCCTGCCCTGGCTGCAATCTGTTCCAGTTCTGCCTCCACCTGGCCGCCGGTGCCGTTCATCACTGCCTTCAGCGGGTCGATTTCGGACCTCTGCAGTCCGAAGGCCGCGGCCACTGGTCCTGCGGCCTCTTCGCTCCATTCGCAGTCCAGCCGTTCCGCCATGACGGCTGCGACAGGTCTGCCTGCCCCATCCAGCCGGACAGGGCGGCACAGAAACCGCTCCCCCGGGCGGCAAGTGCCGAGAAGCAGAACCTCCTGCCAGAAAAACTCCCCCTCGCGCACCTGCTCCATAAGAATACGCCACCGGTCTGCAGCGGCCTGTGTCAGCCCCATGGCCGCAGGAAGATCTCCGCCGCTGGCTAGCTGCCGGGCGGCGGGTTGCGACGCATTCAACAGGCGCCCCCCGGGTCCGGCGCTGGCCAGCAGCCAGAACCGGGGGCAATCGCCTGAACATTCACCGGGATCCGGCCGCCCTGCACGCTCCCACTGCTGTTCCTGGATCTGCATTGCGCGCGAGAAATGCGCCCTGAGCACGGGCACGGCCCTGGGCCGCCCAACCGCCCCCCAGCGGCCAAGGCCGTCCCCGCCGCCCGGCGGACCAGCGGAAAACCGGTCGAATTGCTCTGGCCGGATAATCGTTTCGTAAATGGCAGCAACAACCTGGTCCTGCGACAAGGCCTGCGCACGGTACAAGAGAGTCACACCGCTCCCTCCAATAATGCTTTTCGCGTCAATGCGGCGGCACGCCTTGCAAGCATACGTTCAGGCACGGGCGCGTTTGCCCGCTTGTTTCAGACAGTCAGCCTGTCAACTGAAAATTACCGGCTGATGCCGCCCTAAACCGGGCTGGCATACCGTGCCAGACCACCCAATTCTTGGGTTCCTATACGCTTAGGCGCGAGCGCCTTCTTTGACCTACAACCAATTTGCGAAACAGCTATGGTCAAATTCAACTAAAGATCAACATTTATTTCGAATGCACGAATTCGCATTGAAACCGCCCCGGTTATTCAGGCGGCGGTTTCAATACAGCAATGGTCCGCCTGAATGGCCGGCCTCAGCCTGCGGCAAGTGCAGCGCGGATCTGTTCCGCCTGCGCCTGGATCAGCGCCTGATCCCCCATCGTTCCCGGCGGGCGCAGCCGGTCGCCCTCCTTGCGCGGCAGCACATGCATATGCAGGTGAAAGACTTCCTGCCCGCCCGCAGCTTCGTTGAACTGCTGCACGGTCACCCCGTCCGCGCCAAAGGCCCTGATCACAGCCTGCGACAGTTTCTGCACCGTCTGCATCACCGCTGTCATCTGCGCAGGGCTGGCGTCCAGCAGGTTGCGGCACGGGGTTTTCGGGATCACCAAAAGATGCCCGTCCGCACGCGGCATGATATCCATGAAGGCCAAGGTATCGTCATCTTCATAAACACGGGCCGATGGAATCTCGCCGCGCAAGAGCTTGGCGAAGATATTGTCGGAATCATAAGCGGGCATGCGTCTGGCCTCCTGATTTTGAAATCGGTCCGGTTTTGCGCGCACCTTGCGGCCAGGTCAAGCGTCCCGGCGCGATGTGCCTTGCATGGCATTCAAGACCCCTGCGGCAATAAATCTTGATCCAGATCAAACTCCGCCATTGAAGGCCCCGGCACGCCATTCTAATACACAAAAGGAATCCAGGCCGCCCGGAGTCCGTCTCCGGGGGCCTTTCGTTATGCAGCAGGAGGCACATAATGGCAGACGCAGCCATTCATGGTCACGGCCACGAGGACGAGCGGGGCTTTTTTACCCGCTGGTTCATGAGCACGAACCATAAAGACATCGGCATTCTCTACCTCATCGTTTCGGCGTTCGCAGGTCTCATCTCTGTCATCTTCACCGTCTACATGCGGCTTGAGCTGATGGATCCCGGCGTTCAGTACATGTGCCTGGAGGGTGCGCGCATGTTCGCAGACGCCTCTGCGGAATGCACCCCGAACGGCCACCTCTGGAACGTGATGATCACCGCCCACGGCATCCTGATGATGTTCTTCGTGGTGATTCCGGCGCTGTTCGGCGGTTTCGGCAACTATTTCATGCCTCTGCAGATCGGCGCGCCGGACATGGCGTTCCCGCGGATGAACAACCTGTCGTTCTGGATGTATGTCGCAGGCACCGCGCTGGCGGTTCTTTCAGTTGTCTCGCCGGGCGGCAATGACCAGCTGGGTTCTGGTGTCGGCTGGGTTCTGTACCCGCCGCTGTCGGTGAACGAAGGCGGCTACTCGATGGACCTGGCGATCTTTGCCGTACACGTCTCGGGCGCGTCTTCGATCCTGGGTGCAATCAACATGATCACCACCTTCCTGAACATGCGCGCGCCGGGCATGACCCTGTTCAAGGTGCCGCTGTTCTCCTGGTCGATCTTCGTCACCTCCTGGCTGATCCTGCTGTCTCTGCCGGTGCTGGCCGGCGCCATCACCATGCTGCTGATGGACCGCAACTTCGGCTTCACCTTCTTTGATGCGGCCGGCGGCGGCGATCCGATCCTGTACCAGCACATCCTGTGGTTCTTCGGCCACCCGGAAGTGTACATCGTGATCCTGCCCGGCTTCGGCATCATCTCCCACGTGATCGCAACCTTCGCACGCAAGCCGGTGTTCGGCTATCTGCCGATGGTCTGGGCGATCATCGCCATTGGCGTGCTGGGCTTTGTCGTCTGGGCGCACCACATGTACACCGTCGGCATGTCGCTGAACCAGCAGGCCTACTTCATGCTGGCCACCATGGTGATCGCGGTGCCCACGGGCGTGAAGGTTTTCTCCTGGATCGCCACCATGTGGGGCGGCTCGATCGAGTTCAAGGCCCCGATGATGTTCGCCTTCGGCTTCCTGTTCCTGTTCACCGTCGGCGGTGTGACCGGCGTGGTGCTGTCGCAGGCCGCCGTGGATCGTGCATATCATGACACCTACTATGTGGTTGCACACTTCCACTACGTGATGTCGCTGGGCGCTGTCTTTGCGATCTTCTCGGGCGTCTACTTCTACTTCGGCAAGATGACCGGCCGTCAGTACAATGAGCTGGGCGCCCAGATCCACTTCTGGATGTTCTTCATCGGTGCCAACCTGACATTCTTCCCGCAGCACTTCCTGGGCCGCCAGGGCATGCCGCGCCGTTACATCGATTATCCGGAAGGCTTTGCCTACTGGAACAAGATCTCGTCCTACGGCGCGTTCCTGTCCTTTGCGTCCTTCCTGCTGTTCTTTGGCGTGGTGATCTATTCGCTGCTGCGCGGCGCCCGTGTCACCCAGAACAACTACTGGAACGAATATGCCGACACGCTGGAGTGGACCCTGCCCTCTCCGCCGCCCGAGCATACCTTTGAAATCCTGCCCAAGCAGGAAGACTGGGACCGCTCGCATTCGCACTAAGCGGTTGAGATCCTGAAGTCAAAAAAAGGTCCCGGAGCAGATGCACCGGGGCCTTTTTCTTATCTGCGCACCGCCGTAAAAACCGAGTGGAAATCCGGACTTTCCGGTACATTATCCAATAAGACCCATCATTGCTCAGCAGGCGTTGAACACATGCCCTATAACTGGACCCGTCCGCAGCAAGACGCCGAACGCGAGCTGCACCTCTGGCCGCATCAATCACTGCCAGCGCAGGGCTATGTGCGCTTCCTTGGACTGACTGCAGTGCTGATCTGCGTGCCGCTGATCCCGGTTCTGGGTTCTTTTCTGCTGTGGGGGCTGCTGCCGTTCCTGCTACTGGCCCTGTTCGGCATGAAATGGGCATTGGACCGCAGCCGCCGCGACCATCAGATCCTGGAAGTGCTGACCATCGGCAAGGAAGACGCCCGTCTGGAGCGGATCAACTCTGATGGCAAGCGGCAAAGCTGGCACTGCAACCGCTACTGGACCCGCGTCGAAATGCACGACCGCGACGGACCGGTTCCGCATTATGTCACCCTGCAGGGCGGCGGCCGCGAAGTGGAAATCGGCGCCTTCCTGTCGGAACAGGAACGGGTCGCGCTTTACGGCGACCTGAAATCCGCCTTTTCCCGCTGAGAGGCACAAAAAAGGCCCGCGATGCAGGCCCCTCTTCTTCTTTGTCAAAAAATACTCGCACCGCAGGCACCGCGCCAGCGCGGTATCATCCCGGGCAGCCGAGGATCAGCAATCGCCCTTGCTGCAAAGCTGGTCCTTGACCAAGGGCCCGGCTTTGCCGAAATCCATCTGGCCGGTGTATTTCGCCTTCAGCGCACCCATCACCTTGCCCATGTCGCGAATCGATTCGGCACCGGTTTCTGCCACCGCCGCAGTGATGGCCTCGCCGACCTCCTCGTCGCTCAGCTGCTGCGGCAGGAACTCCTCAATAATAGCGATTTCGCCCAGTTCCCGCTCCGCCAGATCCAGCCGCCCGCCTTCCTCATAGGCACGGGCGCTTTCATTGCGTTGCTTGGTCATCTTGCCCAGGATGGCAAGGATTTCTCCCTCGTCGATGCCGCCCTCCTCGCCATCGGCGCGGGCGGCGATTTCCCGGTCCTTGATCGCCGCATTGATCAGCCGCAGCGTGCACAGCCGCTCCGCTGCCTTGTCTTTCATCGCTTGCTTCAAGGCCTGATTGACCTGTGTGCGCGTATCCATCGTAATAAGCATCCCATGGTTGCCGGACACTGATGGTTATCCATTCTGCCGCTGCTGTGCAAGTTTACTATCTGCTGGCACCGGGACGGCTGCCGCGCCGGCCTGCCCGCTGGTGCAGGCTTGACCCGCTGGGGCGCTCCCCTTACAAGCCCATGAATTTCACCGCATGGAGACTCGCGCAATGGCCGCTTCCGCCCCGTCCAAGCCCACCGCATGCCTGGCGCTCGCAGATGGCACCGTCTTTTTCGGCACCGGTTTCGGCGCCACTGGCGACACGGTGGCGGAGCTCTGCTTCAACACCGCGATGACCGGCTATCAGGAGATCATGACCGACCCCTCCTATGCCGGCCAGATCGTCACATTTACCTTCCCCCATATCGGCAACACCGGCGTGACGCCCGAGGATGACGAGACCGTCGCCCCCGTCGCCGCAGGCATGGTGGTGAAATGGGATCCGACGCTGGCCTCCAACTGGCGCGCCACCGAGGAGCTGAAGGACTGGCTCACCCGCACCGGGCGCATCGCCATCGGCGGCATCGACACCCGCCGCCTGACCCGCGCGATCCGCCAGCAAGGCGCACCGCATGCGGCCCTGGCCCACGACCCGGAGGGCAACTTCGACGTTGAGGCGCTGGTTGCCAAGGCGCGGGAATGGCCCGGGCTGGAAGGCATGGATCTGGCCAAAGACGTGTCCTGCGCCCAAAGCTACCGCTGGGACGAAATGCGCTGGGCCTGGCCGGACGGCTATGACCGCCAGGAAGCGCCTGCGCATAAGGTCGTGGCCGTCGACTATGGCGCCAAGCGCAATATCCTGCGTTGCCTGGCGTCGGCCGGATGCGACGTCACTGTGCTGCCTGCCACCGCCACCGCCGAAGAGGTTCTGGCCCATAAGCCAGACGGGGTATTCCTATCCAACGGGCCCGGCGACCCTGCCGCCACCGGTGAATACGCGGTGCCGATGATTCAGGACGTCCTGAAAACCGATCTGCCGGTTTTCGGCATTTGCCTCGGCCACCAGATGCTGGCGCTGGCTCTGGGCGCCAAGACCGTCAAAATGAACCACGGCCATCACGGCGCCAACCACCCGGTCAAGGAGCATTCCACCGGCAAGGTCGAGATCACCTCGATGAACCATGGCTTTGCCGTGGATGCTCAGACCCTGCCGGAAGGGGTTGAAGAGACCCATGTTTCGCTGTTTGACGGCTCCAACTGCGGTATCCGCATTTCCGGCCGCCCGGTCTACTCGGTACAGCACCACCCCGAGGCCAGCCCCGGCCCGCAGGACAGCTTTTACCTGTTCGAACGCTTTGCCGAAGCCATGGCCGCGCGCAAATCTTCGTAAAAAACCTGTTAACCACGCTTTAGAACAGCATGGTTAACGCCGCATTTACCAATTCTTAAGCCCCCGCCACCAGCCTGAAGCCCTCAATGTTTTTGTTAAGGGGTGGCGATGGTTTTTTTATCTCAGCCGCTGCGGCAGTTCCGCCCGCCGCGGCCCGCCGGGGAGGGGTCTCCGGGGCTGCCGCCACCAGTGGATGGCCGCAGCATGATGAAGGCGCTGGTGCTGCGCCAGCACCAGAAAGCTGCCCTTGGGCGGGTGCTGGTGGCCGAGGGTCTGGCCAGCGAAGACCAGGTTCAGGACACGCTGGCCCGGCAATTCCGGATGCAGCGCGCCGACCTGACCGGCCAGGTCCCCAATTCCCGGTTGCTGGCCCGCAAACCCGCTCAGTTCTGGTTGCGCCACGCTGCGCTTCCATGGCTGCAATTCGGCCAGACCGTTACCGTTGCCATCGCCCACCCGGACCGGTTCGAGACGCTGCGCGGTGAGTTGCAGGACCGTTTTGACCGCATCACCCCGGTGCTGGCCTGCGAAGCGCAGATCACCGCTCTGCTGACCGCACATTTCAGCCCCGCCCTGGTGCGCCAGGCCAGCTGCAGCGTGGTCCCGCGGCAAAGCTGCCGCACACTGCAGCCTGCAAAGGGCCGCGCACTGCTTTCAGCCTGTGCCTTGCCCGCGTTTTATCTTGGCTGGACCGCCCCGGCGGCGGTCTTCACTGCTCTCAGCCTGCTGGCACTGCTGTCGGTGCTGCTGTTCACGATGCTGAAGCTTTGCGGGCTTTCTGCCTATTGGTCCGGCCGCCCCCCCCGGCAGTCCCCGCCGCAAAAGCCCGTCCCCTGTCAAACCGGCTTGGGCAACCGGCCCGGCATTTCAATCCTGGTGCCGCTGTACCAAGAGGCCGAGATCAGCCGGGCCCTGCTTACCCGCATCCGCAAGCTCAGCTACCCGCGGGCCTTGACCGATGTGATCCTGGTGCTCGAGGAACATGACACCGTTACCCGGGCTGCCCTTGCGGGCGCCCGCCTGCCGCCTTGGATCCGGGTGGTCGAGGTTCCGGCTTTTGGCGGGCTGACGACAAAGCCGCGGGCGATGAACTATGCGCTGAACTTTTGCCGCGGCGACATCATCGGCGTCTGGGACGCCGAGGACGCGCCGCAGACGGACCAGCTGGACAAAGTGGCGCAGGCCTTTGCCCGCGCGGACAGGAAAACCGTCTGCTTTCAGGGTGTATTGGACTACTACAATCCTGGCACCAATTGGATTTCCCGCTGTTTCACGCTGGAATATGCCAGCTGGTTCCGCATCGTTCTGCACGGTATTTCCCGGTTTGGCCTGGTGGTGCCGTTGGGTGGTACGACAATGTTCATCCGCCGCAAGGTGCTAGAAGAGTTGGGCGGCTGGGATGCACACAACGTCACCGAAGATGCGGATCTGGGTGTCAGGCTCTACCGCGCCGGCTACCGCACCGGAATGCTGCCCAGCACCACATTCGAGGAGGCGAACTGCCGCCCCTGGCCCTGGGTCAAACAGCGCTCGCGCTGGCTGAAAGGGTTCATGGTGACCTATTTGGTGCATATGCGCGAGCCGCTGCGGCTGCGGGGTGAGCTTGGCTGGAAACGCTTCCTGGGCTTTCAGGCCTTCTTCCTGGGCACAATCGGGCAGTTCCTGTTTGCGCCGCTGTTGTGGTCGTTCTGGCTGATCACGCTTGGCCTGCCGCACCCCAGCGCAGGCACGGCTTCGCCGCTGCTGCTGTCCCTGGCAGCGGCGGCGCTGGTGTTCTTTGAACTTCTGGGTCTGATCATCAGCATCACTGCTGCTTTTGCCATGGGACGGCCCTGGCTGGCAGCCTGGGCCCCAGCAATGATCCTGTATTTTCCGATGGGGGCCGTCGCCATCGCCAAGGCCACGCATGAACTGCTCGTCCGCCCCTTTTTCTGGGACAAGACGGCGCACTGCATCAAACCCGGCGCCACCCCCCGCCGCTGGCGCTTGCCGCGGCTCCGGCGGTTCATCCCCGCCCGCTGGCGTCCTGCTTCAGCCGGGTCATGAAAGCGATCGAGATATGTTCCTTCAGCGCTTCGCCCGCTGCTGCCTCGTCGCGGCGGCCGATTGCATCAACGATCCCCTTGTGCTCGGACTGGGCAATCTCGCTGCGGCCCTCGGCGGCCAGCGAGGTCGTTGCCATCAGCGCCATAGTCCGGTGCACCAGGTCCAGCTGCTGCACCAGATAGCGGTTGTGCGACGCCAAGTGGATCTGTTCATGGAACCGGCGGTTGGCCTTGGACAGCGCCGACGGATCTCCGACCAGCTGGTTATCGGCCTCGACCATTTCCTTCAGCACCTTGATCTCTTCTTCGGTGGCATGACGCGCCGCCAGCTGAGCTGCCAGTCCCTCCAGCTCACGCCGCACCACATACAGCTCGGCCATCTGGTTGTGGTCCAGCGAGGCGACAATCAGCGACCGTCCGTCACGCTCCAGAAGTGATTGCGTCTCCAGCCGCTGCAGCGCCTCTCGGATCGGGGTGCGCGACACGCCAAAACGCTCGGCCAGATCGCTTTCCACCAGCCGGTCGCCGGGTTTGTAAACGCCGACGTCGATCGCCTCTAGGATCAGCGCATAGGCATCTTTCTGGTTGCTGCGGCTCTGGCTCATGGGTCTTCCTGTCATTTCCGGTTTGCCAATCTCTACAGCGCATAGGGCAGCAATCAACCCTGATGGCGCCAATGTGCCGAAAACCCGCAGTCTAAATGCGCTTTTGATTGCAATGCCAGTCTTCGCCCCCTAATCCGGCCCTATGCCCAAGCACGCTTTTTCCCATGTCACCCAATGGGTGTTCGACCTCGACAACACCCTCTATCCGCCCTCGGCCCGCCTGTTTGACCAGATCGAGGTCAAGATGACGGCCTTTGTGATGGAGGCCCTGGGGGTGGACAAGGCCAAGGCCGACCATCTGCGCAGCTATTACTGGCGCGAACATGGCACCACGCTGGCCGGGCTGATGCGCGAACACGATCTGGATCCGGCCCCCTATCTGGTGGCAGTGCATGACATTTCGATGGAGCATCTGGAAAAGGATGCGGTGCTGGCTGCCAACATTAACAATCTGCCTGGCAAAAAATTCGTCTACACCAATGGCACGGCCCCTTATGCTGAACGGGTGCTGGCCGCCCGCGGGCTGTCGGGGCTGTTTGACGGCGTTTATGGCGTCGAACACGCGGATTACCACCCCAAACCGGAACGCCGCGCCTTTGACCGGGTTTTTGCCCGCGCTGGCGTGAACCCGGAACAGGCGGCAATGTTCGAGGATGACGCCCGCAACCTCGCTGCTCCGCACCAGATGGGAATGCGCACGGTGCATGTGGCGCCGGAGCCGGTCAGAGCCGCGCACATCCACCATCATTCGGACGATCTGGCTGGCTTTCTGGCCGCTCTGACCTGAACTCCGGCCGCTGCCGACGGCGCGATAGGACGCCGTTCGCCGCATGGCTGAATGTGCACAACCGCATGCCGGCAATTCTGCGCACCTGCGGCAAAATATACCTGTTTGCTGCAAGCTATCGTCCTTATATGCGCCGCAGAGACGATCTTCTGGAGCCCGACCGATGAGCGCATATGTCCTTCCCGAACGCCTGACCCTGATGCAACGCATACTTTTTTCCGTGCCGCTGCTGGGGCGGATGATCAAGGAGGTCGCCTACGGCCCGGAAGAAAACCTGTATTACGCGATTGCGACCCTGATCAGCCTTTGGGGCTGTTCGATCCTGTTGTTCGGCATTCCCGGGCTTTATATTCCGGCGGTCTGCATGGTGCCGGTGGTGTTCACGCTGCTGATTACCATTACCCGCGGCTAAGCGCCCTTTCTGCCGGTACCGGCTTGTCTTACTCTGCCGTCAGGGCCTATCTCTGGCCCCAGAACGGAGGGCTGACGAGATGGCCGATACCTGCGATATTCTGATTTCCGGAGGCGGCATTGCGGGTCTGACCGCAGCCGCCGCTTTTGCGTCCAGCGGTTTTTCCGTGATCTGCACCGATCCCGCACCGCCAGTGACAGAGCGCGACGCCGCAGGCTCTGACCTGCGCACCACCGCCTTCCTGCAGCCCGCGCAGGCGCTGCTGGAACGTTGCGCGATCTGGCCGCGGCTGGCGGATCACGCCACACCCCTACAGATCATGCGCATTGTCGATGCCGGCGGCACCCGCCCCGAGCCGCGGGTGGTCAAGGATTTCAACGCCGCCGATATCTCCGGCCAACCGTTCGGCTGGAACCTGCCCAACTGGCTGTTGCGGCGCGAGCTGATTGCCCGGCTGGACGGCATGTCCAATGTCGATTTGCGTTTCGGCACCGGCACCACCGGGCTGTTCACCCGTACCGATAGTGCCCGCGTCACCCTTAGCGACGGCAGCCAGGTCACGGCCAAACTGGTGGTGGCCTGCGACGGGCGCACTTCACCAATGCGCGAGGCGGCGGGCATTCCGGTAAAGACCACCCGTTACGGTCAAAAGGCGCTGGCCTTCGCGGTCACCCACACGGTGCCGCACGAAAATGTCTCTACTGAGATCCATCGCTCCGGCGGGCCGTTCACTTTGGTGCCGCTGCCCGATCACCTGGGCCAGCCGTCCTCTGCGATTGTCTGGATGGAGCGGGGTCCCCGAGCGCAGGAGCTGCTGAACCTCGAACCAGCCGCCTTTGAGGCGGCCATGACGGACCGCAGCTGCGGTTTGTTCGGCGACCTGAAGCTGGCGTCGCGCCGCACCATCTGGCCGATCATCAGCCAGTCGGCGGAGCGGCTCAACGGCGAGCGGTTGGCGCTGATGGCCGAGGCCGCCCATGTGGTGCCGCCAATCGGCGCGCAGGGACTGAATATGTCGCTGGGCGATTTGCGCAGCCTACTAGAACTGGCCGCCGCCCGCCCCGAAGGCCTTGGCGATGCGCAGATGCTGGCCGCCTACCATAAGGCGCGCCACAACGAGATCCTGCTGCGGGTGAAGGGCATCGACCTGCTCAACCGCACCTCGATGCTGGCGCCGCGCCCGCTGCGCGACCTGCGCGCCTTTGGTCTCAATGCGCTTTACTCGCTGGCGCCCGTGCGCAAGACGCTGATGCAGATGGGATTGGGCGTTAAGTAGGGACTACCGGCTTTCCCGAAGGGGAAAGCCGGTGCCTCCGGCGGGAGTAATTTCCGGAAAGATGAAAGACCGGTGCCTTTACAGCACCTGATCGGCGACGGTTTTCAGCCGTGCGATCGTGGCATCCACATCATACAGCTTGTCGAGACCGAACAGACCCAAGCGGAAAGTGCGGAAATCCGCGGGCTCGTCGCACTGCAGCGGCACGCCAGCCGCGATCTGCGTGCCCAGAGCGAGGAACTTCTTGCCGTTCTGCACGTCCGGGTCGCCGGTGTAGCTCACCACCACGCCCGGCGCGCCAAAGCCCTCTGCGGCAACCGAGGTGATACCCTTGTCCTTCAGCATCGCCCGCACGCCTTTGCCCAGCGCCCATTGTGCGTCGCGCAGCTTCTCAAAGCCGTACTCCCGGGTCTCCAGCATGGTGTCGCGGAACGCCTTCAGCGCATCGGTCGGCATAGTGGCATGATAGGCGTGACCGCCGTCCTCATAGGCCTTCATGATCGTGCGCCACTGTTTCAGATTGATGGCAAAGCTATCCGAGACGGTCTCTTCAAGACGCGCCAGCGCCCGTTCCGAGAACATGACCAGACCAGCGGAGGGCGAGGCGCTCCAGCCCTTTTGCGGTGCGGAGATCAGCACATCGACGCCGGTCGCCTTCATGTCTATCCAGGCACAGCCCGAGGCGATGCAATCAAGCACCACCAGCGCGCCGACTTCATGCGCAGCGGCCGCCATTGCGGTCACGTAATCGTCGGGCAGGATCACCCCCGCTGCGGTTTCCACATGCGGGGCAAAGACGATATCCGGTTTCTGCTCCTTGATTGCGGCCACCACGTCACCAATCGGCGCGGGCTCAAACGGCGAGGCCGATTCATTGCCGGTGCGGCGTGCCTTCATCACGGTCGAAGACGCGGTAAAGCTGCCGGCCTCAAATATCTGGCTCCAACGGTAGGAGAACCAGCCATTGCGCACCACCAGTGCATTTGCGCCGCGGGCGAACTGCCGTGCCACCGCCTCCATCGCGAAGGTTCCACCGCCCGGCACCAGCGCCACGGCTTCGGCGTTATAGACCTCTTTCAGCATCGCATTAATGTCCAGCATCACGCCTTGGAAGGTCTTGGACATATGGTTGAGCGAACGGTCGGTGAAAACCACCGAAAATTCATCCAGACCCTGCGGGTCAACGGTATTGAGCAATGCCATCTTGGCCTCCGTGAAAATTCTCTTGAAACGGCTAGCCGGTGCCGCCGGGTTTGGCAAAGCCTACTTTGGCATACAACTGGGCAACCGCCTTCCGAAGGGAGATATTGACGGCAGCCCGCCAAAAAGACAGCCCAGCCACGACAGAAACCCCGCGTATTTGCGCCAAGCCGGTTTCACATCGGCAACAAAGTTGCGGGTTCAGCCCAGCGGCCCCGGCCTGCGCTCCTCGCTCAAGAGCACATTGGCATCGACACTGCCGACTCCCGGCAGCGTCATCACCCGGCGGCGCAACACGCGTTCGAAATCGGAAATATCGCGCGCCGTCACCCGCAGGCGGTAATCATACATGCCCAACACATGCTCCACCGTCTGAACTTCGGGGATGGCCGAGACAGCGCGTTCGAAATCCTCCAAACTGACCCGGCCCTTGGTGGCAAGCTTTACACCCAGAAACACCGTCACGCCAAAGCCCAGCTTTTCCGTGTCGAGATCCAGCCTGCGGCCTGCGATGATGCCCGCCTCCTGCAGGCGTTTTATGCGCCGCCAGGTGGCGGGCTGGCTGAGGCCCAGCTTTCGCCCCAGCGCCCCCGCAGAGCGGCTGGCATCCTCGGCCAAGGCCCGCAGCAGGCCAAAATCAATCTCATCCAAGGCGGTCATACCGGCAATACCTCATCCGATTTGATCCGCGACACGTGCATCAGCGCCTCGATGTCGGCGATATGCGGCAGGTTCAGGATGGCGGCCCGGTAAATCTGCTGATAATGCGGCATATCGCGTGCGATCACAGAAAGCCGCACGTCGACCTGGCCGAGAAAAGTCTGGATTTCCAGCACCTCCGGGATCTTGCGCGCAGCGCCGATGAATTCGTCAAAGGCACGCGGGTTGGTCTTCTCCAGCGTCACCCGCAGCGAGACTTCCACCTCATATCCCAGCGCGCGCCAGTCGATTATCGCCCGCTGGCCCAGGATCACGCCCGTCTCGCGTAGCTTCTCCAGCCGCCGCGACAGGCGCGAGGCAGTCATACCCAGCCGTTCAGCCAAATCCGGAATCGGTTGCCCCGGCTCGCTTTGCAGATGGCGGAGAATGCGCCGGTCGAGATCATCAAGCATGAACTTATCACTATCACGGGAAAATACGAATAACTACCGCAAAAAATCCGACTATTTCATGCGGAACGGCAATCGTCTTCCCGGCCCACTTCCCTATGATACCCTCAAACACCAATGGAAAGGACGTGGATCATGCGCGTTTATTACGACCGCGATTGCGATGTGAACCTGATCAAGGACAAGAAAGTGGCCATCCTGGGCTATGGCTCCCAGGGCCACGCGCACGCGCTGAACCTGCGCGACTCCGGCGCCAAGAACCTTGTCGTCGCCCTGCGCGAAGGCTCCCCCTCGGCCAAGAAAGCCGAAGGCGAAGGCCTGAAGGTCATGGGCATCGCTGAAGCCGCAGCCTGGTGCGACGTGATCATGTTTACCATGCCCGACGAACTGCAGGCAGATACCTATAAAAAATACGTCCACGACAACATCCGCCCGGGCGCAGCGATTGCATTCGCCCACGGCCTGAACGTCCACTTCGGCCTGATCGAGCCGAAAGAAGGCGTCGACGTCATCATGATGGCCCCCAAGGGCCCGGGTCACACCGTGCGCGGTGAATACACCAAAGGCGGCGGCGTGCCCTGCCTGGTCGCGGTTCACAACGACGCCACCGGAAAAGCGCTGGAAACCGGCCTGTCTTACTGCTCCGCCATCGGCGGCGGCCGCTCGGGCATCATTGAGACCAACTTCCGCGAAGAATGCGAAACCGATCTGTTCGGCGAGCAGGCAGTTCTGTGCGGCGGCCTGGTTGAGCTGATCCGCTGCGGCTTTGAGACCCTGGTCGAAGCCGGTTACGCGCCGGAAATGGCCTATTTCGAATGCCTGCACGAAGTGAAGCTGATCGTGGACCTGATCTATGAAGGCGGCATCGCCAACATGGACTACTCGATCTCCAACACCGCCGAGTACGGCCAGTATGTCACCGGCCCGCGGATCCTGAAGTACGACGAAACCAAAGCCCGGATGAAAGAGGTGCTGAACGACATTCAGCAGGGAAAATTCGTCCGCGACTTCATGCTGGAAAACGCGGTTGGCCAGCCGACCATCAAAGCGTCTCGCCGTGCCAACGACGAGCACGCGATCGAGGCGACCGGCGCCAAGCTGCGCGGCATGATGCCTTGGATCTCGGCCGGCAAGATGGTCGACAAAGAGAAGAACTAAGGCGCCCGCGGATATTTTCGCAGCCTAATTCCTCTGCAGGGCGCTCCACATCGGGGCGCCCTTTTTCATTCAAGGCTCATTGAGACGTCTCCATGCCAGACTCCCCCGGCTCCGCCAATTGGGCCAAACTTCTGTTCCTCGGAGTAATCTGGGGCGCCTCTTTCATGGCTGTGTCATTGGCGCTACGGGGCCTGCCACCGATGACCATTGCCGCGCTGCGGATTTCAATCGGCGCGCTCAGCCTTTTGGGGGTGCTCTTTGCCATGGGCCTACGCCTGCCCTCCCTGCGGTCGCGCGAGGGCCGCATTATCTGGGTCTGCGCGCTTGGAATGGGGGCCTTTTCCAATGCCCTGCCCTTTTCACTGCTCAGCTGGGGGCAGACCCATGTGGCCAGCGGTTTTGCCGGGGTTTGCATGGCGGTGGTGCCGCTGTTCGTGCTGCCGCTAGCGCATCTGCTGGTGCCGGGCGAGCATATGACCCTGCGCCGTGCCGTCAGCTTCTTCATCGGCTTTGCCGGAGTGGTGGTACTGATCGGGCTTGATGCCTTCCGCTCCGCCGGCACTGATTATGAATCGCTTGCCCGCCTGGCCTGTCTGGGCGCCTCGCTGTGTTATGCCATCGGCTCGATTATCACCCGGCTCTGCCCGCAGGTGAACATGCTGTCCCTCTCGGCCGCCGCCCTCCTGTGCGGTGCCGCCATGATGATCCCGGCAGCGCTCTGGGCCGAAGGTGTGCCGGAACTGCCTGCCGTCCTGCCGCTGGGTGCAGTGATCTACCTTGGACTGCTTCCCACTGCGCTGGCCCAGGTGCTGCTGGTCCAGGTTGCCCGCAGCGCCGGTCCGGCGTTCCTGTCGGCCGTGAATTACCAAGTGCCGGTCTGGTCGGTGATCTTCGGGGCCGCACTGCTGGGCGAGACCCTGCCGCCGCAGTTGTTTGCAGCCCTGGCGCTGATCCTGGGCGGGCTGCTGCTAAGCCAGTTCGGCAAGCTGAGCCGCCTGTTCGGCAAAGGGGGCTGAGCGCCCCCGCCGGGTTACTCCGCCACCGCGGCCTCGACCGCAGCCACCACGCTGTCGACCGCCAGCGCCATTAACCCGGCGTCCTCGCATTCCGCCATCACCCGCACCAGCGGTTCGGTGCCCGACTTGCGGATCAACAGGCGCCCTTGCCCGTTCAGCATCTTCTCGGCAGCCGCAATCGCCTCCTGCACCTGCGCATCTTCCAACGGCGCCTGGCCAGTCTGAAAGCGCACATTGCGCAGCCGCTGCGGCACGGTCTGGAACTGATGCGCCAGCTCAGACGCCTTCTTGCCGGTCTGCACCATCTCGGCCAAGAAATGCAGCCCCGCCATCAGCCCGTCGCCGGTGGTGGCGTAATCGCTCATCACGATATGGCCCGACTGCTCTCCACCCAGGTTGAAGCCGCCTTCGCGCATCCGCTCAACCACATAGCGGTCGCCAACAGCAGTGCGCTCCATACCCAGCCCCTTGCTTTCCAGGTGCCGCTCCAGCCCGAGATTCGACATCACCGTCGCCACCAGCGCGCCGCCTGACAGCTGGCCCTGCTCCGCCCAACGGCTGGCCAGCAGCGCCATCAGCTGGTCGCCATCGGCCACGGTGCCGGTTTCATCGATAACGATCACCCGGTCGGCATCGCCATCCAGGCAAATACCGGCATGGGCACCATGCGCGACGACCGCTTCTGCCGCGGCTTTAGGCTGGGTTGAACCGCAGCCGCGGTTGATGTTCAAGCCATCCGGAGACACCCCCACCGGGATCACTTCGGCGCCCAGTTCCCACAGGACCTCAGGCGCCGCCCGGTGGGCCGCACCATTGGCACAGTCAATCACCACTTTCAGACCGTTAAAGCCAAGATTGCGCGGCAGCGAGCTTTTAACCCGTTCGCCGTAACGGAACCGGGCATCGTCGATCCGCTTGGCGCGGCCGATATTGGCAGCCTGCGCCGGTTCGACGCCGGCATCGATGAGGCCTTCGATCTCCAACTCGGCACTGTCCGACAGTTTAAACCCGTCGGGGCCGAAGAACTTGATGCCATTATCCTCGGAGGGGTTGTGGCTGGCCGAAATCATCACCCCCAGGTCGGCTCGCATCGAGCGGGTCATAAGCCCCACCGCGGGCGTCGGCACCGGTCCCAGCAGCAACACATTCATGCCGGTCGAGGTCAGCCCCGCCGTCAAAGCGTTTTCAAACATGTAGCCGGACAGCCGGGTATCCTTGCCAATCACCACCCGATGCACGCCTGACCCATCACGCCGGAAATACCGTCCGACAGCGGCGCCGATGCGCAGCGCCATCTCGGCGGTCATCGGATGGGAATTAGCCGTGCCGCGCACGCCATCCGTGCCAAAAAGTTTACGCATTATGCTTTTCCTGCCAAAAGCCTCAGCGGACGGCCTGCCAAAGTCGCAGTGCCTGAACCGTCTCAGCAACGTCATGCACCCGCAGGAATTGCACGCCTTGCCCCAAGGCCGCAAGCCCTACGGCAATCGAGCCCGGCGCGCGGGCATCAGCGCGCGGCTCCTTGCCGATCTTTCCGATGAAACCCTTACGGGACACGCCCAGCAAGATAGGGCAGCCGAGCCCGTGGAACAGGCTGAGATTGCGCAGCAGAGTCAGATTATGCGCCTGCGACTTGCCAAAGCCGATGCCCGGGTCAATTACGATCTGCTCGCGGATCACCCCGGTCGCTTCCAGCCGGTCGATCTGCTGTTCGAGGAAGTCATAGACGTCGAGCAGAACATTGGCGTAAGTTGGCTGGTCCTGCATGGTAGCAGGATCCCCCTGCGCATGCATGATGCAGACCGGCACGCTTGCCTGGGCCGCCAACGGCGCCAGCGCCGGATCGAAGGTGAATCCCGAGACGTCGTTCAGCAGGTTGGCCCCCGCCTCCAGCGCTTCCATGCCCACGGTGGCCTTGCGGGTATCGATAGAGACCGGCACCGGGCTGGCTGCGCGGATTGCAGCGATCACTGGCGCTGTGCGCTTTATCTCTTCGGCCTCGGAAACCTCTTCGGCGCCCGGGCGGGTGGATTCGCCCCCCACGTCGATGATCGTGGCACCATCAGCCACCATCTGCAGCGCTGCCGCTTTTCCGGTTTCGACACCGGAATGCCGACCGCCGTCCGAAAAACTGTCCGGCGTCACATTGAGAATGCCCATGATCTGCGGCTGGGTCATGTCCAGCCCGGCAATAGAGGCCCGGCGCGCGCTCAGGCGCCGGCGTTCTGCTTCGGGCACAAACCCGGCCGGAGCAACTCGCGGCGGCCCTTCACGGTTCAGGATTTCAACCTCGGTGAACCACAACGAACTTCCTGCCAGCGGAACCGCACCTTCGGGGCGCGCCTCGCCGTGCTGAACCAATGGCCGGTAATATGTCACAGTTGTGTTTGCTCCACGCTGACGGCCCGCAAGGGGACTCCGGGATTATCAGGCAAATCCCCGCCAAGCACAATCATTTCACCCGCTGCAAAGGTCGCTGCGAACCACGCCGCCAAAGCAACCGAGTTCGACGGCGGCGCCGAGGGTCCGTCCACCGCGTCCAGAACGATCTTTGAAGGGGCCCAGACGCAGATCTGGCGGTTCTTCATCGCCCAGTCCAGCTCAGTCCGGGTCGAGACCACAACGCAACGGTCATCTTTGGCCGCCAGGCGCCAGGCATTCTGTTCGATTGCTAGCAGATCAATCCGGCGCTGGGTCCACTTGTGGCCTGTGGTGGGAACCTCCAGCAGGTGAGTCCCGACGCACAGGATCAGCGGCCGCTGGCGGCATTCCATCTGGTCGATCCAGGCGGTCAGGTTGCCGCTGTCGATGGCGTCGTTGGACAAATACATCAGCCGCGGATGCGGGCGCTCCTCCTCATCCACCAGATGGGTAATCTGATCCTTGGAGCGAACCACCTCGACACCCAGCGCTCCGGGGCCCCTGTCCAGCTTCTCGATCCGCACAAAAGCGCGCACGGCCTGATGCTCCAGCAGGATCCGCTCAGCCACACGTTCGGCCAGGGTTTCCAGCAAATTCAGCCGCTCGGCCGCAAGCTCATGCGCAATGGCCTCCGATACCTTGTCATAAGACAGGATCCGGTCGACATCATCATCCAGATCCTTCGGCAGCGGCGAGATTTCCACCACCACATTGAAACATATCCGCTGGGTGGTGCCGCGCTCTGCCTGAAACGCGCCGATCTCCACCTCGACAATATGGTCCCGCAAGGAAATGCGGTCCAGTGGCCCGGGCGCAGCAGTGGCCACGGAACGCTCAGACGGGTGCGCAAAGGCAAGGCGGATTTCAGAGGGCATGGGAAAACGGGCCTTTGGCTGGCTGTGTCAAGTGATGGGACACAACAATAGTATTTCGAGGGCTTCATAACAGTCCCGCAAACGCCACGCCAGTGGCCGAAAGCGGCACTGACGTGCCGCCTTCAGGCGGTCAGTTGCTCAGCGCCGTCCGGTAACGTTCGTCACGGTAGAACAGATGCACACCGATGCGCGTGGTGTTTGTAAAAGTGCGGCTCCAGCGCGGCCGAACCGCCGTGGTATGATAGTAGGTCGCACCGCCGGTCAGCTCTGACTTCAGCCCGTCCAGCGCTGCACGTGCCACCTTGGCCACGCGCTGATACGCCTTCTTCTCGTTGATCACTTCTTTGTGGCCATCACAGGTGTAGGTGAACTGGCACTGGTACTTGCGCCCGGTACCCTGCTTGATCACACCGCAAAGCGAATTCGGGAATTGCGCGCTCTTGACCCGGTTCAGGATCACTTCGGCAACTGCGAACTGTCCTTTGACGGTTTCGCCGCGGGCCTCGAAATACAGCGCTTCGGCGAGACAGGCGAATTGCTCGCCGCCGGCAGCTTTTGGCTGGGCGTCCAGCCAGGCCTTGCTGTATTCAACCTGCGGCCGCGCCTTGCGGGTCTTGAACGGATTGTTGCGGATTCCGAAAAATCCGTTGAACTTCCGCTCAGGCACCGCGCTCAGACTGGCTTGTTCACGCTCGATCAGCGTACCCAGGCCGGTTTCGGCGGCAACACTTTTACCAATCGCGATGGTGGCAGCCATCACGGCAATCATAGTCAACAATTTCATTCAGGGTTCCCCCGTCCTAGCAGCTTGTGCCCGGTTTCCCCAGCACATGCGGTCGCATCCCTTAAGGGAAAAGGCCCGAAACGTCCAGCGTTCGGGGGGCAACCACAGTCACGGGGAACACACTCACACCGCCGGTCTTACATCGGCGGCTGCTGGATGGCCCAGGTTTACTTAATATTTTGTGTATGTTGGCGCCGTCTGACCGGTCTTTGCGGAAATTGCCAGCTGGGCTGCGGCTAAACGCGCAACTGGCACCCGGAACGGGGAACAGGAGACATAGTCAAAGCCCGCATCACGGCAAAAGGCAATCGATTCGGGGTTGCCGCCGTGCTCGCCGCAGATCGACAGGGTGATCTCCCCGTTCTCCGCCCGGCCGCGCTGCACACCCAGTTTCAACAGCTCCCCCACTCCGTCGGTGTCCAGCACATGAAATGGATCTTCGGGAAAGACGCCCTGGTTCACATAATCCGACATGAACCGCCCCGCATCGTCGCGCGACAGCCCATAGGTCATCTGGGTAAGGTCATTGGTCCCAAAGCTAAGGAACGCGGTGTGCGGTGAAATTTCGCCTGCCCTGAGCGCCGCGCGCGGCGTTTCCACCATGACCCCCAGACGGTAAGTGAAATCCTCGCCGCGTTCTGCCTTGACTGCCGCAGCCACTGCATCGATGCGGGCCTTGACCAGTTCCACCTCGCGCTTGGCCGAAACCAGCGGGATCATGATCTCAGGCACCACAGGCTCACCCCATTTCGAGGCTTCCAGTGTTGCCTCAAAAATCGCCCGTGCCTGCATGTCATAGATTTCCGGCACGGTAACGCCCAGCCGCACGCCGCGCAGGCCCAGCATTGGGTTGTATTCGCCCATTTCCTCGACCCGGCGGGTGACATCGCTGACCGGGATGCCCAGTGCTTCGGACAGTTCCCGCTGGCCGGTCCTGGTCGCAGGCAGGAATTCATGCAGCGGCGGGTCGAACAGGCGGATGCAAACCGGCATTCCCTCCATGATCCGGAACAGTTCGCGGAAGTCGTCGCGCTGCATCGGCAGCAGCCGTTCCAGCACCGCCTCGCGGCCCGACGGCGTTTCGGCAAAGATCATCTCCCGCATCACCGTCAGGCGTCCGGGTTCAAAAAACATATGCTCCGTCCGGCAGAGGCCAATGCCCTGCGCATTGAATTTCCTTGCTGTTTCAGCATCTTCCGGCGTGTCTGCATTGGCCCGGATGCCAATGTCGCGGGCATCATCCGCCCAGGCCAGCAAAGTTTGCAGCGCCCCGTCCTGGGCCGCCTCAAGCATTGCCGGCTGCCCCGCCAGCACCTGGCCGCTGCTGCCGTCGATGGTGATGATGTCCCCAGCCCGGAATACCCGGCCATCCGCGGACTCCAGCATCTTGCGCTTACTGTGGAACTTCATGTTCGACGCCCCGACAATGCACGGCAGCCCCAGCCCGCGGCCGATCACCGCAGCGTGGCTGGTCATGCCGCCCTTCTCAGTCAGCACCCCGGCAGCGGCATGCATCCCGCGCACGTCTTCGGGAGAGGTTTCCCGGCGCACCAGAATACAAGGCTCCCCGCGCGACGCGCTGGCTTGCGCCCCGGCCGCGGTAAAGACCAGCTTGCCGGTCGCCGCCCCCGGACTGGCGGCAATGCCGCGGCCAATGACATCCCGCCTCGCATCCGGCGCCACCTGGCGGTGCAGCATTTCATTCAGGATATGCGCATCCACCCGCATCAGCGCCTCTTCCTGAGGAATGATCCCGTCTTCGGCCAGCGCCACAGCGATCCGCACCGCCGCCTGTGCCGAACGCCCCACCCGCACCCCGTCAAGGATATGCACGCGGCCGTTCTCAATCACGAATTCCAGCTGCATTTCCTCACGCAGCTTCTTACGCATCAGCGCAGCATGGGATTGCAGGTCCGCAAAGGCCTCCGGCGCCAGTTCCTGCAGCGACAGCCCGCGTGTATCCCTGGCCAGATACAGCGCTTTGGCCCCCGGCCCCAGCGCATCGCGCCCCTGGCTCTGGCTCAGATAGCGGCCGGTCAGCTGCGGGCTGCCGGTGGTCGAATTCACCAGTTGCAGCACACCTGAGCCGCATTCGCCCTGGCCGACACCGGGGATCATTTCCTGCACCACCAGCCCCAGCCCGGCATCAGCAGGTGCGCCCTTGGCCTGACGCAACAGCCGCGCCGAGGTGCCCTCCCACGCCCGCGCCATCGAGCGCAGGACAGCCGCCAGCTGCTCGCCCGGGTCCTGCGGGAAAGGTTCGTCGGTTTCCGCCTCATAGGCGTGCAGGATTTCGCTCAGCGCATCAGGGCCGCCATCCTCGACATCATCGAACACATCGGGGTCCAGCCGCGCCACATGCACCGCATAAGATTGCACAAAGCGCAGGTACAACGCTGCCGCCGCGTCGCGTCCCAGGCTGTCGCAGAGGTCGACATAACGCGCATCGTTCATGCCGATGTTCAGGATCGCGCCCGGGCCGCCCCAATCCGGATCCTCGGAAGACGGGCGCACGCAAAGCAGCGCCTCGGGGTCGAATTCTGCCAGCACTGCAGTCAGATCCGGCGTCCGCCCCTCGGCAATCGAATGCACCGCATCGAAAGACAGCGCCACCGTGCGCGGCACCGGCAGCTTCAGCCGTTCCAGCCGCTGCAGGCATTTCGCCCGCCCGCCATGGGTGGCGGTGGCAATCGGCGCAGTCGGAGTGATCAGCGAGGCCGGCGGGGTCTGTTCAAAATCTTTCTGCACTGCAGCACGTCTCCTTTGAAAGTCACCATAAGGGGAAGACGCGATGGCGCAAGGGTCTTGTCACCGCCCGCCGGCAACTGAGGGCGGTTCTGCAAAAGAAAACCGGCCTTCCCTTGCGGAAAGGCCGGTGCCCCCGGCGGGGAGTATTTTCAAGCAGAAAGAAGCAGCGGGTGTGCCGCTTAGCCTTCGACCTTGGTGAGATCCGCCACCTGGCCGCAGACCTGGCGGATCTGGCTGAGGAGGTTCAGGCGGTTGCGGCGGATCACTTCGCTGTCAGCATTGACCTGCACCGCTTCAAAGAAGGCATCAATGGGTGCGCGCAGGGCGGCCATGCCACGCATGGCGGCCGCGAAATCCTCGGCCTCGATGGCCGGGGAGATCGCCGCCCCGCCTGCTTCCAGCGCGTCGAACAGTGCGGTCTCGGTGGCATCTTCGGCAAATTTGCGGTCGGCGCCATAGGAATACTCGACGCCGTCTTTTTCCTCGGCCTGGGACAGGATATTGTTGGCGCGTTTGAAGCCCTGCAGCAGGTTGGTGCCGTCTTCAGTCTTCATGAAGTCTTCCAGCGCGCGGGCGCGTTTTACCAGCAGGGTCAGGTCGTCGTTGCCCTCCATCGCGATACAGGCGTCGATCACGTCATGGCGGATGCCCTGATCGCGCAGGAACACCTTGAGACGGTCGTGGAAGAACGAGAGGAGGTCCAGCGATGTATCAGGTAACTCCTTTCGCAATTTCTCGACAAGCCTAAGCTCCGGATCTCCCCGGCTTTCGAGAACAGTTTGCACTGCCGCACCAAAAACACCATGCTGAGCAATTTCATTGAGAATGACACGCAGTACTGAAAGCTCACTGTCTCCAGCATTGCCGGTATTAATAGAGATATTATGGCGTAGCAGCTGTGCATCAAAGAACCGGTCCAAAGGCATCCGCACATCATTCTCCAGCACCAGCCGGATCACCCCCAGCGCCGCACGGCGCAGGGCGAAGGGGTCTTTCGAGCCGGTGGGCTTTTCGTCAATCGCCCAGAACCCGGTCAGCGTGTCCAGTTTGTCGGCCAGCGCCACCGCAACCGAAACCGGCTCCGACGGCACATCGTCACCCGGCCCAAGCGGCGAATAATGCGCTTCGCAGGCGTTGGCCACCTCTTGCGGCAGGCCGGCAGCCTCAGCGTAATAGCGGCCCATCAGGCCCTGAAGCTCCGGGAACTCATAGACCATTTCCGAGGAGAGATCCGCCTTGGCCACCCGCGCCGCCTGCTCCGCCAGATCGGCGTCTGCGCGCACCACCGGCGCGATCTCGCGGGCCAGCGCGGCGATGCGGTCAATCCGCGCCGCCTGGGTGCCCAGCTTGTTGTGGAAGGTCACGTTGCCAAGGTTCTCCACCCAAGCGCTCATGCCCGCCTCGGACTTGGCGGTGCGCAGGTCGTTTTCCCAGAAGAACTTGGCATCCGCCAGACGCGCGCTCAGCACCTTCTGATTGCCCTCCAGGATGGTGGCGCCATTGTCCGCGGTCTCGCGGTTGGCGACGGTGATGAACTTCTCGATCCGGCCGGTCTTGGGGTTCTTCACCGAGAAGAACTTCTGGTGCTCCTTCATGGAGGTCTGCAACACCTCCGGCGGCAGCTCCAGGAACTCTTCGTCGATGGCGCCCATCAGCACCACCGGCCATTCGACCAGACCGGCGACCTCCGCCAGAAGGCCCTTGTCCTCAACCACGTCGAGGCCCGAGGCAAAGGCCTGATTGGTGGCCTCCTGCCAGATCGCCTCGGCGCGCTCGCGGCCGTCCAGCACCACATGGGCGCGCTTCAGCTTTGCGGCATAGTCGTCAAAGCTGGTGACGGAGATCTCAGCCGGCGCCATGAAACGGTGGCCGCGGGTGGTGTTGCCGGACTTGATGCCGTCGATGTCCAGATCAACCACAACGGCCCCGGCCTCATCCGACAGGATGCACATGATCGAATGCAAGGGGCGCACCCAGCGCAAAGAGCCCGCACCCCAGCGCATGGATTTTGGCCAGGGGAAATTGCGGATAGTGGCTTCCAGAACCTCGGCGATGATCTCCGCCGCCGGGCGGCCCGGCTTTTCGATCTGGGCGAAATAAACCGCACCCTTGGGGGTGTCGCGCTCCTCCAGCTGGTCCCGGGTCAGGCCCGCACCGCGCAGGAAGCCTTCGATCGCCTTGTCCGGCGCGCCGACCTTCGGCCCCTTGCGTTCTTCGCGAATGGTCGGGCTTTCGGCGAGCAGGCCGTCGACGGCAAGGGTCAGACGGCGCGGCGTCGACAGCGCCGCGGCACCGGCATAGGTGAGACCCGCCTCGACCAAGCCATCGGTCACGCGTTTCTTCAGGTCCTCGGCGGCGCGCGCCTGCATGCGGGCCGGGATTTCCTCGGAAAAGAGTTCAATCAGCAGATCGGGCATCAGATGTCCTCACGGGTGGCCGCGCGGGCGGGCGCAGCAGAAATTCGGGAAAAGGCCGGTGCAGCGGAGAAAGTCATTCTTCCGCCTGCCCGGTGTCGAATGCCTCGCCTGCCGCGGGGCGGGGCGGGCATTCCTCGCCCACCACGGTGCCGTCATAGGCTTTCTGGCCGCAGTCATTCAGCTCATGCCAGACATAGCCGTGGCCATCATCGGTGACGGCGACAATGCGGTCGACGCCATAGGAGATGTTCTTGACCGACAGGAAGGCTTTGGCCGAACCATCCGCCAGTCTGGCGCCGATAGCTGCTGCATCAAAGCAGTCAAACCAGTCGGGCGCATTGCGCGGCTCCAACTTGTCCGACAGGGTGAAAACCTGCGCCAGTTCGTCCGGCGTCACCATGGTGGTGAAACAGGCGCGGTAGCGGATCGGAGAGCTGCCGGCGTCTATCGCCGCAAACTCCGAATAGGCAATCGGCTGTGCCTCGCCGCCGCCCAGCGGTACCAGGGCAACGTCGCGGCCCGGCTGAAGCTGCACGTCTTCGTAAAAGCCGTAGACCTGCAGGTAGTACATCGTTCCACCGGCGGCGAGCGCCGACAGGATCAGGATCAAAGCAAGGAACTTTCCCATAACGCGCCTACTCTGCTCAGGCCGCGCTTTCGGCGGTATAGCCGCCGGCGCCGGTCAGCACGAATGCATCGGCGCATTGCTTGGCCAGAGCGCGGACCCGGCCGATATAAGCCTGCCGCTCGGTGACAGAGATCACCCCGCGGGCATCCAGCAGGTTGAAGATATGCGAAGCCTTGATGCACTGGTCATAGGCCGGGTGCGCCATGATAATGCGCTTTCCGGTCTTGGGATCCATGTGCTCCTGTGCCAGGATGGCGGCGCATTCGGCCTCGGCCTCTTCGAAATGGCGCAGCAGAACCTCGGTGTTGGCCACGTCGAAGTTCCAGCGGGCGTATTCTTCTTCGGTCTGCTTGAACACATCGCCGTAGGACAGCGGGATCAGTGCATCCGGATCGTTGTAGGGCATGTCCATCACATGGTCGACACCCAGCACATACATCGCCAGGCGTTCCAGACCATAGGTCAGCTCGCCCGAGACCGGGTGGCAGTCATGGCCGCCGACCTGCTGGAAATAGGTGAACTGGCTGACTTCCATACCGTCGCACCAGACTTCCCAGCCCAGGCCCCAGGCGCCCAGCGTCGGCGACTCCCAGTCGTCTTCGACAAAGCGTATGTCATGCATCGCCATGTCGACGCCGATGGCCTCCAGCGAGCCCAGATACAGATCCTGCAGGTTCGGCGGCGAGGGTTTGATCAGCACCTGATACTGGTAATAGTGCTGCAAACGGTTCGGGTTCTCGCCATAGCGCCCGTCGGTCGGGCGGCGCGAGGGCTGCACATAAGCGGCGGCCCAGGGTTTTGAGCCCAGCGAACGCAGCGTGGTCGCCGGGTGGAATGTCCCGGCGCCGACTTCCATGTCATAGGGCTGCATGACGGCACAGCCTTTGGCGGCCCAGTAATTCTGAAGCCTCAGGATTATCTCTTGGAAGGAGCGCGGCGCGCCGTTGGTCTGGGTCATCTCTTATCCCTTTTGGGGCAGCAATTGCGGGGATCTTCCTATGCAAGCCTATGGGCAGGGTCAACGCCCTGCGGGTGCTAACACTGCGCCCTCCGGCCTGAACCAGACCGCGCATCGGCAACAAATGTGCGGGAATGCGGCAACGGGGCGGGAATTCACCCTGCGATGAGGAGTTCCCTTTGCCGCGCCAAAGTGCTTAACCTCCGCGGCAAAGAATAAGAGTTCTTCCGGGATACGAGGCCCTGACAATGAAAAAACTGTTTGCCGCTCTGGCGCTGCCGCTGATTGCGCTGGCCATTGCGTTCACCGCGCCTGTTTCAGCGCAAAGCAGCCGCGATGCGGTGTGGGTCCAGATCGCCGCCCGCCAGTCCCTGCGCGAGGCCGAAACCGAAGCCCGCACCTTTGCCGCGCGCCTGCCCGATGTGTCAGGCTATGCGCTTGGCGGCGGCTGGTACGGGGTGGTTCTGGGCCCCTATGCCCGCGACGATGCCGAACGGGTTCTGCAAGTCTACCGTGCCGAGGGGCAAATCCCCCGCGACAGCTTCATCGCGTTCCGCCGCAACCTGCGCAACCAGTTCTATCCCGTGGCAGCTGATGCATCGGCTCCGGCGCAGCCGGCACCGGCCCCTGCATCGGCAGCCCTTGCAGCAGAAGACCCGGCGCCGCAGCAGGAGGCAGCCCTGCAGTCAAACCTGCCGGATGAGACCCCAGCCGAGGCGCGCCGCAGCGAAAGCGCACTGTCACGTGAGCAGCGGATGCAGCTGCAGGTCGCGCTGAAGGCTGCAGGCTTCTACAACTCGGGCATCGACGGCGCCTTTGGCCGCGGCACCCGCGGCTCGATGAGCGACTGGCAGGCGGCGCGCGGATTTGAGCCGACCGGCGTTCTGACCACCGCCCAGCGCCAGGTCTTGATGGATGAGTACAACGCCCCGCTGATCTCAGTCGGCATGGCCCGCGTGGAAGACGCCAAGGCCGGTATCGCCCTGCAGATCCCGGCGGATGAAGTCGCGTTCGACCGCTATGAATCGCCCTTTGCCCATTATGCTGCCAAGGGTGATCTGGCGGCAGAAGTTCTGCTGATCAGCCAGCCCGGCGATAAACGCACCCTATTTGGCCTCTATGACATCCTTCAGACGCTTGAGATCGTGCCCCTGGAGGGCCCGCGCCAGCGCGGCAAGGACAGTTTCACCATCGAAGGCCGCAACAGCAAGATCGTCTCCTTCACTCAGGCCAGCCTGAAAAACGGCGAATTGAAAGGCTTCACTTTGATCTGGCCGGCCGGCGATGAAGACCGCCGCACCCGCGTTCTGGCAGCCATGCAAGCAAGCTTCACCCGTCTCGACGGGGTGCTGGACCCGGCAGCGGGCGGCGATGAGGTGCAAAACATTGACCTGGTTTCCGGCCTTGAGATCCGCAAGCCGAAACTGTCGCGCTCCGGCTTCTTTGTCGATAGCGGCGGCAGCGTGCTGACCACCTCGGATGTGGTGGCCGGCTGCACCCGGATCACCCTGGATCATGGGTATCAGGCTGAAGTGGCGGCCAACAACACTGCAGACGGCATCGCCATCCTGCGCCCCGCCGAAGCGCTGGCGCCTGCCGCAGTTGCCGAACTCAGCACAGCCTCGCCGCGGTTGCAGTCCGAGGTCGCCGTGTCAGGTTTCTCCTATGAGGGCGTTCTGGGCGCACCGAGCCTCACCTGGGGCAAAGTCGCTGACGTCAAAAGCCTGGATGGCAACACCGGCGTCTCCCGGCTGGAACTGACCGCACAGCCCGGTGACGCCGGCGGCCCGGTCCTGGACAGCACCGGCGCTGTTCTTGGGATGCTGCTGCCGCGCCAAATCGAAGGCAAGCAGCTGCCCGAGGATGTAAGCTTTGCGGTGAAGGCCGAAGCCATCCGCGGTGCGCTGAACAACGCTGGCCTGAGCCCCGCAGCCCAGAGCGCATCGGCAGGCAGCCTGCCCAACGCAGCGTTGACCCGGCTGGCTTCCGGCATGACCGTGCTGGTCAGCTGCTGGGAGTGACAAGTCAGCCGCCACTTGTGGCAGGCCTGATCAGAACGACAAAAGCCGGCGCGGGTTCTGCGCCGGCTTTTTCATGCGCACCATGTCTTCAACGGCACGCAGATTGCAAACAGGCAAAGTCTCCCGCCCGGCTGCGATCCTTGGCAGACCCCATGCCGGTTAGGCATGGCACCGTGCCGGTGCACGGCGCCCGGCCCAAATCCGCAAAGGGGGCTGGCGCAGTCAGCCACCTGCAAGAGCAGGAGCCTCTGCCTGCTTTGCCTCAGCCGGTTCAATAGGGGTGAATGCGGCCGTCCCAGGTGTGGAAACAGCCGGTTGTATCCAGGTTCAGCACTGCGAATTCATTGATCAGCCCGGCGACCGACTCTTCCACCGTGATATCGCCTTCACAACCGCCCATATCGGTGCGCACCCAGCCGGGGTGATAAATGCCTACGGAAATCCCCTCCGGCTGCAGATCGGCCGCCAGATTCCGTCCGATATTCAGCGCCGCCGCCTTGGAGGCGCGATAGGCATAGCTGCCTCCGGGCGCGCGCGCCTGGCTGGCCATTTGCGAGGATAAAATTGCGATCTTCGGCTCTTGTGCCAGCCGCAGATTCGGCAGCATCGCCTGCACCGTCAGAAACACACCGGTCACATTGGCGGCCAGGGTCTTGGCCCAGACCTCAGCCGAATAGTCCTCCATCCCCATCTTCTTGTCGATATAGACCCCGGCATTGCAGACCAGAAGGTCCACCGGCCGGTTCTTGATCTGGGCGGCAAAACGCGCCTGCTGACCGGGATCGGAGACATCCAGTTTCACTCCGGAGGAATGGTCGCGCGAGGTGCCGGTCACCTCATAGCCCGCCTCCTGCAGCCGTTTCACCAGCTCCTTGCCAATGCCGCGGCTGGTTCCTGTTACAACTGCATGCATCTTTGCTCTGCCCTTCAGTTTGATTTGCGCCCGGGACGGAACGGCAGCGGTAAAACCGGCACGCCCTCCTCGATCAGTTCCCGCGCATCTTCCAGCTTTGCCTCACCATGGATCGCCCGCTCCGGCGCCTCGCCCAGATGCATTGCCCGGGCCTCCTGAACAAAGCTGCCGCCGACGTAATCGGAGTTTTCCTCAATCTTCTTGCGGAGATCGGCAATCGCTTGTTCGACCTTCCCAGCGGGGCGGCTCAGCACGCCGGGACCTGCAGGCGGCGCCGGCGCAGCTTCGGGGGCCGCAGGCCGCGCGGCCTGCTGTTCCGGTTCACCCACGGCAGATACCGCTTTGCGGCCTGTCCGGACCCGCGGCGCCATGATGGCTTTCTCCACTTGCGCGCCGCCGCAGACAGCACAGGACACCAGGCCGGCAGCCGCCAGCTTGTCAAAAGCCGCCGCCGACTGGAACCAGCTGTCGAAACTGTGGCCTTCGGAGCATTTGAGGCTGTATTGAATCATGCTTTCCCTCTTAACAGGAAGGGATGATTAAATCCCCCTCTACGGCAAGTGCAAGAGGTGTCTGTTCCTACCGCGCCGCGTCCGGGCTCTGCAGCCGCTGCCGCAGCTTTGCCGCCAGCTCCTCCTGCGGCACATCGGCCTCTACCGCCAGCCGCCTGAGACCGAAATGCACATGTGCCATTTCGCGGTAGTAACCGGCAAAGACATAATTCACAGCGGCCCCTGCCACGGCTCCGGCGACCGGCACCGCCTGGGCCGCCAGCTTTTGCCCCAGCACTGCACCCAGCTTGGGCGCCACCTGAGCTATCAGCTTATGCAAACCACCCGGCAGCCCCAGCCGCACCGAGACAAAGCCCAGATCCGCGCCGTCATCCCCGGCCAGAGGCCCAGCCGCCGCAAACACCTGGATACAGTCAAAGGTCACGCTTTCAGCCTCCGGGTCGAAGCCTTCCGCCGCTGCAGCGCCCTGAATGGTCCGGAGCAGAAACGCCGTGGTTGCAGGCAGCTCCACCAGTGCGCCCGGCAGGCCCGCCGCGCCGCCCGCGGCGCCCATTGCAGCGCTCACCAGCCGGTCAACGCCGGGTTTCTGATCTGCTACCAGGCGGCGTGACTGGCTGGCCCCCTTCATGGCAACCCTGAGGGCGGTTTCCGCCGCGCCTGTCAGCCCGGCCCGCACCGGGTCCGGCAACCGTTCCAGCAGGCTTTCGCCGCTGCCGCCCAGCCGGTTCAGAAGGTCGACGCCAAAACCGCCCGCCGCCCGGTGGCGCTGCGCCAGCGCCTCCAGTTCAGCCTCAATATCCTGCGGGGTAAATTCCCGCGCTGTCGATAGAACGTCCGCCACACGCGCCTCCTTTTCCCGTCTTAAAGATCGGCAGACAAGGGTGGGAATTCAACCCTTCCAGCGGCGCACCTGCCCGTGAACGCCGTCCCAGGCCGCGTCCTGCAGCGCCAGACCCAGCACCCGGTCCGGGTTGGTCGGCGGCGGCATTTCAACCCCGGTCAGTTTCGTGAAGCCAAAGCGCCGGTAGTAGGGCGCATCGCCCACCAGCATCACCCGTGCCCAGCCGGTTTCCTCCGCTTTGGCAACGCTGTCGCGAATCAAAGACCCGCCCAGCCCCTCGCCCTGCCGTGTCGGGTGCACCGCAACCGGTCCCAGCAGCAGCGCAGGCGCCGTGCCGGCCAGAACCGGCCAGAACCGGATCGCCGCAGCCAGAATGCCGTCACTGTCGCGCGCCACCTGGCTGAGACCTGCAACCGGCGGAACCCCGTCGCGCAACCGGTAGGACGACAACGCCTCGCGGCCCGGCGCAAAGCACAGGTCGTACAGCGCCTCGACCTCCCACCGGTCGTCCGGCTGTTCTGCCATTAATTCGATCACGCTGCCCTGTCTCCGCATTCTGCCCCTGCAGGCTGGCATTCGGCCTAACACGCGCGTAAGCCTTGGGCAAACACCTAAGCCGCTGAATAATCCAAAGCAGGAAGCAAGAATGTTCTACCGACCCGAGGACGGCCACGGCCTGCCCCACAACCCGTTCAACGCCATTGTCACACCGCGTCCCATCGGATGGATCTCCTCGCGCTCTGGCGGCGGGGTGAACAATCTGGCGCCCTACTCCTTCTTCAACGCGGTCGCCTATACGCCGCCGCAGGTGATGTTTGCGTCCACCAGCGCCAAGCCCGACCAGCCGGGCACCAAGGACAGTGTCGCCAATATCGAGGCCACCGGCGTCTTTTGCGTCAACGTGGTCTCCTATGCATTGCGGGATGCAATGAACGCCAGCGCCGGCGCGCTGCCCAAGGAGGAGGACGAGTTCGCCCACGCAGGCCTGACCGCGCTGGAATGCGAAACCATCGCCTGCGCCCGCGTCGCCGAATCGCCGGCGGCGCTGGAATGCCGGCTCACCCGGATCGTGACCCTCCCGGGCGAGGCCAACAAGGTGGTGTTCGGCGAAGTGACCGGCGTGCACCTGCGCGACGAGTGCCTGAAGGACGGAACATTTGATGTTACCACCTTCCAGCCCCTGGCCCGCCTCGGGTACCGCGACTATTCTGTGGTGCGCGACCTGTTCCCGCTCACCCGCCCCGACGATTGAGGCCCGCCATGCCGTTACCCGACCCTGCCAGACGCCTCCCGATCATCCTGCCGGACGGCGCGCCGCACGCGGGCACCGTGATGCTGAGCCAGGTGCTGGACCACCCGAATATTCAGACGGGCGATTACAGCTATGCCTCTGATTTCGACCCGCCGGAAAACTGGGCGCAGCATCTTGCCCCCTATCTGTTCCCCGGCGCACGCGAACGGCTGGTGATCGGCCGCTTCTGCCAAATCGCCCATGGGGCGCGCTTCATCACCGCTTCAGCCAATCACGCGCAAGAAGGCCTCAGCTGCTACCCGTTCCCGGTGTTCGACCCGGCGCAGATGGCAAGCTACCAGCCCGACACCCGCGACACCGTGATCGGCAATGACGTCTGGATCGGCTACGGCGCGATGATCCTGCCTGGCGCCCGCATTGGCGACGGCACCATCATCGGCGCCGGTGCCGTGGTGCGCGGCTCTATCCCGCCCTATGCCATCGTCACAGGCAATCCCGGCACAGTGCACAGCTTTCGCTTCTCCAAGCCGCAGATTGCCCGGCTCCTCGGCCTGAAATGGTGGGACTGGCCGCCCGAGCTGATCTCCCGCGCCGAACCTGCGCTGCTGTCCGGCGACGTCGAAATGCTGGAAACCCTCGCCCCCGACTGACCCCCGCGCCAAGCATCTGCCGCTCTGGAGAGCCAAAAGCCCGCTCCAAAACAAAGAAACCCGCAGTTCGCTGGAACTGCGGGTTTCTTGTACAATCCGCTTAATGTCAGTGACCGCCTAGAATCCCGGTCTTGACCGAGTAATCTGCCGCCACCTCATACTCCGGGTCGTCATCGCTATCGACCATCAAGTGGCCCGCTTTGGTCAGCAGCTGATGGCAATCGCGGCTCAGGTGGCGCAGCACCAGTGTCTTGCCCTCGGCCTCGTATTTGCCGGCAATCGTCTCCACTGCCTGCAGCGCCGACTGGTCCACCACCCGGCTGCGGGCAAAGTCCACAATCACATGATCCGGGTCGCCGGTCACATCGAACAGCTCGATAAACCCGTCGGTGGAGCCAAAAAACAGCGGGCCTTCGATCTCATAGACCTTGGCGCCTTTGTCAGACTCAGACTCGCGGGTATAGGCGTGGATACGGCGCGCGTTGTTCCAGGCATACGCCAGCGCCGAGACGATCACGCCCACAACAACCGCAATTGCAAGGTCGGTCATCACTGTCACCACGGTCACCAGCACGATGACAAAGGCGTCCATCAGCGGCACTTTGGTCATCACCTTGAAGCTGTTCCAGGCAAAGGTGCCGATCACCACCATGAACATCACGCCCACCAGCGCCGCCAGCGGGATCTGCTCGATCAGCGGCGAGGCCACGACGATGAAGGCCAGCAGGAACAGCGCCGCTGCAATCCCGGCAATCCGGGTCCGGCCGCCGGATTTCACGTTGATCATCGACTGGCCGATCATTGCACAGCCACCCATGCCGCCAAAGAAACCGGTCACCACATTGGAGGCGCCCTGCGCAATGCATTCCTGCGAGGCACCGCCGCGCTTGCCGGTGATCTCGCCCACCAGGTTCAGGGTCAGCAGGCTCTCGATCAGGCCGATCGCTGCCAGGATCACAGCATAAGGCAGGATAATCCAAAGCGTTTCCAGCGTGAAGGGCGCCAACGCGGTGCCATAAAGCCCCTCACCGGTGCCGAACGGGTTGTGGAACGACGGAAAGCCCCCCTTGATCGAGGCCATGTCGCCAACTGTCGGAACATCAATCCCAACCGCAATCACCAGGCCCGCCACGATGCCGATCCCCGCCAGCGGTGCAGGAATGACCGAGGTCAACTTGGGCACGCCCCAGATGATCAGCATGGTCAGCCCGACCAGCCCCAGCATCATCACCAGCTGCGAATTCGCCAGCCAGGCCTCGGTGTTGTCCGGATCCTTGAACTGGGTCAGCTGCGCCAGGAAGATCACGATCGCCAGACCGTTCACAAACCCCAGCATCACCGGATGCGGCACCAGGCGGATGAATTTGCCCCAATGCATTACCCCCGCGATAATCTGCAGGATCCCCATCAAGACCACGGTGGCAAACAGGTACTCGACTCCGTGATCGGCAACCAGCGCCACCATCACCACCGCCAATGCCCCGGTCGCACCCGAGATCATTCCCGGCCGGCCGCCGAACACCGCGGTGATCAAACCCACCATAAAGGCCGCATAAAGTCCGACCAGAGGATGCACCCCGGCGACAAAGGCAAAGGCCACCGCCTCGGGCACCAGCGCCAGCGCCACCGTGAGGCCGGACAGAAGCTCAGTGCGGACACGGGCCACGGTAAAGCCCTCGTCCTGCATGATCGAGAGGTTGGGCGGGGAAATCTGCTTGGCCAGCAAAGCCATGGCTGCGCGTCTCATCTCAGGTACCTGTGCTCGGGAGGAAGGGTATTCGCTGCCCGCCCCTAGCGGAAATACGCCAATGGGGCAAGGGTGCGGCCGGCCGGCCCACCCCCTCGCCGGCTGCGGCTGCATGTTGTATAGCGCATTTACCGAAACGGAGGGCACCGCCTCCCGTACGAAAACGCCGGCGTCCGCTTCCTGCGCGATTCGTGCCCGCCCTTCATCGTCACCCGCACACTCCCGCCGGAGGGCAGTGCCCTGCCCAAAACACCGCCGAACAGGCGGTGCAGGCGTGTCTGCCCCTGAAGACCACCTTGGGCTTGCCAAATCCGGCCCCGCTTGCGCATATCCCAATCAGCAGCATTAGGAGGGCAGCACGTGACCGCACCAGAACCCCGTGAGACCATGATCGCCGTGATCGGCGGCTCCGGCATTTATGACATCGACGGGCTGGAAGGCGCCGGGTGGGTCTCGGTCGACACGCCTTGGGGCGCCCCCTCGGACCAGATCCTGACCGGCACTTTGGGCGGCGTGAAGATGGCCTTTCTGCCCCGCCACGGCCGCGGCCATGTGCACTCTCCGACCGAGGTTCCCTACCGCGCCAATATCGACGCGCTGAAACGGCTCGGCGTCACAGATGTATTCTCGGTCTCTGCCTGCGGATCGTTCCGCGAGGAAATGGCGCCGGGTGATTTTGTTGTGGTGGACCAATTCATAGACCGGACGTTTGCACGCGAGAAAAGCTTCTTCGGCACCGGCTGCGTCGCCCATGTGAGTGTCGCGCATCCGACCTGCGAACGGCTCTCGAACGCGGCGGAAGAGGCGGGCAAGGATGCTGGTATCAACATCCACCGCGGCGGCACTTATTTGTGCATGGAGGGACCGCAGTTTTCGTCCATAGCGGAAAGCAAACTGTACCGCGAGCAGTGGGGCTGCGACGTCATTGGCATGACAAACATGCCCGAAGCCAAGCTCGCCCGCGAGGCCGAGCTGTGTTACGCCTCCATCGCCATGGTCACCGATTACGATAGCTGGCACCCGGAGCACGGAGCGGTCGAAATCACTGATATCATTGCCACCCTGCAGGGCAACTCCGCCAATGCCCGCGAGCTGGTCCGCCGCCTGCCCGCTTTGCTGGGCCAGGAGCGCGCCGGTTGCCCGCATGGCTGCGACACGGCGCTGGAGTACGCCATTATGACCGCAGCCGAGAAACGCGACCCGGCTCTTCTGGCCAAGCTGGATGCGGTGGCAGGCCGGGTTCTGGGCTGATTCAGGCTTGCAACAATCTTGACTTTCCGGGGTGGCCTCAGCGGGGCCGCCCCTTTTCTTTTCTGCAGCGAATGCCTGTATGGGCACGCTGGAAACACTGGGCCAGATGGGCGGTTCGCTCAGCACCTCTCAGACCGCCGGCTACAGCTTTGGTTTCCGCGCACAGTCGACGGTGCTGGACCGGGTCTGGAATATTTGAGCAAAACGCGGACCACCGGAGGCGCTGGTGCGATGGAGCCCCTGATTCCCCTGCTGGCTTCACGCCGTGCCGCTGCCCAGTCCCCAATCCAGCCCCAACTGGCATTCGGCGGCCTCCCTGAACCGCAGGCCCACGGTTCCCCCTTGCATGACAGCGCTGCATCCGCCAAACCGCCGGTGGCCCGGCGACGCAGCCGGGCTGCTGTCTCAGTTGCGCCAAGGGGAGCCAAGCCGATGCCCAAGAAGCCCGCCGTAAAGGATTACATCCGCACCATCGTCGACTTCCCGCACGAAGGGATCATGTTCCGCGATGTAACCACATTGTTTGCCGATCCGCGCGGCTTCCGCATGGCGATCGACCAGATGCTGCACCCCTATGCCGGTGAGCAGATCGACAAGGTCGTGGGACTTGAAGCGCGCGGCTTTATCCTGGGCGGCGCGATTGCGCACCAGCTGAGCGTCGGTTTTGTGCCGATCCGCAAGAAAGGCAAGCTGCCCGGCACCACCATCAGCCAAGAGTACAAGCTGGAATACGGCGAAGCGATTGTCGAAATCCATGACGATGCAATCAAACCGGGCGAGAAGATCCTGGTGGTGGATGACCTCTTGGCCACCGGCGGCACAGCGGGTGCGGGCATCAAGCTGATCGAGCGGCTGGGCGGCGAGATCGTGTCCTGCTCCTTCATCGTTGATCTGCCGGAACTGGGCGGCCGGAAACTGCTGGAAAGCATGGGCATGGATGTGCATGTGCTGTGCGAGTTCGACGGCCTCTGAGCACTGGTCAGACAGTGTCCGGGCCGGGTCTCCCGCCGGTCAAACGCCAGTCTTTCGAATGGCTCTTCCCGTTGGGCATAGCCCTTTCCGGCCCTAACGGGCCTGAAAGGGCACGCCGCGTGGATGCGCGGCGCCGCGCCCAAAGCCGCCAGGCGGTCCGGCGCAGCCGGGCAGCCGCGGGTGCGGGAGCCCCCCTTTTTTTCAGATTGATCAGCCCGTCTTCAGCACCGCCCCCGGGTTCATGATGCCATTGGGGTCCAGTGCCAGTTTGATCGCCCGCATCGCTGCCAGCCTGACTGGATCGCCGTAACGCTCCAGGTCGCCGGTCTTCATCCGCCCTACACCATGCTCCGCGCTGAAAGAGCCGCCAAAGGCGTGAACCAGATCATGCACGGCTTCCTTCACGGCACCGCGCAGGTGATCGTACTCTTCCCGCATGTGGCCCTTTGACGGGAACACATTGTAATGCAAGTTCCCATCCCCCAGGTGGCCGAAGCAGTTAATGCGGAAGTCGCCCAGGCCTGCAACAACCTCGCTGCCCCGTTCGATGAAGGCGGGAATATCCGAGACCGGCACAGAGATGTCGTGGCTGGAAACGGATCCGATTGCCTTGTTGGCCGCGGGAATGTTTTCCCGCACCGCCCACAGGGCCTGCCGCTGAGAGCCGGATTGGGCAATCACGCCATCGCCTGCCAGCCCTGCTGCCGCTGCGGCTTCGAACAGCTCTGCCAGTGTCTCTTCCGGGTCAAGCCCGCGCGGCAGGCCCAGCTCGATCAGCACGCTCCATTCCGGCGCTTCGGCAAAAGGCTGGCGGATCTGCGGCAAGCAGTCCGACAGGAAGTCCAGCCCCTGCCGGTGGATCAGCTCGAAAGCACTGACCGCTTCGCCTGCGTGGTCACGGGCCAGCGCCAGCAGCGCAATGGCAGCGGCGGGGTCCTTTACCGTGAAAAACGCTGTTCCTTGGCTGACTGGTATCGGTGACAGCTTCAGCGCGGCGGCAGTGATCACCCCCAGCGTGCCCTCGGCCCCGATCAGCAGGTTCTTCAGGTCATAACCGGTGTTGTCTTTACGCAAACGGGACAGCCCTTGCCAGATTTCGCCCGTGGGCAGCACCGCTTCCAGCCCTAGGCAGAGGTCGCGCGCATTGCCGTAGCGCAGCACGTTGACGCCGCCCGCATTGGTCGAAAGGTTGCCGCCGATCCGGGCCGACCCTTCTGCCGCCAGGGACAAGGGAAACAGCCGCCCTGCCCCCTGCGCGGCTGTCTGGATATCCGCCAGAATCGCACCTGCTTCGGCAATCAGGACATTTTCCTGCGGATAAACCGAGCGGATTGCCGTCATGCGCTCCAGCGACAGCACCAGCGGCGCCGGACCGTCCGGCATTACCTGGCCGCCGACCAGGCCGGTGCCGCCGCCATAGGGCACAACCGGCACCCGGGCAGCATTGGCCTCGCGGATCAGGACCGAGACATGCTCCACTGTCTGCGGCAAGGCCAGAACCCCTGCCTGTCCCCGGTAGCGGCCGCGCGGTTCCTCCAGATACCGCGGCTCTGGCGGCCGCAGCACGCCTTCGGGCAGCTGGTTCGCAAGACGGATGGCAAAGGCAGTATCGGCGGGGTTCAAGCTCATGTCTCATCCATGCCGGAAGCCGCTCTGGCTGGCAAGGCAGGTCAGTCTTCTTCCAGCAGGTACTTTGGCTGCAGCACATGGATCGTCGGGCGGCTGGGCAGGCTGCGCAGCGACACCGTCAGCGTGCTGTTGCCTTCACTCACCACATCAAACTCTGGGCCGATCCGGGCCAGGAACTGCTGCAATGACGCGCCGCTGAACCAATGCATCGGGATAATGACTGAGGAACGCAGCCGCCCCAGAACCTCCAGCATTTGGTCCATCGGAAGGGTTATGCCGCCATCCACAGCGGCCATCACAACATCAAGCCGCCCCAGCGCCGCGAACTGTTCCGGCGTCGGCACGTGGTGGAGATGGCCCAAATGGCCGATGCAAAGGCCGGCCGCTTCGAAAACAAAGATTGAGTTGCCTTGCGCCACCACGCCGCCGAACATGTTGCGGATGTCGGTTGAGACATTGCGGATCAGCATTTCGCCAAGATCCAGATGGTGTTCTGCCCCGCTCCCTCCCGGCCCCCAGCCCCGCAGCACATGGGGAATGGCTGGATCGGGATGCGCAGTCCAGTGGGTTTCATGCGCGTGGTTCATGGTGACCACATCCGGGATCAGCGGCGCAGCGCCGGTGAAGCCAGTAAAATCGGTGACCACATTCAACCCGCCTTCGGTGCGCAGCAGAAAGGAGGCATGCGCGATATAGCGGATCTGCACGTTATCCTGCGCAACCGGGTCCTGCCAATTGGCTTTGTGCAGGTACTCGAGACCGGGCGTGCCCTGGGCCAATGCGATGCAGTGGCTTGCCCGGCGCTCCTGAGTTTGAGCGGCGGCGGCTCCGGAAAGCACCAAGGCGCAAGCAAGGGCGGGCAAAACGCGCATAGCAGTGGTTATAGGGCGCTGCCGCGATTCGTCAGCCCCGAGGGGGATCAATTGCAGGCAAAGCACCCGCCTGCACCGGCAGAATTGAACTTTCTGTCTTGTAACTGGTCGGGCGTCACCTAGGCGGAGTATAAACAGCGCACCAGCGACCGGCAGTTATTCCCGGAGAGTCGGCTTGGCTGTGATCAGGCCTGTCCCGTCAGTGTCTTGCCGCGCCGGTCGTGCCGCAGCGAAGCATACAGCACATGGGTCCGCCAGCGGCCGTTGATCTGCAAATAGGACTGGGCAACGCCCTCGTATTTAAAGCCGGATTTCTCCAGCAGCCCGCGGGATGCCTGGTTTTCCGGCAGGCAGGCGGCCTCGATCCGGCTGAGATCCAGCTTACTGAAGGCGTGATGCACCACCGCGCCGATCGCTTCGCGCATGTAGCCGTGACGGGCAAAGGGCAAGCCGGTCCAATATCCCAGTGTTCCGGCCTGCGCCGGTCCGCGGCGGATGTTGTCCAGCGTGATCGCGCCTACCAGCATATTGTCGGCCCGCCGGATCAGGAACAGCGGCAATGCCGTTCCCCCGGCCACTGAGCGGCGGGCCCAATAGATCCTGTTGGTAAAGCTCTTGCGGCTAAGGTGGTCCGCAGCCCAGCTAGGCTCCCACGGCATCAGATATGGCTGGCTCTGCAACCGCAACGCTGCCCAGCTGTGAAAATCCGCATGCACCGGCGGCCTGAGGGTCAGGCGCTCGGTTTCAATGCGGACCTTGCGGCGGTTCAGCAGCATCAGGCGGCGCGCCTCTCCTGCAGCCTTTCCAGTGCCGGAGCGTCTGCCACCGGGCCATAGAGCGCAAGAGCCGCCGGGGCTGAAACCGCCATTTCCTCAGCCATGGCGCGCACTTCACCTGTGGTCACGGCCTCGATCCGTTCAACTGTGTGTTCCAGCGACGGCACCTTGCCCCAGATCTGCACCAGGCGGGCCAGACGTTCAGCCCGGTTCGACGGGCTTTCCAACCCCATCAGCATCCCGGCTTTCATTTGGGCGCGGGCGCGCTCGACTTCGGCCTCAGTCATGTCGTCCGCGGCGCGTTTCATCTCGTCGATGGTGATGCCCGCCAGCTCTTCCAGTTGCTCGCCGGAGGTGCCGGCGTAAACCGTCAGCGCGCCAGTATCGGCATAAGACCCGGCCTGCGCAAAGATCGTGTAGCACAGACCCCTTTTCTCGCGCACCTCCTGGAACAGCCGCGATGACATGCCGCCGCCAAGCGCGCTGGCATAGATCTGCGAGGTGTACATGGACTGGTCGCGATAGCTGGGGCCCTCAAAAGCCAGCGCAAAATGCGCCTGCTCCAGGTCTTTGACCTGCCGCGCCTCGCCGCCGGTGAACCGCGCACCTTCGGCGTTAAACTCGGGCCTTGGTACCATGTGGCCAAACATCTGCTCGGCGAGCTTCACCAGAACATCGTGATCGACACCCCCGGCCGCCGCCAGAATCATCTGGCCAGGGCCGTAATGTTCCGCCACGAAACCTTGCAGGTCTTCCCGGCTGAAGCTGCTGACGCGCTCTGCCGGGCCAAGGATAGTCCGGCCCAAGGGCTGGCCGCGGTAGCTTTCTTCCTGAAGCCAGTCAAAGATCACGTCATCCGGCGTATCCAGTGACTGGCCGATTTCCTGCAGGATCACCCCGCGTTCGACCTCGATCTCACGCTGATCGAACACCGGGTTCAGCAGGATGTCCCCGATCACATCCACCGCCAGCGGCACATCGTTCTTCAGCACACGGGCGTAATAAGCCGTCACTTCCCGCGAAGTGTAGGCGTTGATGTAACCGCCGACATCTTCGATCTCTTCCGCAATTTGCAGGGCCGTGCGGATCTTGGTGCCCTTGAAGGCCATGTGCTCCAGGAAATGGGCAATACCGTTCTGCTCAAGCCGCTCGTGGCGGCCGCCGGCGTTGACCCAGATCCCGACCGCCGCGGATTCCAGCCCCGGCATATGTTCGGAGACGACGCGGAACCCGTTGGCGAGTGTGTGCTGCTGAACTGTCAATTCGCGATGTTCTTTCTGATGTGATCCTCGAGGGCGGCGAGATCATTGGCGATCCGGGTCACCCGTTCCGGCCTGTCATACAGATCCGCCATGCGCGGGGGAAGAGGCGGATGGATGCCGCTTGCATCTTCGACCGCCGCCGGGAATTTTGCCGGGTGCGCCGTGGCCAGCGTGATCATCGGCACCTCTGCCGTGCGGAGCTCATTCGCAACCTTCACAGCCACGGCGCCGTGCGGGCACAGCAGCTCGCCCGAGGCGGCCAGTTCGGATTTGATTGTCGCCAGCGTTTCGTCTTCGGAAGTGCGGCCCGAGATGTAGGTCTCGCTCAGCGCCTGCATCGCGCCTTGGGAGACGTCAAAGCCGCCGGTCTTCAGCTCGTCCATCAGCTGGGCCACGGCGCCGCTGTCCTGGCCGTAAGCGTAGAACAGGGCGCGCTCGAAGTTCGACGACACCTGAATGTCCATCGACGGCGAGATCGAGGGCTGGGTATCACCCTTGTAGTAGCCCTGCCCCGACAGGCAGCGGTGCAGGATGTCGTTCTGGTTGGTGGCGACCACCAGCTGGTCGATCGCCAGGCCCATCTGCTTGGCGATGAAGCCTGCAAAGATGTCGCCGAAGTTGCCGGTCGGCACAGTGAAGCTCACCTTGCGCTGCGGCGCGCCGAGCGACACGGCGGCGGAGAAGTAATAGACCACCTGCGCCAGCACCCGGGCGATGTTGATCGAGTTCACCCCGGCCAGCTTGACGCCGTCGCGGAAGTCGAAGTCGTTGAACATGTCCTTCACGCGGGCCTGGCAGTCATCAAAATCGCCATCGACGGCCAGCGCGTGCACGTTGGCGTCCCGCGGCGTTGTCATCTGGCGGCGCTGCACCTCGGAGACCCGGCCATGCGGATACAGGATGAACACATCCACATTGCTGAGGCCGCGGAAAGCTTCCATGGCGGCTGAACCGGTATCGCCGGAGGTGGCGCCTGCAATGGTCACCCGGTCGCCGCGGCGCTCAAGCGCTGTCTGGAACAGCTGGCCGATCAGCTGCATGGCGAAGTCCTTGAACGCCAAAGTGGGACCGTGGAACAGCTCCAATAGGAAATGATTGGGCGCCAGCTGTTTCAGCGGCGCGCGGGCCGCGTGGCCGAAGCCCTGATAGGCGCGGGTGATGATGGCGCGGAATTCTTCGTCAGTGAAACAATCACCGAGGAAAGGGCGCATCACGCGAAAGGCAGTTTCCTCGTAGGAGAGACCGGCCAGTGCGGCGATGTCAGCCTGGGACATCTGCGGAATTTCGGCCGGCACATAAAGACCGCCGTCACGGGCAAGCCCGGTAAGCATCGCGTCTTCAAAGGTCAGCTCGGGCGCTTGGCCCCGGGTCGAGATATATTTCATCGCCTTGGCTCTCTAGAAATTGGCGCGGTTGCGCCGCAGGAAATAGACAGTCATCGCAGCCCAGATGAAGGCCAGCGAAAACCAGGTGATCGCATATTGCAAGTGGTTGTTGGGGATGGTTCTGGTGCTGATCCCCATCGGCTGGACATTTTCCCCAATAGGCTCGCGGGAGATCACCAGGACCGGCTCTGTCTTTAAAACGGCGGCCATCTCGTCCACATCGCGTGCGTACCAGAAATTTTCAGCCGGATCATTCCGCGGGGTGAAACTGTCGCGCTCATCCGGCCAGTGCAGGTTTCCCGCAACATGGACCGGACCGGTGCTGCGCTGCGCGTCCTTCTCGGTCTCGGTCACGAAACCGCGTTCCAGCAGGATACGGCGGCCTGTCTTGTCTTCCGTCAGGGCCTGAATGATCCGGAAGCCGGCGCCGGTTTCCTTGGAGCTGACCAATAGGTGCAGTTCCGGCCCCGAAACGGTCCCCAACAGATCCACGGCTTGGTATTTATGCTCTGCCGCGTTGGGGGCAGCAGGCAGGGGGACAGGCAACCCGGCCAAACGGGAGAGAATGTCTTCGATGACCTGCTCTTTCCACGCCAGCCGCTGCAGCTGCCAGGTTCCAAGGCCCAGCAGGATCGCGATTCCCAGACCGCTGACCACAACCAAAAAACCGACATGCCGCATCCGGGCTGCTCCGCTTCAACAGTAAAGGCGCGCAGAGCTTGCTGCCCTGCGCGCCTTGCTCATTAAGGTCTGTCTGCGGTTTTTGGAACCGCAATCATGTAACCATTACAATCCGCCTGTTACAGGCCGGAAGTGCCCCAGATGTAGACGGCGACAAACAGGAACAGCCAAACGACGTCTACGAAGTGCCAGTACCAGGCTGCAGCCTCAAAACCGACGTGCTGTTCTGGTGTGAAGTCGCCCTTCATCGCACGGATCAGGCAGACGGTCAGGAAGATGGTGCCGATCACAACGTGGAAACCGTGGAATCCGGTTGCCATGAAGAAGTTCGAGTAGAATTCATCGCCGCCGAACTGCCAGCCTTCGTGCAGCAGGTGGGCGTACTCGTAGCCCTGCAGGAAGGTGAAGGCGATGCCGAAGAGGATGCCGATGGACAGGCCCTGGATCAGCGCCTTGCGGTCGTTGTTGTGGACCAGCGCGTGGTGCGCCCAGGTCACGGCACAGCCCGACAGCAGCAGGATCAGCGTGTTGATCAGCGGCAGGTGGAACGGGTCAACCGCATAGATTTCCGGTGCCACATATTCGGTACCGGCATAGGTCTCCATCGGGTAGATGGCATGTTTGAAGAACGACCAGAACCAAGCGAAGAAGAACATCACCTCGGACATCACAAACAGGATGAAACCGTAGCGCAGACCAATGCGCACAACAGTGGTGTGGTCGCCGACCTTGCTTTCGGCGACAACTTCGGACCACCAGGCAAAAGCCGAGTAGAGAACTGCCACCAGGCCGATCCAGAACATCCAAGCAGTGATCGCGTGCATCCAGAGCACACCGCCAACCAGCATGATAAATGCGCCTAGCGCGCTTGCCAGCGGCCAGATCGACGGCGGCAGAATATGATAATCGTGATTTTTAGCGTGCGCCATTCAAGTGTCCCTCACCAAAGCGGCCTAGTTCGTGGTTGCGCCTGCCCCGGTGTTATCCCCGGTGTCGAGGGCTGCGTAACCCTCGGGCAGATCGATTTCATGAAACGTGTACGAAAGCGTGATCGTATGCACGTATTTTGCGTCCCGGTCATCGATGATTTCCGGGTCGACGTAGAAAGTCACGGGCATCTGCACCCGCTCCCCCGGCTGAAGCACCTGCTCGGTAAAGCAGAAACAGTCGATTTTCTCAAAGAAATACCCGGCCTGATAGGGCGTCACGTTGTAGGACGCCTGACCGGCAACGGGGCGGTCGGTCGGATTGTAGGCCTCATAGAAGGCCAGTCCGGTATCGCCCAGCTTGATCTCCATCTCGCGCTGCGACGGTTTGAATTCCCACGGCATGCCGCGTTGTTTGGAACCATCGAAACGGACGGTGATGGTCTGATCCAGAATGGTGTCGGAGCCGGCATTGGCGACTTGTGTGACACCGCCATAGCCGGTCACCCGGCAGAACCAGTCGTAAAACGGCACCGACGCCCAGGACAGGCCGCCCATCAGGACAACCACGCCCACCAGCTGGAAAACGGTTTTCTGCGGTCCCTGCAACGCCATCAGTTCTGCTCCCCCTGAGCATCCGGGAATTTAAAAGTGGCCGAGGTCACCTTGACCATGGTCAGTGCCATGACCAGCACCACAAATGCAGCGAGAAGGATGCCCACGCCCTTGTTCAAGCCGGAGCGCCGCTTGTGCAGCTCGTGTTCCTTGCGCAGTGCCATCTTACCAGCCTCCCAGGCCGTAGGGCTTCAGCAATGCTTCAGCCAGGATCGCACCGAAATGCAGGAACAGATAGAGCAGCGACAGTTTGAAGAAGCTGCGCTCCACCTTGAAGTTGTCGCCTTCCGAGTCGTCTTCATCGCGGCGGGTGATTTTCCAGGCGCCGTGCAGGAAAAGCGCATTCATTACCAGCGCTGCCGCCAGATACAACGGGCCGCCGATGCCGGAGAAGGCAGTGCCAATGGCCAGGAGCGCCAGCAGGACAGTGTAAACCAGAATATGGGCACGGGTGGCGCGGCGGCCGTGCGTAACGGTCAGCATCGGCACGCCGGCATCGTCATAGTCCGACCGCATGAACAGCGCCAGCGCCCAGAAATGCGGCGGCGTCCACATAAAGGTGAGCAGGAACATCAGCCAGGGTTCAACCGACATGGTGCCGGTGGCGGCAATCCATCCGATCACCGGCGGGAAGGCCCCCGCTGCACCGCCGATCACGATATTCTGCGGCGTCGCGCGCTTCAGCCACATGGTGTAGACCACCACATAAAAGAATATGGTGAAGGCCAGGAACGCCCCGGCAAAGACGTTGGCGGCCAGCGCCAGCATGATCACCGACAGGCCCGACAGCGCCAGTCCCAGTGCCAATGCCTCGCCCGGCTCGACCTTGCCAGCGGGGATCGGGCGGCCCTTGGTGCGCTTCATCACCTTGTCGATGTCCGCGTCCCACCACATGTTGAGCGCCCCGGACGCACCGCCGCCGATGGCGATAAACAGGATGGCACAGAAGCCAATCACGGGATGCACACCAACCGGGGCCGCCAGCAGCCCGACCAGAGCCGTGAACACCACCAGCGACATGACACGGGGCTTCAGCAGGGCGAAGTAATCGCCAAAGCTGGCCTCGTCCTCATAGGCCCGGCTTGCGTTGATGCTTGCGTCGCTCATCTTCAGTCCTTTGGCGGCAACAGATGCGCAACGCTGCGCACCCTATTCTTTTGACTATACCATACGAAGCCTCTTCAAGCTCCGTATGGCTAGTTCTCAGTTGGAGGCGACCTGATAGGCCTGCGGGAGGCCCGCGTATTCTGCCTTGGCGCCTTCCAGCCAGGTGTCGTATTCTGCCTGTGTTACAACCTTGACGGTGATCGGCATATAGGCATGGTCCTTGCCGCACAGTTCGGAGCATTGGCCGAAGTAGATGCCTTCTTTGCCTTCCTCAACGTTGAACCACAGCTCTGCCAGACGGCCGGGAACCGCGTCCTGCTTTACGCCGAAGGCCGGAATGGTCCAGGAGTGGATCACATCAGCCGCCGTCACCTGCATCACAACGGTCTTGCCCGAGGGCACCACAACGGCAGTATCGGTGGCCAGCAGCCATTCATCTTCGGCATAGCCGTTTGCAGCCAGCTGATCCTTGGGCAGCAGGAAGCTCTCGAAACCGAATTCATGGTCGGTGTATTCATAGCCCCAGTACCACTGGTAACCGGTCACCTTGATGGTGAGGTCGGCTTTGGGGATTTCCTGCTGGGCAAACAGCTGCGGCAGCGAGAAGGAACCGATGAAAACCAGCACCAGGATCGGGACAATGGTCCAAGCGATCTCAACCGGGGTGTGGTGGGTGAACTTGGCAGGGGTCGGATTGGCCCGCTTGTTGAAGCGGACAATGGCGTAAACCATCAGACCGGCAACAAAAACACAGATCACGGTGATGATCACCAGGATCATGTAATCCAGTTTCTGCAGGCCATCAGCCAGCGAAGTCGCCGCCGGCTGGAAGTTCAGGCCGCCGTTAACCGGCTTGCCAATGGTTTCCAGACCTTCTTGCGCCATTGCTGGAAGGCTTGAAAGGCCGGCGAAAAGGCCCGAAAGCATCAAAGCGTTTTTCATGTTCTGTCCTGATCGTTTGATCGCATTGTTCCTGCGGCAGCACGAATGCGGGGGAATCATTGATTCCCACAAAACGCACCAGCCCCGTTGTCTTTGACGCCGCTTAAAATCATATTCGGGCGTACAGATAAAGAGGCAGGCAAGCGTCAATCCGTCGCTTTCTTGATTTAGATCAAAAAAATCCGAGGACCGTGCTATGGAAACCCCCGCATTTCGCCCGTTTGAAACCGCGCTCCCCGAGAAGGAGGCCCTCGCCTGCCTGCGCGATGCGCTGAATGGTGCGGAGGACGGGGAGATTTTTGCAGAACGCCGCAAGTCGGAAGCGCTGTCCTTTGATGACGGGCGGCTGCGCAGCGCCAGCTATGATGCCTCCGAAGGCTTTGGCCTGCGGGCGGTAAACGGGGATGTGGCAGGGTATGCGCATTCCACCGATGTCTCCATCGGGTCGCTGAAGCGGGCGGCAGAAACGGCCAAGCTGGCGGTGGGAAACGGCGGCGGTACCTATTCGGATGCCCCCCAGGCGACCAATGCCAAACTCTACACCGATGCCGATCCGATCAGCGCCATGCCGTTTCCGGTGAAGGTGGAGACACTGCGCGAGGTTGACGCCTATGCGCGCGATCTGGATCAACGGGTGGTGCAGGTTTCAGCGTCTTTGGCCGCCTCGCTGCAGGAGGTGGAGATCCTGCGCGCAGACGGGGTGCGGGTGCGCGACATCCGCCCGATGGCGCGTTTCAACGTGTCGGTGATCGTCGAAAAGGACGGCCGCCGCGAAAGCGGCTCGGCAGGCGGCGGCGGGCGGCTGGGTCTCGACGGGCTGGTCGACCCCAAGAACTGGCAGGCACAGGTGCACGAGGCGCTGCGCATTGCGCTGGTGAACCTCGATGCGGTTCCTGCTCCGGCGGGCGAAATGGATGTTGTGCTTGGCCCCGGATGGCCCGGTATTCTGCTGCACGAAGCGATCGGCCACGGGCTGGAGGGCGACTTCAACCGCAAGGGTTCGTCCGCCTTTGCCGGCCTGATGGGCAAGCAAATCGCCGCCAAAGGGGTCACCGTGCTGGACGACGGAACCATCCCGGACCGGCGCGGCTCGATCACCGTGGATGACGAGGGCACGCCCAGCCAGAAGACCACGCTGATCGAGGACGGCGTGCTGGTCGGCTTCATGCAGGACCGCCAGAACGCGCGGCTGATGGGGGTTTCCCCCACCGGCAACGGGCGGCGCCAAAGCTATGCCCATGCGCCGATGCCGCGGATGACCAATACTTATATGCTGGGCGGCGGCGCCGACCCCGGCGATCTGGTGGCAGGTATCAAGGACGGCATCTGGGCAGTGGGGTTTGGCGGCGGCCAGGTCGACATCACCAATGGCAAATTCGTGTTCTCCTGCACCGAGGCCTACAGGGTGAAGGACGGCAAGGTCGGCGCACCGGTTAAAGGCGCCACGCTGATCGGCGACGGCGCTACCGCGCTGCAGCAGATTCGCGGGCTTGGCAATGACATGGCGCTGGACCCCGGCATGGGCAATTGCGGCAAGGCAGGCCAATGGGTCCCGGTCGGCGTCGGCCAGCCCTCGGTTCTGATGGGCGGCCTGACGGTGGGCGGCTCGGCGGCCTGAGGTAGCGAACCTCTCTGTAAAACTTTGTTTTACAACTAAAAACAGGCCCGGGAGCCAGCACTTCCGGGCCGGTTTGCAGTCTGGACAACCGCCAGCCCCCTGGTTGAACCGTCATCTTCCATTTATCCTGATGTCTCGGGAAAATTTTCGTGAAATTGCCCAAAAACGTTCTGCCGTTCACCGCCTGTTAACCCCCTTAAGGTTAATTCTTATTCTGCAAACAGGCGGAGCTGCGGATGACCGAAGAAGCACATTCTTCCACTCACCCCCCACTCCCACCCACCACGGAAGATACCCGGTTTTCCTGGCTTCGCCTTTTGCGCTCTAAACGGGTCGGCCCGGTGACCTTTCACCGGCTGCTCGCCGAATATGGTTCAGCGCAGAACGCGCTGAATGCGTTGCCCGAAGTGGCACGTTCCGCAGGTATCAAAGGGTATGAAACATGCCCCGCCAAGGCGGTAGACGCTGAAATTAGGACCGCAAAAGCCGCCAAAGCGCGGCTTTTGTGCTTTGGCGACCCGGAATACCCCGAACTTCTCCGCAGCCTGAAAGATGCGCCGCCGCTGTTGTGGGCTATTGGCGACCTTGCGGCGCTGCAGCGCCCGATGATTTCCATGGTCGGCGCACGCAACGCGTCTTCGCTGGGGCTGCGCATGGCCAGATCGCTGGCGCAGAACCTGGGCGAGGCTGGCTATACCGTGGTGTCCGGCATGGCCCGCGGCATCGACACCGCTGCACATCAATCATCGCTGCAAACGGGAACAATTGCCGTTCTGGCAGGCGGCGCCGATGTGATCTACCCGGCAGACAACGCCCGGCTTGCCGAAGGCATTATCGAAAACGGGCTGCGCCTGTCAGAGCAGCCTATGGGCAAGACGCCGCAGGCCCGCGACTTCCCCAAACGCAACCGGATCATTGCCGGCCTGTCCAGCGCCGTCGTGGTGGTGGAGGCGGCCGCGAAATCCGGCAGCCTGATCACCGCCCGGGACGCGCTGGATTACGGGCGCGAGGTTCTGGCGGTGCCCGGTCACCCATTTGATGCGCGCAGTTCCGGCTGCAACAAGCTGATCCGCGACGGCGCCCAGCTGGTCCGCAATGCCGCTGACGTGCTGGAGGCGCTGCCGCCGCAAGACCCGCCACAGGACAAAGCGCCATCAGCCGCCAGTCCGCAGCCGGCCTTGGCCGGCCTGCCGCCGCCGCCGCCCGAACGGCGCAGCCTGGCGCAGACCAACGCCCTCCATCAGCAGATCCTCGGCAGGCTGGGCCCCTCCCCGACCTCCGAAACCGACCTGCTGCGCGACCTCTCCCTGCCGCCGCAGCAGCTGGCCCCGGCGCTAACGGATCTGGAGCTTGAAGGCGCGATCCGGCGCCAGCCGGGCGGGCTGCTGCTCAAGGCCTTTCCGGAAAATGAAGACTGACCCAGAACATTCTGCCTTGCCTCTGCCGCCCTCCCCGGACCGCGGCCACAGGCTGGTGTGATCCATCGGAATATCACCGGATATGGCCGGTTGCCCGGTCTGTTCATTGCGCCTGGATTGACAATCTCCCCTTGCGCCCCACATCCTGCCCCGCCATAGAACCCGCAGAAGCGGTCCGAAGAGGGTACAGAATTTATGCCAGTAGTCGTTGTCGAATCCCCGGCCAAAGCAAAGACAATCAACAAATATCTTGGCTCCAACTATACGGTTCTGGCGTCCTACGGGCATGTGCGAGACCTGCCGGCCAAGGATGGCTCGGTCGATACCGAAGCCGATTTCGGCATGACCTGGGAGGTCGGCAATGATTCCCGCAAGCACGTCAAGGCGATTGCCGACGCGCTGAAAGAGGACAATGCGCTGATTCTCGCCACCGACCCCGACCGCGAAGGCGAGGCGATCAGCTGGCATCTGCAGGAGGCGCTGACCAAGCGGCGCTCGATCAAGAAGGACACCGCGGTCAGCCGGGTGACCTTCAACGCGATCACCAAGGAAGCGGTGACCGAGGCGATGCAGAACCCCCGCGAAGTCGACATGCCGCTGGTCGAGGCTTATCTCGCCCGCCGCGCGCTGGACTATCTGGTAGGGTTCAACCTTTCGCCGGTTCTGTGGCGCAAGCTGCCGGGTGCGCGTTCCGCAGGCCGGGTGCAATCCGTCTGCCTGCGCCTGATCGTCGAGCGCGAAATGGAAATCGAGGCGTTCAACGCGCAGGAATACTGGTCGGTGCGGGCCCAGATGGCGACCCCGCGCGGCCAGGAGTTCGAGGCGCGCCTGGCGGTGCTGGGCGGCGACAAGCTGGACAAATACAGCCTGAAAAACTCCACCGCTGCGGAACTGGCGGTTCAGGCCGTGGCATCGCGCCAGCTGTCGGTGCTGTCGGTCGAGGCCAAGCCTGCCTCCCGCAACCCTTCTGCCCCGTTCATGACTTCTACCCTGCAACAGGAGGCCAGCCGCAAATTCGGCATGGGCGCGCGCCAGACCATGAACGCCGCCCAGCGCCTGTATGAAGCCGGCCACATCACCTATATGCGAACCGATGGCATCGACATGGCGCCAGAGGCGGTGCAGGCCGCCCGGGCCGAGATCGAAACACGTTACGGCGCAGAGTATGTGCCATCCTCTCCGCGGATTTATAAGAACAAGGCGAAGAACGCCCAGGAAGCGCACGAATGTATCCGCCCAACGGATATGAGCCGCGACGCGGCCAGCCTGAAAGTCACGGATGACGATCAGCGCAAGCTGTATGACCTGATCTGGAAGCGCACCCTGTCGTGCCAGATGGAAGGTGCCCGTCTGGAACGCACCACTGTCGAAATCGGCTCGGATGACAAACAGGTCGTGCTGCGCGCCACCGGACAGGTGATGCTGTTTGACGGTTTCATGCGGGTTTATGAAGAAGGCCGCGATGATGTGGCCGACGAGGACGACAAGCGCCTTCCGCAGATCATGGAAGGCGAAGCGCTGAAATTTGCGTCTTCGCTGGCGGCCCAGGCTGACAAGGCCGGCAAAGAGGCATCCGTGCTTTCTGAAGACGGTGCCGTGCTGGCGCTGCAGCACCACACCCAGCCGCCGCCGCGCTATACCGAGGCGACACTTGTGAAGCGCATGGAAGAGCTGGGCATCGGCCGCCCCTCGACCTATGCCTCCGTTATCACCACGATCCAGGACCGCGAGTACGTCCGCAAGGACAAGAACCGGCTGTTCCCCGAAGACAAAGGCCGGATCGTCACCATCTTCCTGCTGAATTTCTTCCGCAAATACGTGGGCTATGAATTCACCGCCAATCTGGAAGAAGAACTGGATGACGTCAGCGCAGGACAGCGCGACTACAAGGATCTGCTGGGCAAGTTCTGGCGCGATTTTTCCGCCGCCATTTCGGAAACCTCCGATCTGCGCATCACCGAGGTACTGGACGTGCTGGACGCAGCACTTGCGCCGCAGCTCTATCCGCCGCGCGAAGACGGCAGCGACCCGCGCATCTGCCCCAAATGCGGCGCAGGCCAGCTGCATTTGAAAACCTCGCGCACCGGCGGCTTTGTCGGCTGCGGCAATTACCCGGAATGCACCTACACCCGTCCCATCGCCGGCGAAGGGGCTGATGGCGATGAACGCCTGCTGGGCATGGACGGCGAAGATGAAATCCATCTGAAGGCCGGCCGCTTTGGCCCTTATGTGCAGCGCGGAGAAGCAACCCCTGAGAACAAAAAACCGCCGCGCGCCAGCCTGCCCAAAGGCTGGAACAAGGACGATATGGACCTGGAAAAGGCGCTGACCTTGCTCAGCCTGCCGCGCCAGATCGGCGAACACCCCGAAGGCGGCGTGATTTCTTCCAATTTCGGCCGCTTCGGCCCCTATCTGATGCATCAGCTGCCGGAGGAGGAAAAACCGGTCTACGCCAACCTCAAAGACCCCAATGATGTCTTTGAAATCGGCATGAACCGGGCGGTGGAACTGCTGGCAGAAAAACGCGCCAACCCGGGCCGCCGCGGCAGCCGCGCCGCCGCCAAGCCGCTGAAGGAATTGGGCGATCACCCCGACAGCGGCGGTGCCATCAATATCATGGACGGGCGCTACGGGCCTTACGTCAAATGGGAGAAGGTGAACGCCACCCTGCCTAAGGATGTCGAGCCCAAGGACGTGACCATGGAGATGGCGGTGGAGCTTATTGCGGAAAAATCCGCAAAGGGCGGCAAGAAGAAAGCCACAGCCAAAAAGCCCGCAGCCAAGAAAAAAACCGCGCCGAAGAAGGCCGCGGCCAAGGAGTGACACCCGGCGGCATGGGCCAGGGTGGAGCGCTCCCGCCGGTTCCAGGCGCATTGGCATGCGCCCTCACCGTTGGGCCCGGCGCCGCTGGCGCGGCGCGCCCGCGACTGCCGGACATGTTGCGCAGCGGGTCAAGGCCGGTGCAGCCGCGCCAGCGGCTTGCCCTTGACATGGTGCAGAACAGCTTCAGGTCAGCCGGACGCTGTGTTCCCTGATGGGATGATCCGTCATCGATCTTCCAGGGCATAATCTAGATCGGGTGGCTGGACGCAGGCCCGTGTGCGTTTCATCCAGCCTCAAAGCGCCGGCAAGCGGGGCAGCCGGACGGGATTTCCAGCGGCGAGCGTCCGGGTGAAACGGGACCGCACCCGCTCAACGCCGCGATAGACGGTCTGGGCCATACTGCCAATGGTCTTGGTCCTGCCAAAAGTCTCCCTCGATCCTCTTGCGGTGCTTCTGGGACAGGGCATAGCCTTTGTGCCGGGTTGGGCGCCCGTCGATTGCTGAATGCCTCGCTTTCCTGGCGACGTGCGTGGTGACGCAGGCCTGGCGGAGATCCGCGACGAATTCGGCCGCATCGCATCCCTTGCCGGCCCCCAAGGTCGGCTGACGGGGCGATCCGGGGGAGGGGCGCTACAGCATGTCCAGCGCGGCATAGCTGAACAGCGACCCGCTCGTTTCGTCCGTCCCTCGCATCATCCCCCCGCCAAAATGCTGCTGAGGCTGAATCATGTCCTTCAGGCCGCGTCGAGCCCCGGCTTCTTCAGCGGAATGTTCTCATGATCGTTGTCAAGCCTCTGTTTCATAGCCACTTCTTCCGGCGGGACCGGTCAGGGTGTGATGTGGATGCTCAGGACAGGAGACGGAACTGAGACGACGGTTGAGCAAGCTCTCATGCACGGGTTGGTTACCGCGTGACCGTGGTTTCATCCTGCCGCTGCCTCGCTCCAAGGATCGGGCGTCGACAGTGCCGGCCCATAACAGGGCATTAGGGTTCCCCACCGCGTTCCGTCCCCAACCCTGCGCATCGGAAAGGGTCTAGGCGTCGCTGTTCGTAGTCTCCTCAGGCTTTGGCGGGTGAGATGGTGCGGGCGATCGCCCAGATGAAGCCGGCCATCTCGCACGTGATCGCCGTGATGACCACCACTTTGGCTTTTCCGGCCGCAACCAGATGCCGGTAGCGCTGGCACATCCTGAGCTGTCCTCTCCAGACGATATCGCGGACAGCCTGCGGCAGCTCGGAGCTGATCAGGGCGGTGCGGCACCGCCCCCAGGTGGCGGACCTCTCCGCCCCGTACACCCTCCCTCTGCAATCGCAACCGAGATCGTCGCCTTGTGGACATCCTGCCCGATGAACGTGCTATCCAGCATGTGCTCTCTCCCATTCTTGAGGCACAGCACCCGCCAACCGGGCGCAACCCTCGAACGGAGAATGCCCTGGGAGAGCCCGCTGACCCAGTCTGTTCAGAAACCGTTCATGGCGTCTAAGGCCAAGCCTGAACCTTAAAGGCGCCTCAGGGAAGCCCCCATTTGCGCCGCACAGCGGCGCCACGCTCAAGCTTCATGGTGTTTTTGCCGCAGGCAAAGGCTCCGGGAAGGCGCGGGAGCATCCCCCTCTCTGCCCTCAGTAGAAATACGTGTCACTCTCCGTATTCATTGACTCTGCCCCTGCCGGCAGCCAGAAATCCCGCAACCGGCATACTGGGAGAACTCCATGAAGAAGGTATATTCCAACGCTGCTGAAGCGCTCGACGGGCTGCTTCACGACGGCATGTTCATCGCTGCCGGGGGCTTCGGCCTCTGCGGTATCCCCGAGCTTCTGCTGCAGGCGATCAAGGACGCAGGCACCAAGGACCTGATTTTTGCCTCCAACAACGCAGGTGTCGATGACTTCGGCATTGGCATTCTGCTGCAGACCCGGCAGGTTAAAAAGATGATCTCGTCCTACGTGGGTGAAAACGCCGAGTTCATGCGCCAGTACCTGAGCGGTGAACTGGAACTGGAGTTCAATCCGCAGGGCACCCTGGCCGAGCGGATGCGGGCCGGCGGCGCAGGCATCCCGGGCTTTTTCACCAAGACCGGCGTCGGCACCGTGATCGCCGACGGCAAATACGAAAGGCAGTTCCCCACCGGCCCGGACGGCACCATGGAAGAATACATCATGGAAGAAGGCATTTTTGCCGATCTCGCCATCGTAAAGGCCTGGAAAGCCGATGAGACCGGCAACCTGGTGTTCCGCAAGACCGCCCGCAACTTCAATGCGCCTGCCGCCACCTGCGGCAAAGTCTGCGTGGCCGAAGTCGAGGAAATCGTGCCGACAGGCTCATTGGACCCGGATTCGATCCACCTTCCCGGCATCTATGTGCACCGCATTATTCAAGGCCAACACGAGAAACGCATTGAACAGCGCACTGTCCGCCAGAAGGAGCAAGCATAATGCCTTGGGACCGCAATCAGATGGCGGCACGCGCCGCGCAGGAACTGCAGGACGGCTGGTATGTGAACCTTGGCATCGGTATTCCGACGCTGGTGTCCAACTATATCCCGGAAGGCGTGGAAGTGACCCTGCAATCGGAGAACGGCATGCTGGGCATGGGCCCCTTCCCCATTGAAGGCGAAGAGGACGCGGACCTGATCAATGCCGGCAAGCAGACCATCACCGAGCTGCCGCAGACTGCCTATTTCGACTCTGCACAGTCGTTCGCGATGATCCGCGGCGGCAAGATTGCCATGGCGATCCTTGGCGCGATGGAAGTGGCTGAAAACGGCGATCTGGCAAACTGGATGATCCCCGGCAAGCTGGTCAAAGGAATGGGCGGCGCCATGGACCTGGTCGCAGGTGTCGGCCGCGTGGTGGTGGTGATGGACCACACCAACAAACACGGCGACAGCAAGGTTCTGAAAGACTGCACCCTGCCGCTGACCGGCAAGGGCGTGGTGGACCGGATCATTACCAACCTGGGTGTTCTCGACGTCGTGGACGGCGGTCTGAAGATTGTCGAACTCGCAGATGGCGTCAGCGAAGACGAGATGCGCAGCGCGACCCAAGCCACCCTGGTAAACTGATCCCGGTTCAAACGTGACAAACCGGGACCCCCGGTTTCCGCAACGCATTCCGGGATTCAGGATACTGAGACAGCACCTGCCGGGAAAACCCTCGGCAGGTGTTCTTTTTACGAATTGCATTGGTGTGAAATGATTTGGGCGATGCGGGGCCTCCGTCCTGCTGCCACATTCGAAAGGAATGAGGCCAGGATCAATGATCTGAGCAGGTTTTCATCGCTCACGGATGCCGGAAAGAAATGCGGCATATGCCGGATTTGCAGCCGCCTCACCTGGCCTTCGCGAAGACAGAACTCCGGGAACAGAAAGCGCCAAAAGACGCACCGGATCGCTTGATCCAAGCGCCCTTCATTCTATCCGGCTGTTCCCGTGGAAATCTTCAACATCTGCCGCGTCAGTTACAACTGGTTCGGTCCGTGTCCCGGGTTCGGAGGAGACCCGCAAATCCCGCAGCGCCGTGCCACCGCCCCCGGCAAATCAGACACCGGCCATGCGCCCCGGCGCAAATGCGTGCCCGGGCAAAGCGCCGGCCCCTCGCCGTCTGCTCCACTGGCCATGGCTCATCCAAGGAAAACCGGGTTGGAGCAATTCCGGGCCTGCTTGAATACCACCTCAATCAAGAGGCCCCGGCGAAAAATCTCCGCCAGGGCCCCGCTGCGTCCCAATTCGCGGAATGCGTCACGGTTTCCGGCACGCCTTTCCTGTGAAGACCGTTTTACAGTCAAATCCCGGCTGCGGGCACAGGCCGTGCGGGCGGCCGCTGCGAGTGCCATATGGCGCCCTCCGGCGGGTTGACGATTTCCCACATATAGACCCGCTTGTCGTACCAGTTGACCATTTTCTCCCTGCCGTCTTCGAACACCACTACGCAATAGCTGCCATCGGCCGGATCACAGCTGTCGCGCCCCAGCAGCGTCACGATGACCGGATCCACCAGGTGGCGGCTGACCAGCACCTGCGCCTTGACCATCCTGCCCGACAGATACAGCCCGCCGGCAAACAGCGCCGCCGCCAGCAGGATGAAACCGGGCGCGGTGAAGTTTCTGAACGGGGCCGCCCTGGCAATGCCCGGTGCAAAGGCCACAAAAACCAGCCGCCCGAAAAAACCCGCAAATGCAATAATCCCGATCAGGACAAAGTTGCTGGTCAGCTCTTGCGAACCCGCGGCAACCGCCGACGGGTCAAATCCAAAATTCAAAACCTGCCTCCACTATCGTAAAGCTTGAAAATACCCGCCAGAAATCAATTAAATAGGGCGGAATAATGTCCGCCGCCCGCCGGTTTCGCCAAACTTCTGCAATTTTTTTCAGGCGACGGCACCTTGGGCTGGCCGCCCCCTTTTCAGGTTTGCAAAAGGCCTTGAAATGGCACCGTTCAAAGCTGTTGAGGTGTACCTTTCCGTCAACTCCTACGCCCTGTATTTACCGGCCGGCACGTTAACGTGAGAAAACTGCCGCCGCCTGCATGCAGCAGGACATTCAGACCGCTCACCATTGAAATTACACAACAAAAAATTTTGCGTTTTCGCCTCAAGGAATCAAATGTATGCACAGACCGGTACATATAAGGACGAATCATGCGCCCGAACAAACGAGATGAATTGGTCCGCAAAGCCCTGGAAGTGTTCTACCGCAGCGGATTTCACGCCACGGGAATGGACACGCTGGTCAAGGAAACCGGTGTCTCCAAGACCTCCATGTACAAGCATTTCCGCACCAAGGATGACCTGATCATTGCTGTCCTGCAGCTGCGGGACGCGAACTTCCGCAGCTGGCTGTATGGCCGCATGGAGGAACTTTCGGACACACCGGCGGGACAGCTGATCGGTATTTTCACCGCCCTGCGGGAATGGTTCGGCAAGCCCGAATTTGCCGGTTGTATGTTTGTAAAGGCCAGCTCCGAATTTCAGGACCACGCGCATCCGGTGTACCGGCAGTCCAGCGAACACAAGCAGATGCTGCTGGACCATTTCACCACCCTGGCCAGATCGGCAGGGGCGCCTGATCCGGCGGCATTGGCCCGGCGGCTTTTGATGCTGAAGGAAGGCGCCATTGTCCTGGCTGCCATGTCGGTCACTCCCGATCCGGCAGAGGACGCGCTGCAAACCGCCCGGATGCTGTTGCAGCCTTATTTGAAAAACAGCTGACCGCCCTATTTACCCAGCCGGAAAACGCAACCGTCGGACAGAAACTGCGGCGGTGTCATGCACAGGCCGCGCGCCACCTGATAGGCCGCCAGCACCTTGGGCACGTAATCGCGCGTCTCGGCATAGGGCGGCACCCCTTGATGCGAGCGCACCGCCCCTTCCCCCGCGTTGTAGCCGGCCAGCACCAAAATGGGATCGCCGCCGAATTCCCCCATCAGCCAGTTGAGATACTGAATACCCCCGGCAATGTTCTGCTGCGCCTCCAGTGCATCCCTCACCCCAAAGCGTTTGGCGGTATCGGGCATCAGCTGCATCAGCCCCTGCGCCCCGGCCGAGCTGACCGCATCTGCCTTGCCGGCAGATTCGACTGCGATCACCGCCAGGACCAGGGCCGGCGACACCTCGGTGCCGACGCTTTCGGTCAGGATCTGCACTCCGCGTTCCTGCACTATGTCCTGCATCAGCTGCAAACGCGGGGCGGCCATGCCTTTGGCTCCGCTCAGGGCTTGCAGGGCGTCATCCAGACGCCCCGGCCCTGATCCCTCAAGCCCAAAGGCGACCTTGTCCCAGAACCAGCCATAACGGCCGGCTGGCTTTGCACCGCTGTCTGCGGTAATTGCCGCAGGCGCTGGAAGCTCTTCCTCAGGTTCCGGCTCAATCTGTATGGTAATGCGCTTGCCAGTGCCCGGGGCCGGCGGCTTGATGCGTTTGGCCTCGAACTGGGGAAAGGGCTTTGGCTGCACCTCCTGCGCCACTGCAGCCAGTGGCATGGCACAGGCTGCCAGCGCCAATACTGCGGTCCGGATCAACATTGCCCTGCCTGCCTGTGGTTTCAATCCGTTCCAACCTGAAAAAATTGGCGCCCAAAGGCCAGTATTCCTGCCCCAGAATCTGGCGCAACCGCCTTATTTGCCCCGGACTGGCGCTGAAATATCACGGGACTCGAAACGGTAACAAAAAATTAATCCAGCAAAACCAGATGGATAGAGATTTTATTGCTGAAAAGTAAAAATTGGGCGGCTCCATGCGGATTTCAGCCCAAATCCTGCCACGCTGGACTGGCTATATGTAGTCATCCAAGCCGGACAGTGGTCAAGCAGGTGAGAGAGCAGACCCTGGCGAGAAGGCGGGATGACACATTCAGAGATCCTTTGGAGGGACCGAACCATGATCAAATTCATCAAAAACTTCCGCAAAGACGACTCCGGCGCCGTGACTGTTGACTGGGTTGTTCTGACCGCGGCCGTTGCTGCCCTGGGCGGCGTTGTCTATTCCGCCATCCAAGATGGCGCATCGGACCTGACCAGCAAAACCGGCTCCTATCTGTCGAACACAACCGTCGGCAGCTAAACGCTCCACTAGCATGCAGCACATCCAGAAGAGCCGCCCACAAAGGGCGGCTCTTTTCGTTTCCGCTTCTATCAGTCCACAAGAACTGCAATGCAAAGCGACACGCCAAAAGAACATAATTTAGCTCAACTTCAATACGATAGCACAAAAAAAAATTTTCATTTAGCTGAAGCACGGAATTGCGCCCCATTAACGCCCCATTCACATAGTTTAATAGCCTCATCCCCAGACGGGATGGTCAGAAGGAGAGAGCTGACCAACATAACCAGACTGGGCAGATAACATCACAATCGTTTCCCTTGGAGGGACCAACCATGATCAAGTTTTTCAAAAACTTCCGCAAAGACGACTCCGGCGCCGTGACTGTTGACTGGGTTGTGCTGACCGCAGCTGTGGCCGCCCTGGGCGGCGTGGTCTATACCGCCATCCAAGATGGCGCATCGGACCTGACTAGCAAAACCGGCTCCTACCTGTCCAACACAACCGTAGGCAGCTAAGCGCAGTATGAAACGGTTTGGCGGCGCCAGTTCCATCTGGCGCCGCCTCCACCCCGGAACCGTTTTGGCAGCGAGGTTCAGACTGTGAAAAAGCTACGTTTATATATCGCAAGCGACGACGGAGCGGTTACCGTCGACTGGGTTGTCCTGTGCGCTGCAATCGTCGGGATGGCAGCATTGATTGCAGCGGCAATGGAAGATGGCGCCCTGGGCGCGGCGCAAGCAATTGCCGCCTACATGTCCAACTGGTCGTTCGGCTGAATCCGGCAGAAGCGCGGAGTTCCAGTCACAGCTTGAACAATCCAGCAGCCGGCTCCGCCCCGCGGGGTGCCGGCTGAAATGTATGAGAGGTAACACAATGCGTGCAGTTTTCGGACTTGTGCTGATCGTCGGAGTGGCCCTCGCGGGCGGCGCCGTCATGATGGCCAAAAATTATATCTCGGCCTATCAGAATGAACTGGCCCGCGAACGCGCGGCCCGTGCCGAGGCGGTGCCGATGGTGGATGTCTTCGTCGCCACCAAGCCCTTGAAATACGGCGAGCGGCTGTCCCAGGAAGCCGTGCGTGCCGTGCGCTGGCCGGAGAACGCCATACCCGAGGGCGCCTTTACAACCCTGGAGGCATTGTTTCCACCGCAAGCCGGCGATGATTTGAGAGTGGTTCTGCGCGCCATGGAAGCGGATGAAGCCATCATGGCCGTCAAGGTTACCGCGCCGGGCAAAGACGCCGGCATTACCTCGCGGTTGCAGCGCGGCATGCGCGCCTTTGCGATCAAGGTCGATGTCTCCTCCGGCGTTTCGGGCTTCCTGCGGCCTGGCGACAAGGTGGACGTCTATTGGACCGGCATGATGCCCGGCTCGGCCGGCGCCCGCGGTGAAGTCACCCGCCTGATCCAAACCAATGTGGAACTGGTGGCCGTGGACCAAAGCGCCGGCGGCGACATCAACGAAGCCATCATTGCCCGCACCGTCACCGTTGCCGCCCACCCCAAGCAGGTCGCCGCGCTGGCACAGGCGCAAACCACCGGGCGGCTGTCGCTGGCCCTGGTCGGCGCCGGCGATGACACAATCGCCTCGGTTGTCGAAGTGGACCAGCGCTCCCTGCTGGGCCTGGGTGCCCTGGAAGCGCCGCAAGAAGTGGAAAAGGAAAAAGTCTGCACAATCCGCACCCGCCGCGGAGCAGAGGTTGTGGAGATTCCGATCCCCTGCAGCAACTAGTATTTTGATTTTCGCGCCGCCCTTTACAGGCTCAGCCGTCCTTTCTCAGCAAGGGGCGGCTGTTTTGCCTGTTGCGCAGGCCCCACATTGGCCTCTGGTCAGGAACTCCCCCGAAGCCATTGATTCTTGCAATAATTCGGGATCTGCACCACAGTGCCCGAAAGAGCGGGCAAAAAGACCCGTATTTTGAGGCGTGATCGGAAAGGCAGGTCACATGGCAATTGGACGGTTCGTAGCGGCGGCCCTGCTGGGTCTATCGCTGATTGGTATGCCGCAGGCAGACGGGGCATCAGCGCAATCATTGCGGGTGGTGAAAAAAGGCACGGCATCCAGGCTGGACGTGCCGATGAACCGCGCCGTGGTGGTGGAAAGCGAAATCCCTTTTGCTGAGCTGAGCATTGCCAACCCCAGCATTGCCGATATCTCCTCCCTGTCCGACCGCACGATCTATGTGCTGGGCAAATCGCCCGGCCTGACCACGCTGACGCTGCTGGACGGCTCCGGCCGGCTGATCACCAATGTCGATGTGCGGGTGGCCGCGGATGTGACCGAATTCAAGGAACGCCTGCGCCAGATCCTGCCCAATGAAAAAATCGAAGTCCGCACCGCCAATGACGGCATCGTGCTGTCCGGCACCGTGTCCAGCGCAGTGCGGCTGCAGCGGGCGCTGGACCTGGCTGAACGCTATGCGCCGGAACGGGTCAGCAATCTGATGTCGGTCGGCGGCGTGCAGCAGGTGATGCTCAAAGTCCGCTTTGCCGAAATGCAGCGTTCGGTCTCGAAATCCCTGAGCGCCTCGCTGGGCTTTAACGGCGGCACCGGCAGCGGCCGCACCGGCGGCACCAACACTCTAAACAATGCCCCGGCGCTGGCCAACTCGCTGGCCGGCAACATTCCTGCCGCCAACGAGAACACCGGCGCTTTCCTGTTCGGCTTCAATGCCGGTTCTGTGCAGGTCAGCCTGCTGCTGGAAGCTCTGGAACAGAAGGGCGTCGTGCGAACCCTGGCTGAACCCAACCTGTCCGCTTTGTCGGGGCAGGAGGCGAAATTCCTGGCCGGCGGTGAGTACCCGGTTCCGGTTGCACAGGAAGACGGTGTCATCACGGTTGATTTCAAACCGTTCGGCATCGAGCTGAACTTCATCCCCCGGGTGATCGACGGCGATCTCATCAATCTGGAACTGAACGCGGCGGTCTCGGCCATCGACCCGTCCAATTCGCTTGAACTCAGCGGCCTGACCATCGACGCCTTCTCGCGCCGCGAGACCTCCACCACGGTGGAAATGCGCGACGGCGAGAGCTTTGCCATCGCAGGTCTGATCCGCGACGAATTCCTCGACAATTCCTCGCAGCTGCCCTGGCTGGGCGATGTGCCGGTGCTGGGCGCGCTGTTCCGCAGCGCCGACTACCAGCGCGAGCAGACTGAGCTGGTGATTATCGTCAGCGCCCATCTGGTCACCCCGACCCGCGGTGAGGCGCTGACCCTGCCGACCGACCGGGTGGCGCCGCCGAGCGAAAAGGACCTGTTCCTGTTCGGGCGCACCTCCCGCAGCAAAAACGGCCCGGCTGCCGAAGTGGCCAAACAGGATTTCAATGGCTCTTACGGCTACGTGCTGGACTGATAGGGAGTGGCACAGATGATCAGAACCGCTGCAATTTTCGGCATTCTTCTGGCCGCGGCCGCCTGCGAGCGGGAGGCCGGCCATGAGCTGAACCGTTCGGGGGGTTTAGGCGAGTCGACCCTCAGCAATGCAGCGGTGATGAGCGGCGAACGCAGTTTTGCCATTCAATTGGCCAGCCGGTTCGCCAAGGAAGTGCCCACCACGATCAACTTCGACTTTGACAGTGCCCGGCTGGATCAGACCGCACGGTCGGTCCTGGACCGCCAGGCGGTCTGGATCAGCCAATTCCCCGAAGTGCGCTTCCGCGTCTTCGGCCACACCGACGCGGTCGGCAGCAATGCCTACAACAAATCCCTTGGCCTGCGCCGGGCCCGCGCGGCTGTGAACTATCTGGTGTCCCGCGGCATCAGCCGCAGCCGGCTGGAAGCAGTGGTCTCCTATGGTGAAACCCAGCCGCTGATCCCGACACCGGAGCGCGAACGCCGCAACCGCCGGACGGTGACCGAGGTCAGCGGTTTTCTCAAGCGCCACCCGACGGTGCTGGACGGGAAATACGCCCAGATCATCTACCGCGAATATCTGGAAAGCGCGGTTCCGGGCACCACCCTGACCACTCAGCAGTCGCTGGAGCGCACGCTGCAGTAGCCGGGTTCCGCGGCCAGTTGATTACGAAGTAGTAACAATTCCCCAGATTTGGGGATTTTTGGCCCCAATATCGCCTAGATTGCCACCGACATTGTTTCCAAGAGGCGGACTGTGCCCAAAGCCCGGTCTGCCCATGTGAACAAGGATGATGGCGATGAGCAGCGGAATGCCGCAAACAGAGACACCTGCGATTGTTGCCTGCACGATCAGCCGGGACGTGCAGAATTTCGACCTCCTTATCGAAGACATGGAAGCCGCCCTGGGAGAGGCCTGGGGCGATTTGGGCTTTACCGAGGCGCTGGCTTTCTTCGGCCAGACCGAGGCAGAGCCGCTGCAGTTTGTCGCCTTGGCGATCGACAGCGCCGATGAGGGCGATCTGCCGCTGATGGGCGAAATCATCAGCCAGGCCAAAGTGCGCGGCATCAAGGTGATCCTGATCGCCGAGGACGTGACCCCGGCAGTATTGCACACGCTGCTGCGCCAGGGCGCGGACGAATTTGTTCCCTACCCGCTGCCTGAACAGGAATTGCAGGCTGCCATCGAACGGCTGCAGGCGCCCGCACCGCAAGTTGCGCAGAATCCGCACCAGCTTCAGTCCGGCAGCCAGCGCGAAGGCGCCGTGATCGTCTGCCACGGACTGGCCGGCGGCACCGGATCGACAACCATGGCTGTAAACCTGGCCTGGGAGCTTGCAGCGCTCAGCGAAGATGACGAGCCCACCGTGTGCCTGCTGGATCTGGATCTGCAGCACGGTTCGGTCTCGACCTATCTGGACCTGCCCCGCCGTGAGGTGGTGATGGAAATGCTCAGCGAAACCGACAGCATGGACGAAGACCTGTTCGGCCAGGCTCTGCTGCCGTTCCAGGAAAAGCTGCAAGTTCTGACCGCACCGTCCGAGCTGGTGCCGCTGGATCTGCTGTCGCCCGAGGATATCACGCGGGTGATCGAAATGGCGCGCAGCCACTTCGACTTTGTCGTCGTCGACATGCCCCATACGCTGGTGCAATGGTCCGAAACCGTGCTGCACATGGCGCATGTCTACTTTGCGATGATCGAACTGGACATGCGCTCAGCTCAGAATACGCTGCGCATGAAGCGGGCGCTGCAGTCCGAGGATCTGCCGTTCGAGAAACTGCGCTTTGCCTTGAACCGGGCGCCGAGGTTCACCGATCTTGCCGGTAAAAGCCGGGTCAAACGGATGGCCGAGTCCCTAAGCATCTCCATCGACCTGCAGCTGCCCGATGGCGGCAAGCAGGTCCTGCAGAGCTGCGACCACGGACTGCCGCTGGCCGTTTCGGCAGCGAAGAATCCCTTGCGCAAAGAAATCGCCAAGCTTGCAGCCTCGCTGCACGCATTAGGCCGAAGTGAAGCCGAAGCCGCCTAAGCGGCTGAACCGGGGATGAGTTGATGTTTTCAAAGTACAAAAAGCAAACGGCCAAACCTTCCGCGCCTGCGCCGGTCGCGGCGGCGGCGGCAACAACCACTGCCGCGCCTGCTGTCAGCCTGCGGCGGCCGGTCCAGCGCAAGCCAGCCGAAGCGCAGCCGATGGACAAGGATCGCAAACGCAAGGAGCGTTTGGGCGAAATCAAGATCCAGCTGCACCGCGAGCTTCTGGAAAACCTGAACCTGGCCGCGCTGGAACGCGCAGGCGAGGCGGAACTGCGGTCTGAGATCGCGACCATCGCCACCGAGATTCTGGCCGAGAAAAGCATCGTCCTGAACCGTGAAGACCGCCAGCAGCTGAACAAAGAGCTGTATGACGAGGTCACCGGCCTCGGCCCCCTCGAGGCGCTGCTGCAGGACGACACGGTCAGCGATATCCTGGTCAACGGGCCGCAGCAGATCTTTGTCGAACGTGACGGCAAGCTGCAGATCAGCGACATTACCTTCAAGGATGAGAAGCATCTGATGCGGATCATCGACAAGATCGTCTCGGCTGTGGGCCGCCGGGTCGATGAATCCAACCCGTATGTGGACGCCCGTCTTGCCGATGGCTCGCGTTTCAATGCGATGGTGCCGCCGGTTGCGGTGGATGGCTCGCTGGTATCGATCCGGAAGTTCAAAAAGGACAAGCTGGGGATCGACGATCTGGTGAACTTCGGCGCCTTCACCGAAGAAATGGCCGCCTATCTGCAGGCCGCCGTGTCAACCCGGCTGAATGTCATCGTCTCGGGCGGTACCGGTTCGGGTAAAACCACCACGCTGAATGCGCTGTCCAGCTTCATCGACAATGCCGAACGGATTCTGACGATCGAAGATACCGCGGAATTGCAGCTGCAGCAGACCCATGTGGGCCGGATGGAAAGCCGCCCCCCCAACGTCGAGGGAAAGGGCGAGGTCAGCCCCCGCGACTGTCTGAAAAACGCCCTGCGGATGCGCCCCGACCGCATTATCGTCGGCGAAACCCGCGGCGAGGAAGTGATCGATATGCTGCAGGCGATGAATACCGGCCACGACGGTTCGATGACCACGATCCACGCCAACTCTGCCCGCGACGGGATTTCGCGTCTGGAAAACATGATCGCCATGGCCGGCATCGAAATGCCGATCAAGGCGGTGCGCAGCCAGATCGCCTCGGCGGTAAACCTGATCGTGCAGGCCTCGCGCCTGCAAGACGGCTCGCGCCGGATGACCTCGATCACCGAAATCACCGGCATGGAGGGCGACGTGATCTCGATGCAGGAAATCTTCCGTTTTCAGCGGGTCGGGCTGACCCCGGACAACAAGATCATCGGCCATTTCACCGCCACCGGCGTGCGCAGCCACTATTCCGAACGCTTCCGCCTGTGGGGCTACGACCTGCCGGCCTCGATCTATGAACCTACGGTGATGGAGACGCGCTGATGCAACTGAGTGCCGAACCGCTTATCTATGGCCTGATCTTCTTCGGGGTTCTGGCCCTGGTCGAAGGCCTGTATCTTTTTACTTTCGGAAAATCGATCAGCCTCAACAGCAAGGTGACCCGCCGGCTGGAGATGATGGAGAAGGGCGGCAACCGCGAACAGGTGCTGGAGCAGCTGCGCAAGGAGCTGGGCCAGCATGCCAAATCGCAATCGATCCCGCTCTATTCGCTGCTGTCGGAACGTGCGCAGAAAGCGGCGATCGCCTTTTCACCCAAGCAGCTGATCCTGATTATGGCCGCCTTGGCTGCCGTTGCCTTTGTCGGCCTCAGCATCGGCACTTCGGCCCCGCTTCCCGTCCGGATGCTGGGATCCGTCATCATCGGCGTTGGCGCGGTGTTCTTCTGGGTCAACAAGAAAGCCGCCAAGCGGATGGCCATGATAGAAGAGCAGCTGCCGGATGCGGTGGAGCTGATGGTGCGCAGCTTGCGCGTCGGCCATCCCTTCACCTCCGCCGTGCAGATCGTCGCCAATGAGGTCGAGGACCCGCTGGCTACCGAGTTCGGCATCATCTCCGATGAATGCGCTTATGGCCGCGATGTGGGTGAATCGCTCAAGGAAATGGCCGAACGGCTGGACATGCAGGACATGCGCTTTCTGGCCGTTGCCGTCACCATCCAGCAGCAATCGGGCGGCAACCTGGCCGAAGTTCTGGCAGGTCTGGCCAAGGTGATCCGCGCCCGTTTCCGCCTGTTCCGCAGGGTCAAGGCCATCACCGCCGAGGCGCAGTGGTCGGGCAAGTTTCTGTCGGGTTTCCCGCTGTTCTGCCTGATCGGCATCCTGGTCAAGGACCCTAACTACTATGACGGCGTGCTGGACCATCCCTGGTTCATCCCCGCCTGTTTTGCGGTGGGTGCCATGCTGACAGCCAACCTGATCGTCATGCGCGTTTTGACCAACATCAAAGTATAAGGAGGGGACCGTGGAACTTCTGACCGGAATAAACGAGTACCTGACATCGCAATTCGGCGAGTTCGGCCCGCTCCTGGCGCTTGGCATTGCCGGGCTGTTCATGATCCTGCTGGCGGTTCCGCTGCTGCTGAACCAGCCCGAGGATCCGCTGAAGAAGCTGCAAAAGAACATCGCGCCCGAAACCCGGAACAAACCGCAAAAGCAGCGGCTGCGCCAGGCCGACCGCAACGAGCAGCTGCAGAAATTCGCAGGTTTCCTGGAACCGCAGAACGAAGACGAACTGTCTGCGATGGAACTGAAGCTGCGCCAGGCCGGGTACCACTCCAAGGACTCGGTGCGCCTGTTTCATTTCCTGCAGTTCGCTTTCGGCATCCTGGGCCTGTTGGCCGGGCTGTTCTTTGTTTATGTGCTGAAGGCCGATATCGACTATGACAGCCAGCAGATGGCGATCCGCATCATCGGGCCCGGCGCGGCCGGTTACATGCTGCCGAAATACTGGATCACCCGCCGGATTGAAGAGCGCAAGCAGAAGATCACCGAAGGGTTCCCGGACGCGCTGGACATGATGCTGGTCTGCGTCGAGGCCGGCCAGTCGCTGGACCAGGCCATCGTACGCGTCGCCTCGGAGCTGCACGCCTCCTACCCCGACCTGGCCGAAGAATTCGAGGTGGTCGCCCAGGAAATGAAGGCGGGCAAGGAAAAGGACAAGGTGCTGCGCGACATGGGCACCCGCTGCGGGGTGCAGGATGTCTCCTCCTTTGTGACCGTGATGATCCAGTCCGCCAGCTTCGGCACCTCGATCGCGGACGCCCTGCGGGTTTATGCCGGGGAAATGCGTGACAAGCGTGTGATGCGCGCGGAGGAGGCTGCAAACAAGTTGCCCGTGAAGATGACCCTTGCCACAATGGGCCTGACGGTCCCGCCGCTGCTGATCATTCTGGTCGGCCCGTCGGTGCAGGGCATCATGAACATGGGCAACTGAGGCTACCGAACATGAACTCATCAGGACGGGCCGGGCCGGGCCGTCTCCGCCGTGTTATTGCCGCCGCCAGCGTTGTCGCGCTGGCGGCGGCTTGCGCACCGGGCGGGCTGAAACAGGATAAGGGCAGCCCTTGGGCACCGGGTGGCAATCACCGCCAGCAGGCTGAGGACGGCCTGGTGGTCGGCCACCGGCTGATGGCCGCGGGCGAGCATGAACTGGCGCTGGACGCCTTCACCCGCGCCGCGCTGGACCACGGGCTGACGGCCGAGGTTCTGTCCGGCATGGGCAGTGCCAAACTGGGTCTCAGGCGGCTGGGCCAGGCGGAGGAGCTGCTGCGCCAGGCGGTGGATGCGGATGGCTCCTGGCCTGAACCGATGAACAATCTGGGGGTTGCGCTGATGGAGCGCGGCAAAACCGCCGAAGCGGTGCAGGTGTTCCAGCGCGCTTATGCGCTTGACAATGGCGAAAGTGACGCAATCCGCGATAATTTGCGGCTGGCTCTCGCAAAGCTTGAAAATCCTGCGCATACTGACCCTCAAAATCAAGATTATAAATTGGTGCGGCAGGGCGGTGGCAGCTACCTGATTCGCCAGGCACCATGACAGAGGCAGAGCAGTAAAAAGGACGCACAAATGCGCCAGCAGATTTTTCTATCCGCTTCTCTGGCAGGGGCGCTTGTCCTGTCGGCCTGCGCGGAGAAAGCCGATGAAACCGTGGAACGGGCGTTTCAGGAAGTGAACGTCATCGACGAGAGCAATCTCAACGATGTGATGCTGACCGTGGCCGACCCGAACGAGGCGGTTGCCCATTTCCAGCGGACCTTGAAAGGCAGCCCGGACCGGATTGAACTGCAGCGGGGACTGGCGCATTCCCTGATCCGTGCCAAGCGCACCACCGAGGGCACCGCCGCCTGGAAGAAAGTGGTGTCCATGAAAGGCGCCACCAGCGCAGACCATGTGCAGCTGGCAGGCGCATTCGTGCGCAGCGGTGAATGGGACGCGGCCAAAGCAGAACTGGATCAAGTCCCCCCCACCCATGAAACCTACGAGCGCTACCGGCTGGAGGCTGTGGTCGCCGATGCCGGCAAGGACTGGAAGCGCGCCGACAGCTTTTATGAAATTGCCACCGGGCTGACGACCAAACCGGCCAAGGTTATGAACAACTGGGGCTATTCCAAGCTGACCCGCGGCGATTTCGCCGGCGCCGAGCGGCTGTTCGGCGAAGCGATCCGCCAGAATCACGGGCTGTTCACCGCCAAGAACAACCTGGTTCTGGCCCGCGGCGCGCAACGCAATTACACCCTGCCGGTGATCCCGATGGATCAGACCGAACGCGCACTGCTGCTGCACACGCTGGCGCTGTCGGCTGTAAAACAGGGCGACGTCAAAGTTGGCGAGAACCTGCTGCGCGAAGCAATTGACACCCACCCGCAGCATTTCGAGGAAGCGTCACGCTCGCTGACGGCGCTGGAGAACGGCTGATCCATGCAATTCCCGGCTCATGCTGCCCTGTGGTTCCTGCCTTTTGTGCTGCCGTTGTGCTATACAGTGGCGCTGACGGATCTGCGCGGCATGCGCATTCCCAATTGGGCGGTTGATGTGCTGGCGGTGACCTATGCAGCCGTCGGCGCGGCTGTCATGCCCAGCTGGGCGGATTACGGCTGGCACCTGCTGCACCTGCCGGTCGGCATCGGTCTGGGCTACTTGTTCTACGCTGCCGGCGCTGTGGGCGCGGGTGACGCCAAATTTGCGGGCGCCGCGGCCCCCTACTTTGCGCTTGGCGACCTGAGGCTTTTGATGATCATCTTTGCCGCCACCCTGCTGGCGGGGTTCACCGCCCACCGGATCGCCAAATACACCCCCCTGCGCCAGCTGGCGCCGCAATGGCAAAGCTGGGATACCGGCAAAAGCTTCCCGATGGGCCTGTGCCTTGGCGGCACCCTCGCCCTTTACCTGGTACTGGCGGCGCTGTTCGGCAGCTGACGGCCGCCGCCGGAGTAAAACTGCGCTGGAAATCCGCCGCCTCCGCGGAATTGCTGCAGCTCTGCCCCGCTGTTGCCACAGTCCTGAATAGTCTGTTTCCTTGAAAGCCTCGGCCGCCGGGGCACGGATCCGATCTCAGGGACAGGCACCGCCATGAACATGCAGAACCTCACCGTGATGGCCCCGCCCGCCCCCAAGGGGCTGACACAGATGCAGCTGCCGCTGGTGATGATGCGGGACATCCTGCTGAAGACCATCTTCCGCAAGAACGTCGAGAACGTCACAGAAATCGCAGAGGCAATCTGCCTGCCCGGCGCCGTCACCCAGGAACTGGTGGATATCGCCCGCGAGCAAAAGCTGCTGGAGGCCACCGGCACGCTCAACGCCAACAGCGGCAACGAGATGGGCTACCAGCTGACCGATGCAGGCAAATCGCGGGCGCTGGATGCGCTCAGCCAATCGGAATACTTCGGCGCCATGCCGGTGCCCCTGGATGTCTACCGCGAGCAGGTGAAACGCCAGTCGATCCGCAACATCCAAGTGTCCCGCGACCAGCTGACCAACGCGATGGGGCATCTGATCCTGCCCAGCAGCCTCTTGGACCAACTTGGCCCGGCCGTCAGCGCGGGCCGCTCGATCCTGATGTACGGCCCGCCGGGCAACGGCAAGTCTTCAATTTCCAACGGCATCCGCGACGCCTTGGGGGATCACGTCTATGTGCCGCGCGCCATTGAATATTCGGGCCAGGTGATCACGGTCTATGACCCGATCGTCCACACCGAAGTGGAGCAGGAACCGGAAGACCCCAACGCCCTGCGCCGCCGCCGCCGTTTCGACGAACGTTATGTCATGTGCCAGCGCCCCACCGTGATCACCGGCGGCGAGCTGTCGCTGGACATGCTGGACCTGGTCTATAACCCGACCGCGCGCACCTATCAGGCACCGCTGCAGCTGAAATCCACCGGCGGCATTTTCATCGTCGACGACCTTGGCCGCCAGGCGGAACCGCCGCAGTCGCTGGTCAACCGCTGGATTGTGCCGCTGGAGGAAAGCAAGGACATCCTGGCCCTGCAGTCGGGCGAGAAATTCGAAGTGCCCTTTGACACGCTGGTGATCTTCTCCACCAACTTCCACCCGAACGAGATTTTCGACCAGGCCGCCCTGCGCCGGATCTTCTTCAAGATCAAGATCGACGGCCCGGACCAGGAAAACTACCTCAAGATCTTTGCCATGGTGGCCCGCAAGAAAGGCATGCCGCTGGACGAAGCCGCGCTGGTGCATCTGCTGAAGAAGAAATACCCGACGATCGGCAACGTCTATGCGAACTACCAGCCAGTGTTCCTGATCGACCAGATCATCGCGATCTGCGAATTCGAGGGCATCCCCTATCAGATGTCCCCCGAGCTGATCGACCGCGCCTGGGCCAACATGTTCGTCAAGGACGAGGAGATCGTGAAGTAACCCCGCTGGGAAACAGCCGGCGGCATGAGGTTTCCAAAACTCTTGCTAATACTTTTCGAAAAGTTTCGGGCCTTCCCCTAAAAGGAAGGGATGAGCAAACTTCCCGAGGTCATTCCAGACTGGTTCAGCGCCCGCGGCTGGACCATTCATCCGCATCAGCGCGCCATGCTGGAGCGGGCCGGGGCGCTCTGCACCCTGCTGATCGCCCCCACCGGCGGCGGCAAGACCATGGCCGGTTTCCTGCCCACCCTGGCGGAACTGGCCGATGGCAGCCACCAGGGCCTGCACACGCTCTACATCTCCCCGCTCAAGGCATTGGCCGCAGACATCAAGCGCAACCTGCGCACGCCGGTTGAGGAGATCGGCCTGCCCATCCGCATTGACGACCGCACCGGCGACACCCCCGCCTCCCGCAAGAAACGCCAGCGCGCCGACCCGCCGCATATTCTGCTGACCACACCGGAAAGCCTGGCCCTGCTGACCTCCTACGAAGACGCGCAGCGCACCTTCAAAGGCCTGAAGAGGGTGGTGGTCGACGAGATCCACGCGCTGGCCGAAAGCAAACGCGGCGACCAACTGATGCTGGCACTGGCCCGGCTGCAAACGCTCTGCCCGGATATGCGCCGGGTGGGCCTCTCGGCCACTGTCGACGATCCGCAGGCCATCGCCAGCTACCTCGCCCGCCACCCGGACTCCTGCGAGATCGTGCTGGCAGACCCCGGCCCGGCGCCGGACATCCGAATGCTGGAAACCGAACAGGCGCCGCCCTGGGCCGGCGGCGGCGCGGCCTATGCGATCCCGGCGGTGATGCAGCAGATCAAGGCGCACAAAACCACGCTGATCTTCCACAACACCCGCGCGCAGGCCGAAATCTTCTTTCACAACCTCTGGCTTGCCAACGAGGACGCGCTGCCGATCGGCATCCACCACGGCTCTCTCGACCGGGTCCAGCGCGAACGGGTGGAGGCCGCCATGGTCCGCGGCGAACTGCGTGCCATCGTCTGCACCGGCTCGCTGGACCTCGGCATCGACTGGGGCGATGTGGACCTGGTGATCCAGATCGGCGCGCCGAAAAACGTCAAACGGCTGGTGCAGCGCATCGGCCGCGCCAACCACCGCTACAACGCGCCGTCCAAGGCGTTGCTGGTGCCCGCCAATCGGCTTGAGGTGGTTGAGTGCCGCGCCGCGCTCGAAGCGGTTCGTGCGGGTGATCTGGACGGCGGGCCCCGCGGCCCCGGCCCCCGCGACGTGCTCTGCCAGCACATCCTGATCGCCGCCTGTGCCGGCCCCTTCGACGCCGGCGCGCTTTATGCCGAAATGACCCGGGCCGGCGCCTATGCCGCCCTCTCCCGCGCCGGGTTCGATGCGTGCCTGGACTTCTGTGCCACCGGCGGCTACGCGCTGAAGGCTTATGATCAGTGGCAGCGCTTGCTGCAGCGCCCGGACGGCAAATGGCAGCTGCGCGACCCGCGCGCCGCTGCCCGCATCCGCATGAACCTGGGCACCATCCAGGACACCGGCCTGGTCAAGGTCCGCCTCAAGCGCAGCCGCGGCGGCAAACCTCTGGGCGAGATCGAGGAGGCCTTTGCCGCCACCCTCACCCCCGGCGACACCTTCCTGATCGGCGGCCAGACCGTGCGATACGAGGGCCTGCGCGAAATGACTGTCGAGGTCACCCGGACCCCCGGCAGAAAGCCGAAGATCGCGGTATTCTCCGGCACCAAATTCGCCACCTCCACCCAGCTCAGCGCGCGCATCCTGAAGATATTCAAACAGGACAGCTGGCCCAACCTGCCCCGCCACACCGCCGAATGGCTGGAGCTGCAGCGCGCGGTTTCCGAACTCCCCCGCGCAGGGTCTCTGCTGATCGAAAGCTTCCCCCGCGACGGCCGCGAACATGCCTGCATTTACGGCTTTGCCGGCCGCAACGCGCAGCAGACGCTGGGGCTGCTTCTGACCAAGCGGATGGAGGAGCTTGGCCTCGATCCGCTTGGCTTTGTCGCAAGCGACTACGCCACCTTGATCTGGGGGCTGGAACCCCTGACCGACCCGGCCCCGCTGTTCGATGCCACTGCCCTGCGCGAGGGGCTGGACGGTTGGCTGGCCGGCAACGCGGTGATGAAACGCGCCTTCCGCGGCGCCGCAACCATTGCCGGGCTGATCGAACGCAACACCTCCGGGCACCGCAAGAACGGGCGCCAGGCGGCGTTCTCCTCTGACATCCTCTATGACACCCTCAGAAAATACGACCCGGACCATCTGCTGATCGGCATCACCCGCGAGGAAGCCTTGCGCGGGCTGGTTGACTTTGGCCGCATTGAGGACATGCTGGCACGGATCAAGGGCCGGATCACCTTGCGGCGGCTGCAACGGATCTCTCCGCTCGCCGCGCCGCTGTTGCTGGAGGTGGGCAAGGTACCGGTCAAAGGCGCAGCCGAAGAAAAGCTGCTGCAACGCGAGGCGGAAGCGCTGATGCGGCAATCCGGGCTGGACCGGCTGGGTCAATAACACTTGCCTGTTCCGCCCGCGCGGCTAAGACCGCAGTATGACCGGATTTGATTTCATCCTCGCCGGCGCCCGCCTCACCGCGCTCGGCTCCGGCGCGCTCTGGTGGGCGGGGCACCGCCTGCTCTGCGTCTCCGACCTGCATTTGGGCAAATCCGAACGCCACGCGCGGCGCGGCGGCAGTGCCCTGCCTCCTTACGAGGGGCACGATACGCTCGCCCGGCTTGATAAACTGGTTGCAGACCTCAATCCGGCAACCGTGGTCTGCCTCGGCGACAGCTTCGACGATAACGCCGCCGCGGTTGCATTGCCGGAGGCCGGCAGGACCCAATTCCAGGATCTGATGCGAAACCGCCGCTGGATCTGGATCGAGGGAAACCACGACCCCGCCCCTACCGGGCTGGGGGGGGAGCATCACGCAACCCTCCGGCTTGGCCCGCTGACCTTCCGCCACATTGCCGCGCCGTCAGAGGATGCCGAGGTGTCCGGCCACTACCATCCCAAAGCGCGGCTCCGCAGCACCTCCCGCCCGGCCTTCCTGCTGGACGCTTGCCGCCTGATCCTGCCGGCCTTCGGCACCTATACCGGCGGCCTGCGCAGCACCAATCCGGCCCTCACGTCACTGATGGCGCCGAACGCCCTGGCCATTCTGACTGGCCCGCAAGCCCTGCCGATACCGATGCCCCGCTAAATGGCGCAGCGTCACGGCCCTCTGATGGCTCAGCCTCTTCTATGCTTGGCCACAGCAAAAGAAGGACCTTCGAAATGATCGACCGCATCCGCAGCAGTTTCGCCCGGCAAAGCATGATGCAGACCTTCGGCGCGGAAATCGACAGCATCTCACCCGGCGAAGTGGTGATCAGCGCTCCGATCCTGCCTGGCAGCCGCCAGCAGCATGACGTGGCCCATGCCGCGCTGAGCTTTGCTCTCGGCGACACAGCCGCGGGCTATGCCGCACTCACTATGATGCCTGGGGACTGCGAGGTGATGACGGCGGAGATGAAGATCAACCTGCTGGCTCCCGGTGCCGGAGACCGCCTGCGCGCTTCCGGCAGGGTCATCAAACCAGGACGCCGTCTGATCATCGTCACGGCGGAGGTCCACGCCGTTTCAGCAGACGAGGAAAAGCTGATCGCCCTCCTGCAAGGCACGATGGTGCCGGTGACGGCCTAAGGCCTGCCAGCCATCATCTTTCCAAAAAATACTCCCGCCGGAGGCGGTCCGGCGGGAGCATATCAGTCAGGCGGTCAGCGGTCAGCGCTGGGTCAGGCGGTCAGGCCTTCGGGTTCCTTGAGGCCGTTGGCGCGGCAGGCCGCAGTGACGGTGTTGGCAAGCAGGCAGGCGATGGTCATCGGGCCGACGCCGCCCGGCACCGGGGTGATGGCGCCCGCGCGCTCGGCCGCAGTGGCAAAATCAACGTCGCCGACCAGCTTGGTCTTGCCGTCGCGCTCGATGCGGTTGATGCCGACGTCGATCACGGTCGCGCCCTCCTTGATCCAGTCGCCCGGCACCATTTCCGGACGGCCGACCGCCGCCACCACGATGTCGGCGCGGCGCACCGCATCGGGCAGATCCTTGGTGCGCGAATGCGCGATGGTCACCGTGCAGCTGTCGCCCAGGAGCAGCTGCGCCATCGGCTTGCCGACGATGTTGGAGCGGCCGATCACAACCGCATCCATGCCCGACAGCGACCCATGGTGGTCGCGCAGCATCATCAGGCAGCCCAGCGGCGTGCAGGGCACCATCGATTTCTGGCCGGTGCCCAGCAGGCCGACGTTGGAGATGTGGAAACCGTCGACGTCCTTCTCCGGCGCAATCGAATTGATCACCAGATCCTCGTTCATATGCTTCGGCAGCGGCAGCTGCACCAGGATGCCGTGGATCGAGGGATCGTTGTTCAGCTGGTCGACCACCGCCAGCAGATCCGCCTCGGAAGTCTCCGCATCCAGCTTGTGCTCGACCGAGTTCATGCCGACCTCGACGGTCTGCTTGCCCTTGGAGCGCACATAGACCTGGGAGGCCGGGTCTTCGCCGACCAGAACCACCGCCAGGCCGGGGGTGATGCCGTGTTCCTCTTTCAGCCGCGCCACATGCTCAGCCACCTGGCCGCGCACCTTGGCCGCAAAGGCCTTGCCGTCAATCAATGTTGCTGCCATTTGATCTCTTCCTCTTTGCCGCAGGCACGGATCGCCCTTGAAGCCTGCCTGTCCATCTCAGTCGCTCGCGATGCCCGCGCCGCAGGCCCCCGCTCAGCCTCACTCTTCCCGGATCACCCGCGCCTCGCGGGCAATCGACCACTCCACCAGCTGCCGCCACAGGTGCCCGGCCAGACCGGGGTCCAGCCCCTGTTCCGCGGCCGCGGCACGGGCATTCAGCACCACTTCCTCGACCCGTTCCGGGATCCGCGCCGGCCAGCCGTTTGCCTGCTTCAGCGCAATCGCCCGGTCAATGTATCCGGCCCGCTCGGCCAGCAGCGCGATCAGCTCCCGGTCGAGGTGGTCGATCTGCAGCCGGAGGCTTGCCATATCGCTGCAGGCATCTGGCGGGGTGCGTGTGGTGCTCATGTCTCAAAACTCTCACGGCCCGGGATGGGTCCCGGGCCGTGAATGTCGCATATCGCCGTTTAGAACAAGCCTTCGATCTGGCCGTCGTCATTCAGGCGGATGGTTTCCGACGCCGGTTTGCGCGGCAGGCCGGGCATCGTCATGATCTCGCCGCAGACCGCAACGATGAAGCCGGCACCGGCCGAGAGGCGCACTTCGCGCACCGGCACCGAATGGCCCACCGGCGCACCGCGCAGCGACGGGTCGGTCGAGAAGGAGTACTGGGTCTTCGCCATGCAGACCGGCAGATTGCCGTAGCCCGCCTCTTCCCATTCCTTCAGCTGGTTGCGGATCTTGTTGTCCGCCAGCACCTCGTCGGCGCGGTAGATCCGCTTGGCGATGGTGTCGATCTTGTCGAACAGGGACATCTCGTCCGGGTAGATCGGCGAGAAGTTGGCCTGGCCCGCATCGACGATTTCCACAACCTTCTGCGCCAGCGGCGCCGAGCCTTCCGACCCCAGTTCCCAGTGGCGCGACAGCACCGCCTCGACGCCATGGGTGGCGGCATAGGCTTTGACAGCCTCCACTTCGGCATCGGTGTCGGTCACAAAGTGGTTGATCGCAACCACAACAGGAACCCCGAAGGATTTGATGTTCTCGATGTGGCGGCCGAGGTTGGCACAGCCCGCGTTGACCGCGTCGACATTCTCGGCGCCCAGATCCGCCTTGGCAACGCCGCCGTTCATCTTCATCGCCCGCACGGTGGCCACCAGCACCACTGCCGACGGCGCGATGCCTGCCTTGCGGCATTTGATGTTCATGAACTTTTCAGCCCCCAGATCGGCGCCGAAACCGGCCTCGGTCACCACGTAGTCGGCGACTTTCAGGGCGGTCTTGGTGGCGATCACCGAGTTGCAGCCGTGGGCGATATTGGCAAACGGGCCGCCATGCACAAACGCCGGGTTGTTTTCCAGGGTCTGCACCAGGTTCGGCTGCATCGCGTCTTTCAGCAGCACGGTCATCGCGCCTTCGGCCTTGATGTCGCGGCAGTAGACCGGGGTCTTGTCGCGGCGGTAGGCCACGATGATGTCGCCGAGCCGCTTTTCCAGGTCTTTCAGGTCGTTGGCGAGGCACAGGATCGCCATCACTTCCGAGGCCACGGTGATGTCAAAACCGGCTTCGCGCGGGAAGCCGTTGGAGACGCCGCCCAGAGAGGCGGTGATCACCCGCAGGGCGCGGTCGTTCATGTCGACAACCCGGCGCCAGGCGACGCGGCGGGTGTCGATCTCGCACTCGTTGCCCCAGTAGATGTGGTTGTCGATCATTGCCGACAGCAGCGAATGGGCCGAGGTGATGGCATGGAAATCGCCGGTGAAGTGGAGGTTCATCTCCTCCATCGGCACCACCTGGGCGTAGCCGCCGCCTGCGGCGCCGCCCTTCATGCCGAAGTTCGGGCCGAGCGAGGCTTCGCGGATGCAGATCATCGCGTTCTTGCCGATCCGGTTCAGACCGTCGCCCAGGCCCACGGTGGTGGTGGTCTTGCCTTCGCCCGCCGGCGTCGGGTTGATCGCGGTCACCAGGATCAGCTTGCCGTCTTCGCGGTCCTGCACCGAGTTGATGAAGGACTGCGACACCTTTGCCTTGTCGTGGCCGTAGGGCAGCAGATCGCTGTCCGAAATCCCGATCTTCGCACCAATCTCCTGGATCGGTTTCTTCTGCGCTTCACGCGCAATCTCGATGTCACTCTTGTAGCTCATGGC